>JAISGJ010000235.1 GCA_031263105.1 Coriobacteriales bacterium
TTATGTTCTTGCCGATATCAGGGCCTATCAAAAAAAATGTGGCCCGCCAAGGCGGGCCACATAACACGATTGACGCAAGCGGTGCGCTCAGGGGGAATAAATCGGCGCTTCCCTAGGGAGACGCTGATTTAATCGCCTCTGTTTGCCTGGGCCCATCACCGAAACGGGCGATTCCGGGCCTTTTTTGTGCCGCCCGACCGGTCTTGCCCCTCATCGGCCCCTGTAGGGGCCTTATCAGGGCATCTCTACCTTCTTTTCCCGCATTACGGGCAGGCTTGCGCAAGCGGCCGCTTGCGCGACCGCGCCTCCTCCTCCAACCTCATCGCACACCCGAGCATATAGATGTTGGCGCTGGCGAAAAGCATATGGAGCCTGTCGAGGTTTTTCTGGATGCCTCTGTACCTGGCCTTGCGAAAGCCGAAGATGTCCTTGACTATGTGGAAGGGGTGCTCGACCTTGCTTCTTGCCCGTGGCTTCTCCTTCTCCAGCATCTTCTCGAAATCCCGTGATGGCCCCTCGGGGTATTCCCTGGCGACCTTTGGGCGGCGGCGATTCACTCGCCAATCCATGTCCCTTAAGTGCCCATCGCCTCTGACCTCGTCGCGCTTTTCCATGCCGACGTATCCCGCGTCGGCCCACACCGTGTGGTCGTCTTCCCTCACCAGGCTTGCCGCCTCGTCGATGTCTGCGACGTTTGCGGCCGTGGCGGTTATGGTGTGCACGTATCCTGTGGCCGCGTCTGCCCCCGAGTGGCGCTTCGTGCCGAAGTACCACTCGTTGCCCTTGCGCGCCTGGTGCATCTCGGGATCGCGTGCCTTTGCGGCGTTTTTGGTGGAGGACGGCGCGTCTATGATGGCGGCGTCCACTATCGTGCCTCCCCTCATCATCCGGCCGTTGTCCTCCAGAAAGCTGGCTATGGAGTCAAATATCGCCTTGCCGATATTGTGCGCCTCCATGATATGGCGAAACTTGCAAAGCGTCGTCGCATCCGGTGCCTGCTCAACGGCGAAGTCCATTCCCATGAACTTCCTGAAGGCGTAGCTGTCGCATATGGCATCTTCCACTGCCTCATCAGAGAGGTTGAACCACGCCTGGAGAAGATACATCCGCAACATCACCTCGATGCCGCGCGGCGGCCGTCCCCGCTTTGCGTCATAGCAGTAAGGCTTTATGACAGCCACGAGCTCATCCCAACAAAGCACATGGTCCATCATGTCCAAGAACTCCTCGCGCCTGGTCTTTTTCCTGCGTTTTGCGTATTCCATGTCAGAAAACGTCGTCTGCCCGTGTGCCATGCCTGCTCCTTTCCCGTATGCGACTATTATAGCATAATTGCCTATTGGGCACGCCGACATCTCTGTCCTCCTACCTTGTGCGTGCAGGGCATTTGGGCACACAGGCAAGGTTGTGTGGGGGAGATACTGCGATGCGCAAGACAGTGCAGCCCGCTTCGGCGGGCTGCATAACACGATCAGAAGATGGGCAGGCGATTATTGACCCGCTAAATAAATGGTTGACAAGAAGCGATGAACATGCTGTCATCTGAGTATGGAAGACGAGCGCACAGACGGCAGGCGCCTGGGCAGCGACGGGCAGCACCAGCTGCGGAAGTCGGCGGCCAGGCTGCTGTCCAAGGGCCTGAGGCCGTCGGAGGTGGCGGGCCTGCTCGGCGTCAGCAGGCAGTTCGTCTACAACGTCAAGGCCAGGGCCGAGTCCGGCGGGGCGGCGGCGCTCAGGCCGAAGGCGCGGGGGCGCAAGGCCGGCTCCAAGCGCAGGCTGACCCCGGAGCAGGAGTCCTTCGTTGTCGAGACGATAACCGAGAAGAACCCCGACCAGCTCAAGATGGCCTGCTGCCTGTGGGACCGCAGGTCCGTGGCCGAGCTTGCGATGCGGGAGTTCGGGGTGGGGCTGCCGCCGTCCACGGTGGGCTGCTACCTGCGCCGCTGGGGCTTCTCCAAGCAGCGCCCGGTGCGCCGGGCCAACAGGCAGGACCCGGAGCGCATCCGCGCCTGGCTGGAGGAGGAGTACCCCGAGATCGAGCAGAAGGCCAGGTCGGAGGGGGCGGAGATATACTGGGGCGACGAGACCGCCCTGCAAAACACCTCCAACTTCATCAAGGGCTACTCCCCGAGGGGCAGGGCCCCGGTGCTCATGGTCGAGGCCAGGAGGATGAAGCTGAACATGCTGTCCGCCGTCTCCAACAGGGGCAAGCTGCGCTTCACCATCACCAGGGAGACGGTGGGGCCGGACACGCTCATAGGCTTCATGCGCAGGCTCTGCCGCGACAGCGGGCGCAAGGTGCTGCTCATACTGGACAACCTGAGGGCGCACCACTCCAAGAAGGTGGCCGCATGGGCGGCCGTGCACGGGGCCTCCATCGAGGTGTTCTTCCTGCCAGCCTACGCGCCGGAGTACAACCCGGACGAGTATCTCGACAGCGACCTGAAGCGGGAGATGGAGCGCCTGCCGTCGGCGTCGACGGAGGAGGAGCTGTCCGGCAGCGCCCGCTCCTTCCTGGCCAGGCGACAGAGGCAGCCGGACAAGGTGGAGTCATACTTCAAGAACGAGCATACGAGGTACGCCGCCGGTTTGTAAACCATTTTATTAGCGCAGCAATAAATCGGTGGTTCCCTAGGCGGTTCCTTGGGCTATTCTATCGTCTTTCTGATAGCTTGACCGAGACGAAGCCCGAGAGCGCCTTGCCGTGCAGCCGAGGCGTTACCGCTCACATCCCACTGGCTGGCGCAGCAGTAGCGCTTAGTTCCAGTCCAGCAGCCTCTCGTGGGCTTTTCATTTCAGCATGACCTTCCTCCCATGCACGACGCGCAATCCATTGCGAGTGCGGATTCGCACGACGCACAAAAATACGCGGGGCCGAGGATTTGAAGCAGCCAAGGTTTCCTTGGCGGGGCCCGGAATGAGTGGGACGTGAACGGTAACAACGGTTGGTATCACTATCGAAAAGTCTGCCAGTGGGACTACGTCATACTTCGCCGACATGATAGAATTGCGAAGTAGAATACCGGTCTGTGGCAGAGACGAAGGTTCAACCATGCGCTACACACTTGAGCAAATTAAGGCTGTCGTCGCTAGATACGCATCGGAAAACGGAATAAAGAGCGTGTGGCTGTTCGGCTCGTACGCCGATGGGCGCGCCACGGACGAGAGCGACATCGATCTGCTGGTCGAGTACTACGAGGCACCGTCCCTGCTCAACTATCTGGGGTTCCAAGAACAAATCCAAGACGAGCTCGACATCCGGGTCGATGTGATACGGTACCCTCTCAATCGCGAGCGGCTCATCGACCCTGACTTCGACCCAGGGAGGACGGTGACGGTGTATGGTTGAGAGAAACGGGCTGTTGGTTGAGCGAATCGTCGGCGAAATAGACTTCGTGCTTGATGCCTCGAAGGCTATGACCGAGGACGATTTCGCAGGTGACGTGTTCGCACAGCACGCATTGACGATGGCGATACTCAACATAGGGGAACTGGCGGGGCGCTTGGGCAGCGATTACCGCGCAAGGCATACGGAGATTCCCTGGCAGCAGATAGTCGGCTTCAGGAACGCCGCCGCACACAGCTACGATGGCCTCGACATGGGGATTGTCTGGCGAACAGTCCGGAAGGACCTCCCAGAATTGAAGGCCATGTTGTTGGCTCTTTAACGCGGGGCAGGGGGCACGGACGTTTTCTTGGACTTACTGACCTACTTCGTTACTGTTCACGCCCCCACTGTCATTCCGAGCCTGTCGAGGAATCTTCGACCGCGAAGCGGTCGACCGTAGGTCGAAGGCCCCCTCCGACCTACTGTTGGTCGCTTCGCGACCAAAGA
>JAISGJ010000238.1 GCA_031263105.1 Coriobacteriales bacterium
TCTTTGGTCGCGAAGCGACCAACAGTAGGTCGGAGGGGGCCTTCGACCTACGGTCGACCGCTTCGCGGTCGAAGATTCCTCGACAGGCTCGGAATGACAGTGGGGGCGTGAACAGTAACCTCATCCGTACACCCCTATCGCGGCTTGGAGGATGTCGCGGGCCTTGGGGGTCGCGGTGCCGCCTGATGTCTGTTCGACGACAAGGGCGACCACGACCGTGTGCCCGTTCACCTCCACATACCCTATGAACCAGGAATCGTCCTGGGGATTGTCCGTCTGTGCGGTCCCCGTCTTGCCGCGCACGGTGTAGCCGTCGATCTGCGCAGCGGTCCCGGTCCCGGTCGCCACGACGCCTGCCATGGCCTCCTGCACCTTTTTGGCGACCTCGGGGGAGAGGGCCTCGCCGATGCGGACGGGGCTTGCCTCCTGCACCTGCTCGCCCTGCGCGTTCACCACCCGCTCGAGGACATGCGGCCTCATGAGCACCCCGTTGTTCGCTATCGCCGAGGCGACCATGCCCATCTGGAGCACGGTAGCCTGGGGGCCGGCGGGGCTCTTGTGCTCGCCGACAGGCTGGCCGACGCCTGCCCAGGCGGTCTCCCATTGCGTCATCTCGCCGGGGTCGGGCATGAGTGACCGCACGACGTCGAAGTCCGTTCCGAGGTCGCGGTTGAAGCCGAGGCGCTCGGCGGTGTCGCAGAGTCGGCTGGCACCGACCTGGTCGGCCACCTGGGCGAAGACGGTGTTGGAGCTCACCTCGAATGCCTTGAGCAGGCTGACGTTCCCATAGTCGAACGAGTCGAAGTTCGTTACGGGGGCATTGCCTATGTCGATGCTGCCGGGCGCATCGTAGCTCGCATCGAGCGTGATGCCCTGCGCGAGCGCACTGGCAAGCGTGACGGACTTGAAGGTCGATCCGGGGGCGTAGAGCCCCTGCGTCGCGCGGTTGACCAGCAGGCCCTCGCCGCCCCCCGAGCCGCCCCCCGAGCCGCCGCCGCTTCCGTCGAGTATCGACTCGACCGCATTGTTGTCGAAGGTCGGCGCACTGGCGCTCGCCAACAGGGCGCCGCTGCCCGCCTCAAGCACGACCACGCCGCCGACCTCGCCTGCAAGCGCAGCCTCGGCGGCCGCCTGGATGCGCGCATCGAGCGTGAGGTAGAGGTCGTTTCCGGGCACCTGCCTGTCGGCGAGCACGTCGAGCGCGTCGCTCCAGCTGCTGAGGTCCGTCCGTCCCGCGAGCGTGTCGGCATAGGTGGACTCCACGCCCGTCGAGCCGAACACGGAAGAGGTGTAGCCGACGACATGGGAGGCGAAGGAGCCTCCGGGGTACACGCGTTTCCAGCGCCCGTTCTCGTCCTGCTCGCTCCGTGCGAGCACCGTCCCGTCCGTCGTGAGGATGGCCCCACGCTGGATGTTGAGGTTGCGTTCCAGCACGTGGCCGTTCGCGGGGTCCGCATGCATGGCCTCGGCATCGATGAGCATGTGCCAGGCGAGGTTGCCGATGAGCACTGCAAACAGGCAGGCGAAGCCCGTGACGAGCAGCGTGATGCGTTTGCCGAGGGTCACCCTGCCGAGTATGCCCCCGTCGAAGGTGGAGACGCCCTGAAGCTCCTTCCCTATCCCCGTCGCGTTGTCGCTGGTGCGCAGCAGCAGGCCGACGATGATGAAGCTCGCGAGGAGCGAGGAGCCCCCCTGGCTCATGAACGGCAAGGTGACCCCTGTCAGCGGAATGAGCCGCGTCACGCCACCGACGATGACGAAGGCCTGCAGGACGATGGCCGTCGTGAGCCCTATGGCGGCGAAGGCGGCCACGTCGGAGTCCGCCCGCGCGGCGACGGTGAGGCCGCGCACCGCGAACAGCACGAAGAGCAGAAGCACGGCGCTCGCGCCGAGCAGGCCCATCTCCTCGGCCATGGCGACGAAGATGAAGTCGCTTTCGACGACGGGGATGAGGTCGGGCAGGCCGCGCCCGATGCCGGTTCCGAACAGGTCGCCGTCTGCGAGCGAGTAGAGGCCTTGGATGAGCTGCCAGCCGGATGTCTCCCGGTATGCAAAGGGGTCGAGCCAGATGTCGATGCGCTGCTGCACGTGGCTGAAGACAAAGAAGGCCGCCACGCCGCCGACGGCCGCCAGGGCCACGCCTGCAACGACGTACACCTTGCGCCCGCTCGCGATGTAGGTCATCACGAGGAACAGCCCGAAGAACAGGAGCGCGCTTCCGAGGTCGCGCTCGAACACGACGATCACCAGGCTTATCGCCCACATGACGAGCAGGGGGGCCAGCGTGCGCAGGTCGGGCACCGTGAAGGGCCCGATGCGCCGTCCGCCGACCGAGAGCATCTCGCGGTTGTCCGCCAGATAGCCTGCGAGGAACAGCACGACAAGCACCTTGGCGACCTCGCCCGGCTGGAACGAGAAGCTGCCGACCTTGAGCCATATCTTGGAGCCGTAGATCTCCGTCCCCGCGACGGCCGGCAGCAGCAACAAGATGATGCCGAGCAGCATGAGGATGTACTTGTAGCTGCAAAGCCTGCGGACGGAGCGCACCAGGACGAGCGTCACGAGCATCGCGGCGATGGAGATGAACAACCACATGATCTGGCGGGGCGCGAGTTCGGGCGCAAGGCGCATGACGAAGGCGATGCCGATGCCGCTGAGCACGAACACGATGGGGAGCAGCGCGGGGTCGGCGTTCGGTGCGAGCCTGCGCACGGCGACATGGGAGACGACGAACGCAGCGAACAGGCCCAGGGGCACTGCCAGCGTCTCAAGGCTCAGGGGCTTCTCGTCGTTCACGAGCGCAAGGACGAAGAGCAGGATGATGGCCGGTGTGGCTGCGAGCAGCAGGAGAAGCTCGGTGGTTCGGCGGCTCATGTCTCGCTCATCGCCCTTCCAGCAGTTTCTCGTACTGCCTGACGAGGTCCCGCGCCTCGTCGAGCGACTCGGTCTGGATGCCCGTCGCAAGGCCGCTGACCGTCGTCGGGTTGAGCGGCGGGGCGGTCGAGGGGACGCGCGTCCTCTCCTCCCGCCATTTGAGCTCGAAGCCCAGCACGTCCCCCGGAAGCCCGCGGTACAAGGCGACGTAGCCGTCCTCCTCGATAAGGAACGCGGCGTTGCGCGCGTAGGCGTACACGCCGCCGACCGTGCCCGCCACGATGAGGACGAGCACGAGGAGGAAGGCGGCTATGCCGCGCATGAAGCGGCGCTTCTGACGCAGGGCCGCCTGCGGCCTCGCATCGTTGATGTCGACGACGATGACGGTGATGTTGTCGTGGCCGCCCGCCTCGTTCGCCGCATCGACGAGCGCGTCGGCGGCGGCTTGGGGATCGGGGGCTGCGGCGAGCAGCTGGGAGAGGCGGGCGGTGTCCACCATGCTGTTCAGCCCGTCGGAGCAGAGCATGAGGCGGTCGCCCGTGTGGATGCAGACCTCGTAGATGTCCGGCTGCAGCCCCTCGTCGGAGCCGAGTGCGCGCGTTATGACGGAGCGCTTGGGATGGACGCGGGCCTCCTCGGGCGTGAGGCGTCCCGTGGCGACAAGCTGTGCGACGAAGCTGTGGTCGCGGGTCACCTGGCGCAGCTGTCCGTCCCGCATAAGGTAGGCACGCGAATCGCCCACCTGCGCGATGAGGAGCTGGTCGTTTTCGATGACCGCTGCGGTGAGCGTCGTGCCCATGCCCTCCCGGCCGATGCCCCTGCGCGCGGCGTCGATGATGACCCGGTTCGATTCGAGCACCGCGTCCCTGAGCGCCGTGCCGTCCGTGCCGCGTATCTCGGCATCCTCGAAGACGCGGACGGCAAGCTCGCTCGCCACCTCGCCTGCGGCATGTCCGCCCATGCCGTCGGCGACGACGTAAAGGGGCGGCAGGACCAGGAGCGAGTCCTCGTTATGGTCGCGTATGCGGCCGACGTCGGTGCGTGAGCCGACATCGGCATGCGGGGCCGTGCGCGACTTGGCTCCGACGCGCGAGAAGGGCCCGGCGCGCTTGGCGCCCCCCGTTCCCGCCTGCGAGGACGGCCAGGGCCCGTTCCTTTTGGCAGGGGTCATGGACCGCTCACCCGTATGGTCACATCGCCGATTCCGACGATGTCGCCGTCGTTGAGCTGCTCGGCGCCGTGTATGCGGGTGCCGTTCACCGTGGTTCCGTTCGTCGAGCCGAGGTCCTCGATGACGAGGTTCTCGGCGAGGCGCGAGAAGCGCGCGTGACGCCCTGAGACGTAGGCGGCGGCGATGACGATGTCGGCGCCGGGGGCGCGTCCCACCACGACGGGGCCGGCGACGGCTATCTTCACGCCGCGCAGCTCCCGGGGCCCGTGCTGTATGGCGACCGTCCAGGCGTCGCCCTTATGGCCCTGGCCGCGCACGAGGCCGATCCCCGTCCGCATCACGACGAACAGGAACAGGAACAGCAACACGACCAGCAGGATCCGTCCGGCGAACAAGGCAATGTCGATCATGCGCGTCCCCCTGGCACACGCGCGTGCGCTCCCACCGACACGCGGAACTCGAGGACCGTCACGCCGAGGGCGATCTGGTCGCCGTCGCGCAGCAGCGCCGAGGCGACGGGGCTGCCGTTGAGGCGTGTCCCGTTGGTGGAGTCGAGGTCGGTGAGCTTCCATGAGCCGAGCGCGTCCTGCGTGAAGCGCACGTGGCGGCGCGAGATGTTCACGTCGTCGACGGTGATGTCGCAGGAGGCATCCCGCCCGAGCACCATGGACGTATCGGTGAGCGCGTAGCTCTTGCCTGCGTTGAGGTTGGCGAGGCGCGCCGTGCCGCCGAGGGCGGGCCCTCGAAGGGCTTCGCTTACGGGTCTTGGGGAGGCGCTGTCTGCGGCCGCCCCATACGGGTCGTCATCTGCGGTCGCCAGACGGGCGGCCCCGCTCGCGGCGACCATCGGCAGCGGCTCCGCCTGCAGCGGCACCAAAGGCTCCACCTGCGGCAACGCATCGAGTGCCGGGAGCACCACAGAGGCGCCGGCGATGCCCGGCCCGGCCCCTGCGGCCGCCCCGAGGCGGTCGAGGCCCGCGTCGTCCGCCTTGTCTTTCCCCCTGTCCTGCCCCGTTGGCTCCTTGAGCCCCCAGAACTCCATCTCCTCGTCGCGAAGCTGCGCGACGATGGGTGCGGCCACGTTCTCGGCTATGACGTCGAACTTGCCGCTCTTGAGGTTCTCGTCCACGATGAAGCGCACGAGGGGGCGACCGTCGAACTTGAGGCCGTTCTCCGTGCCCTTTCCCACCAGGTAGGTCTCTATCTCCGCCGCCATGGTGGGGTAGAAGCCGAAAAGCTTGCGGTCGTCGCCTGTGCCGACAAGCACCGTGTAAAGGGTGGGGGCGTACTGCGTGCCCGCGCCTACGAGCTTCTCGCGGTTCATCTGCTTCTCGGCGCGTTTGGCTATTTGGGCGGGTTCGAGAGGGGCACGGAACACCGCGCCTGCCGCCTTGTCGAAGGCGCTGTCGAGGCCGCCTTCCAACCGTGAGAACATACCCACGTCAATCCTCCTCAGATGTCATGCCCGACGGCACGCCCAGCACGTCAAGCATCAACAACAGTATAAACGAAAGCCCCACACAGGCCCCGATGGAAGCCGTGTCGTTGATCCACGGGCTGCCATGCAGCACAAAGGCCGCAACGGCCCAGGGCGCGGCGAGCGCCGCACAGCCCAGGAGGAGCCCCGTGAGGCGCAGGAGGCCGCTTCGGCGCGAGGTGCAAAGCGACATGAGCAAGGCGGCTGCCAGCAGGGAGGCCAGCGTGACCCAGCACAGGGGCTGCCCGAGATACGCAAGCAGCGATGTGGGGACAAGGCCGTCCGGCGCAGACAGCACGAGGCCCGCAGGCACGATGCTGCCGTTGCCCGTGAAGGCGGCGAGCGCGACAAGGACGACCCATTGCGCCGTCGCCGCTGCGACCGCGCGCGCCCAAGGCAGGAAGCGGCCTGCAAGCAACGGAAGCGCGAAGGCCATCCCCAGGGTTCCCAGAAGCGGCGCGAGCGTCACGACGACCGACTCGGCGTGCCCCTTGCGGCCGCAGAGCAGCCACCAGGCCACGAGGGCCAGGGCCAGTGCGCCGGCGACGAGAAAGGAGCCCTGTGCGGCGATGCCGCCCGCGAGCGTCGCGCAGGCGAGCAGGCTGCCGAGCTGCGGCACGAGGAAGCCCCCGAGCGCGATGAGGGCGACGACGCCTACGAGGATGACGGACGGCGCGTCGGCCGGCGCCCCCAGCACAGGCAGGGCCGGGAGTCCGGGCGTGGCCGAGAGGTCGAAGCCGCCCAGCCCTATGGCGGCAAACGTCCCGCAGGCAAGGGCGGCCACCAAGCGGCCGAGCGTGCCCCGCAGACGGCTCGGCAGGCGCTCCCAGAGGGAGGGGGCGCGAACGGCCGAGGCTGCGGCCGAAAGGTCGTCATGTTCGGCGGCGTCGCTGTCTGCGCCCCAGCCGCCCCAGCCGCCCCTGCGGCCGCCCCCGCCTGCGCCCCCGCCGCCCCTGCGCCCGCCTGCGCCCTCCTCCCCCTCAAAGGGGCCGTCCGTGCGGGGCCGGTCGTCGGAAGGCGTGCCCTCGTCGAGGTCGCGCTCGTTGACGCGGCGTTTCAGGCGGCGGCGCCCGGTCTGGGCGTTGCCGAGCAGGGGCATGGCCTCGGCGACGAAGTCCGCGACGCGGGCGAAGCGCAGGTGCTTGTCCGCCATGAGCGCCGTGACAAGTACCTCGTCAAGTGCGGGGCCAAGGCCGGGCCGCAGCGACGAGGGCAAGGGCAAGGGCTCGTTCAGGATGCGCGCAAGCGACTCGTCGGTCGTCTGTGCAAAGAAGGGATTGCGGCCCGTGAGCAGCTGGTAGAGCAGGATTGCAAGTGCCCAGAGGTCGGTGCGCTCGTCCACCTCGCCCTGCATAAGCTGCTCGGGAGGCATATAGCCGATGGTGCCGCCCTGCGGCTCGGCAAAGCCGACGGTCCCCGAGAGCTGGGACAGCCCGAAGTCGCTCACCTTGAGATGCCCCTTGTGGTCGATGAGGATGTTGTCGGGCTTGATGTCGAGGTGGAGCACCTGGTTCTCATGCGCGTACTCGAGCGCTGCGGCCACGTCCTTCACAACGGTGGCGACAAGGTCGAGGTCGAGCAGTTCGGTGCTCTCCCGCAGAAGCGTCCCAAGGGTGGGGCCGTCCACGTATTCCATGATGAGCAGCGCCTCGGTGCCCGTGACCTCGAAGTCCAGCACGTTGACGATGCGCGCGTCGTTGAGCAGTGCCGCCGTGCGCGCCTCTTGGATGCCGGGCAGGTCGGTCGCGTCGATGGCAAGGGGGATGCGCTTGATGGCCACCCGGCGTTGCAGCCGGCTGTCCCAGGCGACATCGACCGTGCCGAAGCTCCCCTTGCCGGTGGTCTCGAGCAGGCGATAGCGGTTGAGGACGAGCGGAGCGGGCATGACATTCCTTAAGGGTGGGAGTGTTTAAGCTGCATTCAACGGTACCCTTCCAGATGTTTCACTGCCCAGTATACCAGACCGACATACAGCATCCTTGCAGCTCCCCTTATGCGAGAGACTTATGCGAGCGACCCGGTCGGTCACTCTGTGAGGGTTACACGTCACACCCCCACTGCCATCCCGGCCCCCACTGCCATCCCGAGCCCCCACTGCCATCCCGGCCCCCACTGCCATCCCGAGCCCCCACTGCCATCCCGGCCCCCACTGCCATCCCGGCCCCCACTGCCATCCCGGCCCCCACTGCCATCCCGGCCCCCACTGCCATCCCGAGCCCCCACTGCCATCCCGAGCCCCCACTGCCATCCCG
>JAISGJ010000078.1 GCA_031263105.1 Coriobacteriales bacterium
CTCGGGGCCCCCCCGGGCCCGGCCCTGGGGGGGGGGGGGGGCCCCGCCACCCCCCCCCCCCCCCCCTCCCCGGGGGGGTGGGGGGGCCCCCCCCGGGGGGGGGGGGGGGGGGGGTGATCCGTCAGCGCAGACGTGTGCGCTTGACGGAGAGGTAGATCAGGAGGCCCGCTATGGTCACCACCAGCAGGGCGAGGGCGGCGAGGCGGAAGTCGGAGAAGAACGAGGTCAGCCAGGACTGAGAATCGTTCGATCCGACGGGGGTTATGGTGCCCACGTCGCCGAGGATCGTGCTCGCCTCAATGGCAGCGAGCGGGGACGCCTGCTGCTCGCCGAGCATGGATGCCTGGTCGAAGAGCTCGTAGGTGTCGGTGTCGTAGTTGTAGACGGCGAGGAGCTGCTGCTTGGGCTCGGGGCGCGTGAGGGAGCCGGAGGAGGGGCCGGAGGGGCCGCCGGAGGAGGAGGAGTTGCCGCCGGAGGAGGAGGAGTTGCCCACACCGGGGGCGATGGAGTCGTCGGCATCGCCTGAGACCACCCCGGCGCTTTGCGCCACCCCTCCAGAGGAGGGGAATGTGTCGTCTCCGGCAGTATCGGAGCCGTCGCCGCTGGCGGAGCTGTCGGGGGCGGGGTTGGCCGCTGAGGCGGCCAAGGATCCCTCGGCTGCGGGGGCTTCGCCCCCTTCGCTCGGGATGACAGTAAGGGGGTCGCTCGGGATGACAGTGGAGGGGTCGGCGGCGCTATCGGGGCCATCGGTGGAGGCGGGGCCGCCCGCAGCGGCGGGGCCGTCGAGGGTGGAGGCGCCGTCGGAGGCGCCGGGGCCGTCGAGGGCGGCGGTGCCGGCGTCGGTGCCGGTGCCGGCTGCGGCGGCGCTGCCGGGGGCGGTGGCGGTGCCGGGGGCGGAGGGGGTCGCGGCGTTGAGGTAGTAGTCGCTGTTGTTGAGCAGCTGGGAGTTGCCGCGCGGCAGGAGGTCGAGCATCGAGTCGGACTGCGACTGGAGGAAGCTCGTCGCGTAGTCGATCAGGCTGATGTCGCCTGCGGCGTCGGCCAGCGTGCGCTCCTCGCCCGTGAGGTAGTCGAAGGCGACGACCTTGCCCGAGGCGTAGCGCACCATCGCGAGCGGGAGGCTGGTGGAGAGGTTGCTGGTCATCTCGACGATGTTGCCGTTGTTGAAGCCCTCGGGCAGCACGACGCCCGTCTCCGTGGTGTCTGCGATCACGCCGTCGGTGCCCAGCACGGTGAGCAGGTCGTGCGTGGCCGGGGCCGCGCCGCCGGAACCGCCGGAGGCGGAGTCGTCCGCATCCGTGACCTCGTCCATGATGACCGCGCCCAGGGCCACGGGCAGCGAGGGATGCAGGGCGGCGAGGCGGTCGTCCTTCACGAAGAGCCGCAGCTCCTGCTCCAGCGTGCCGCTCGCGGGGCCGATGAGCGAGTAGTTCGCGTAGGTGTTGATCGGCATGCCCTCGTACTCGGCGGTAAACAGCGGTTGGGTCGCGTCGAGCAGGGCGATGTCGGCGGCGGCCGTCGTGCGCAGCACCGTGCCTGTGGCGAGGTCGTAGACGTCGCCGCTGGCCGTAAGCGCCTCGCCGGCGGCGAGGTTGACGAACTCGCCGGGCAGGAGGGTGCCGGTCTCTGCATCGCCTGCGTAGACTCCGGCGGCCTCAAGGTGGTAGAAGGAGTCGCCCCAGGTCAGGAGCGTGCGCCGCGCCGTGGCGGGGTCGATGGTGAAGGTCGTGGCCTCGCCGGACTGCGCGGTGACGGTCACGGTGAGCGGGGTCACGAAGTCGTAGCGGAACGTGTAGGTGCGCTCGGTGAAGGGGGCCTCGTAGAGGGGGGTGGGGGAAGTAGCGGTTGAGGCCGTATCCGATTCCGTTGCGGCCGTTGAGGGGGCGGGGTTGGCCGCTGGGGCGGCCAAGGATTCCTCGGCTGCGGCGCTGCCGGAGGCAGCGCCTTCGCTCGGAATGACAGTAAGGGCGGAGGGTTCAGCGCCTTCGCTCGGAATGACAGTAAGGGCGGAGGGTTCAGCGCCTTCGCTCGGAATGACAGTAAGGGCTTCGATGCGAATCGTTGCGGTGGGGAGGATGGAGGGGAACTCCAGGGTCAGGGTGTCGACGGAGGTGGCGGAGGTGTAGAGCGAGGGGGCCGTGAGCTCGGAGGCGGGGGCGGCGGCGGAGAGGAGGTTGAGGTAGGCGTTCTCGGCGGCGGTGGTGGGATAGGCGTCGAAGGCGGGCAGGGGGTTGCCGCCGACGAAGGCGGGGTCGGTGCCGTAGAGGGTCGCGTAGTTGGTGCCGATGCGGGGGTTGTAGATGCCCTTGACGCCCAAGCCGGGGCCGGGGCCACCGGAGCCGTCGGTGCCCATGGTGTAGGGGGCGCCGGCGCGGGTGCCGGAGGCGTAGAGGTCCTGGGTCTTGTAGGGCAGGTAGCCGGTGCCGTTGGGGCCGGTGGTGGTGCGTATGGAGCCGTAGACCCACGTGGCGTAGTCGCCCGTGAGGCTGTTGAGGCCCCAGTACATGTTGAAGTCGGTCCGGTTGAGCCTCGTGGCGTCGGCCGTCGCGTCGTTGCGGATGCCTGTGTTCTTCTTCGCGAGCGCCAAGGTGTGCGTCATCGTGTAGTGCTGGGCCTTGTAGAGCAGGTTCTCGCGGTTGTGGCCCCCGTTCAGGGCGTCGGCAGCGTCGGTGATGGTGATGTCGGAGGTGAGGTTCACGTTCGCGTAGGTGAGATCCCCGTTTTCTGCGTGCTGCGCGGTCACCGAGCCCGCGCCGCTGAGGTCGTACTCCTCCCAGTAGGCCGTCGCAAAGCCGAAGGAGGGGTCCTTCGCGAACTTCGTGACGCCGCTTATCTTCATGCGGCTGTACTCGTAGATGCGGTTGCGGAAGACGTTCATGCGGGTGCCGATCGGAAGCGAGTCGTCGAGGTTGTAGAGGAAGCTGCCGTGGGTGCCAGCGGTCACCACCACGTCGCCCATCACGTGGTTGTTGCGATCGCGGCGCTCGTAGTCGTAGAGGTTGCCGACGGTGCGCCCCACGATGCCGCCGACGTAGTCCGCGCCCGTGACCGTGCCATAGAAGATGTTGGAGTAGGTGTAGGCGGTGTTGCCGCCGGAGAGGATCTGGGTCGCCGTGAGGTGGCCGGCGATGCCGCCGACGGCCGTGCCGCTCCCCGTGACCGTGGTGTTGGCGACGACGTTCTGGAGGATCGGGTAGTTGTAGAGCCTCCCCGTCACGCCGCCTATGTTGCTCGCGCCGTAGACGATGCAGTCCTTCACCTCGTTGTCCCGGATGTTGCCCGAGGTGTCGTAGAGGCCGATGACGCCGCCGACGTCCCGTGCGTCCACAGCGCCGATGATGCAGTTCACGACGGCGCAGTACTGGGCGCGGCCGCCACCCGAGATGCCGCCGATATAGCGGTTGTTGCCCGAGTCGGCGGCGACGGGGGCGAGCGGCGTCCGCCCCGTCCACGTGGTGACCTGGGGGTCGTAGGTGGTCGATATCACGCTGTCGAGCACCTCGCAGAAGGTCGGCTCGTAGCTGGCGCCCCCATTGATGCCGCCGGAGCGCGTGTTCCCGAACACGGCCACGTCCTGCGCCCTCACGAAGCGGATATAGCTTGTGGGCACGCCAAAGACCCCGCCTGCATAGGCGCTCACGGAGACGACGGTCACCCGCTCGGCGAGGATGGGGTCTGCGGTGCTCGCGCCGACGCCGCCGCCCTGGCCGTAGAGGCCGCCGGCATGGCTGTTGGAGACGACGCAGACGTCGCGCGCCACGGACTCGCCGTAGGCGACGTTCGAGAGATAGTTCGCGTAGCTCACCGCGCCGCCGATGCTGCCGACGTAGGCGCCGCCCGTCGCGCTGTAGACCGTCGTCCACTCGGCGCTGAGGCGATGGATCATGGAGCGCCCCGCGCCGCCGAAGATGCCGCCGGTCTCAGAGCCGCCGGCGATGATGTTGGGGTTCTTGTACTGGGCCGTGAGCGGGTCGGGGTTCGACACCTGGTCTCCGCCGGTCCAACGCTGAAGCTCGTCGTCCCTGCCGGGGTAGGCCAGCTCCGGGTTCGCCGTGGCCGTGGTGAGCGTCAGGTCCTCGAAGAGGGGGTCGTAGGCGATGCCCACCAGGGCGCCGACGCTCGTGCCCCGGGAGCGTATCTCGACGTCCCGCAGCGTCACGTTCTTGACGCTCCCCCCCATCTGCTGGGCGATGAAGCCCACGCGGCGCGCGACGTTGTTCTTCGTGGAGTTGACCGCGAGGATCTTGAAGCGGTCGAACTCGAGGTCGGCCACGTCGCCGAGGCTCTGGACCACGATGCCCGTCAGGTCCGTGGTCACGGAGCCCGTGGGCAACAGGTTGAGGGTGACGTCCGTGAAGTGGAAGTTCTGCAGCTGCGCGTTGACGGTGCCGATGAGGCCCGTGCGCCCTGCCGTGAGGTTCATCGTGAGGTTGCGCACCTCGGACCAGCCGCCCGGATGCAGCGTGTCCGTGGCCCCCAGCAGGCGGTTGATGCGCGGGTTGAGGAAGGTGCTCGTCTGGTCCACGGTGATGCCGCTGAAGTCGAGGTCGGCCATCAGGCGGATGTTCTCGTTGGCGTCCCGGTTGTCGGGGTCGGAGAACCAGCTGACCCACGTCGCCGCAGCCTGCGTGGCGGTGCCGCTGATCGTGCGGAAGGGTATGTTGTTGCCCGCGAACACGATCTGGGACTCCACAGGCGCCACCGTGCTGTCGAGGAGGCCTATGCCCGTTATCTTGTAGGTATCCCGGAAGCGCTCGAGGTGGGCGCCTGCGCTGTTGGGGTTCGCGCTGAACTTGAAGGTCATGGCCGTCTGCGTGTTCGTCGGCCCTTGGACGTACTTGGACTCGGTGAAGTAGACGTCGTTCAGGAGGCCTGCGTTGGGGACGTAGATGTCGTCGATCGTGAGGTAGCGCACCTCGGCCCCCGCAGGATGCGTGATGTTGACGGTCACCGAATAGTCGAGGTCGTTGTTCGTGGCCGCCTGCACGTCGAGCGTCCAGATCTGCGGCGACTCCACGAGCTGCGGGGTCTGGTAGGGCAGCAGCGTGGCGCCCTTGCGGTCGAGCAGCAAAGGCATATAGCCGCCCTCGATGCCCTGGTAGCTGCCGCCTGTCAGGGAGGCGTCCGTGAGGGGGTCGTAGATGAAGACGTCCCCCATATAGGTGTCCATGTAGTAGAACTGCTTGACACGCAGGCCCGCAGGCGAGACGGCGATGCCGCCGTCGATGCCCGCCGTGGCCGCATCGCCATAGGGCTTCTCGTTGATCTGCTGCGTGTCGACGAAGTAGGTGGACTTGAAGACGCCCTCCATGCCCGAGGCGGCCGTCCCGCCCGCCGTGCCGATGATGCGGCGGGCGGGACGCTGGGTGTCGATGGGGCTGTAGTAGGCCGTGCTCTTCACGTTGCCCAGGACCACCATGTCGAAGTCCGCCATGGAGGAGGCGGCGACCGTGGAGTTGAAGCCTATGAGGGCGCCGAGGTTGCCGCCGCCCGTCGAGCTGATGTCCACGTCCACCCAGCCGTAGCGCAGCATCTGGGTGCTGGTCCGCCAGCCGATGAGGCCGCCTATCTTGCCGAAGGCGGCTGCGGCCTCGATCGTGCCCTGGGCCGTGACGTAGGTGATGGAGCCGCTGTCGTAGTAGCCCACGAGGCCGCCCGCGCAGGTGCCGTCGAGCTCCGAGTCCGTGATGTGGGAGATCTGCATGTCGAGGCCCGAGACGAAGCAGTTGCTGATGCGGGTGGAGGAGCCCACCCAGCCCACGAGGCCGCCGGCCCTGAAGCGGGTCTCACCAGGTGTCGGCAGAGTGCGGGCGCTGTCCTCGATGCGCACCTTCGTCGAGGAGGAGTCGAAGATCTCCACGTAGCGCGCCTCCGCCACGAGGGAGCCGATTATATAGCCGCCGCGCAGCGTGGTGTTGTACATATGCACGTTCTGTATGAGTGCGCCCGGCTGCGTGTAGCGCACGAGGCCCACATAGTCGGAGACATCGTTGCGGACCGTGTAGTTGGTGATGCGCATGTTGGTGAGGCTGCCCGTGAGGTTCGTTATGAGGGCGCCCCAGGCGTTATGGGTGCCCGCAGGGTCGACGTCCGCATTGGCGAGGTCGAGGGTCCAGGTGCCCATGAGCTCGTAGTTCTCGTCGTAGTAGCCGCCGTCGAGCCTGCCCGTGAAGTACTTGGCGGCCGTGTTGGTGCCCTCGCCCAGGATGAGCTCCGTGCCCGCGAGCGACTCCAGCTTGAGGTCGTTGGCAAGGCGGTAGTTCTGCGTGAGGTCGAGGTTGATCTTCCTCCAGTCGTCGGCGGTGTAGATCATCTTGTAGAACTCGGCGTTCACGGAGTTGACGACGCTCACCTGGTAGTTCGTGGAGGCGTTGGCGGGCCGATACCAGAAGTCCGAGACGGGATAGGTCGAGCGAAAGACCTGGGGGTTCGTCAGCCGCCAGCGCACGCGCGAGAGGCCGTCTGCGGCGTTGTTCATCTGTGCGCCCTGCCTCGTCACCGTGAGGTCGCCTATCGCAAGGCCGGTTATCTCGTGGAAGCCGGGGTTCTTGAAGGTCGCAAGCGCGATGGCGTAGTCCTGGTGCTGCTCCTCGACGAGGATGCTCGAAAGCTCGATGTTCGTGACCGTGCCCAGGTCCGGCAGGGCGATGTAGTCCTGCTGGGGCATGCTGTAGGGCCAGTTCAGCTGCGGGAAGAAGCCCGTGGCCGCGATGTCTGTGTTGAAGCCGGCGCCGAGCACGGCCTGCTGCCACAGGTTGTCGTAGAGCACGTCGCGCTTGATGGGGGAGTTGAAGGTGTTGGTGTAGTTCGTGGGGGCGATGTAGTAGGTGTTCGTGCGCGCGCTGCTCGCCTGCCCGCCCACGCCCGGCCCGTTGGCCCCCGTGGGGGAGATGGCCCCGTCGACGGTGGGCTCCGCCAGCGTGTAGCTCTGGCGCACGCGCCCGCCGTCGTTGTAGCCCACAAGGGTGCCGATGGTGTTGCGGTCGATGGTCCGGTTGGCCGTGCCGATGAGCTTCGCCTCGACGGGGATGAGGCTGTAGCAGCCCGTCACCTCGCCCATCGAGCTGTTAGAGCCCACAATGCTGCCTATGCGGATGGCGCCGAACGCCGCCGCCGCCCCGTCGTGGTGCGTCACGATGGGCACGTAGATGCGGGGGGTGAACGTGTCGCTGGCCGTGGAGCTGTAGACGTAGGCGCTGCGGATGAGGCCGTTGTTGTAGACGGAGACCAGGCCGAAGTAGCCCCGTGTGCTCGTGTCACACCGCATGTCGACGGCGACGTTCTCAAGGATGCCCGTCTCCTCGTTGGAGTAGAGCAGGGGGCTGGTGGCGTAGTTGTAGGCCGTGGGGTACTTGATCACGTTCACCTTGACGTTGGAGATGAGGCCCCGGTTGGCATAGATGAAGCTGTAGTAGGTGTCGGTCGCGGGGTTCTCGCCCGCAAGCTCGTAGTCGACCTCGACGTTCTTGACGATGCCTCGGGGGCCCAGCACGCGGATGAAGCTCTGCCTTTGCGTGCCCTTGTTGTACTCGCCTGTGGTCATGGGCATATAGAAGGAGTGCCCTTGGAAGTCTATCGAGCCTTCGAAGGGGGTGTTGCCGTCGTCCCGGATGTTGCCCCACCAGGTCTTGGCACGAGATACGTTCGTCGCGTCCACCTTGGTCGCGGCATCGTAGGCAGGGTCGTAGCTCGGGTCGTTGGCGTAGTACCAGTTCACCATGTCGGCGACCACGATGTAGCGGCCGTAGCGGTCCCCCGGCTCTCCCAGCACCGTGGTGCCCTGGAGCCAGAGCATCTTCTGGGGCCGGTCGATGGCGCGCACGGCGGAGGACGTGTCGAAGTAGACGTCGTCGAGCATGATGTCGCGGTTGGCCACGCGCACCCAGAGCTCCACGTGGAACTCGAACTTGCGCTGCAGGGCGGTCACCGCGTCGTCGAGCCAGTCCTTTTGCGGGGGCGAGACGGAGGGGTCGGTGACGTTGTTGTTGTCAGGGCTCAAGGGGTCGTCGATGAGGTCGAAGGGGACGCCCTCGGAGGGGTTGCCGTCTATGGAGACGTACTCGCCGTAGCCTGGGCGCATGGAGGTGCGCAGGAAGTAGCGCTGATCGGTCCCCGCAAGGTTGCCCAGCACGTCCGTTATCGTCGTGCGCAGGCTCACGTCGAGGTAGGGGGAGTTGGCGTCGTTGTTCTGGTTCGCGATGCCGCGCAGCTCGATGTGGCCGCTCAGGCTGTCGACGGTCCGGGCGAGGTAGCAGTTGTCCACAAGGGAGGTCACAGGGTCGCGGTCGCTCTGTGCGCCGCCGTCTGCCGACGCGAGCACGGGCAGGCGCTGGTTCGTGCGCTGCGAGGTGTAGTCGTTCGCGTCGTAGGCGTCGTTGTAGTCGGCCGCCGTGAAGGTGATGATGTAGTCCGTCATCTTGTCGAGGTTGCGGATGATGAAGTCCTGCCCGGGGCTCATGTTGGGGGTCACGCGCACCAGGTAGACGGTCCGGCCCGTGGCGGCGTCGCGCACGTTCATCGTCACCGTGCTCTTGATCACCTCGTCAGGGTCCTCGACGCTCACGCGGTAGAGGTAGACGGAGTCCGTCGTCGTGAAGATGTCCCCGGCCTTTATCACGCCGCGCGGCTGCTGGCGGCGGGTCGTGAAGGAGGCCAGGTCGTTGGACGTGGGCACGTCGTAGTCCGTGTCTATGACGCGGACCTTCGCCGTGATGCCGATGGCGTACTCCGTGCGCGACTTGAGGCCTGTGAGGTCCCAGGTATAGGGCGTGTTGGGCGCAATGCCGCCTTGGAGCACCTTCTCGAAGGCCGCCCGCTCCAGAGGGTCTGCGCTGTCGCGGCGCAGGACGAGGGTCTGCGTGGGCGTCAGGTCGCCCGGCGCCGTGATCGTGAAGCGCATCTCCACGAGCAGGTCGCGCATGGCCTGGAGCGTCGCGTAGGAGTTCACGTTGAAGTCGAGGGAGGCCGTCCGGTCCGTGGAGGTGAGGAACTTCGTCTGGAACACCACCGAGCCGAGCGAGTCGAGCGGGGCGGGTGTGAACTGGTAGGTGGATATCACCTCGTCGTCGAGGTTGCCCAGCGCGTCCGGCCGCTTGTCGTGGAGGTTGAAGTCGGCCGTCACCACGGCGCGGTAGACCTCCGTGAGGCTGAAGTTCGCCACAGCGAGGTTGAAGTCGCGCTTGTCGCCGCTGTAGGGGCCCGCGTCGAGGGTGTAGCTCGTCTGGAGGGCGCCGTAGCTCGAGAGGTCGTCGGGGTCCGCGAGCACGCGGATGCCCACGGGGTTCAGGAGCTCCGTGTCGTCGAACTCGTAGAAGGTCACGCGCAGGTCGCGCAGCTCCACGAGGTCCGCGTTCGTGAGCGAGATGCGGAAGCCCGTCTTGCCCACCGAGCGCGCCGTGAGGGAGAGCGCGGCGCGCGGCGCGTCCTGGCAGGTGTGCGTGAGGCCCGTGTCCGTGCCATGGTAGCTCGCGTCGTCCTTCGTGTCCACGTAGTCCGCAGGGTTGTCGGAGTTGCCGCCGGCCTTGAGGCGCGGCGTGTGGTCGTGCGCCTCCACCTTCGTGAGCACGTTGCCGAAGGGGTCGTAGCAGACGATGTTGTAGTTGAAGTTCGTGTTGGAGGCCAGGCCCGTCGTGGTCTCCACCGTGACGGGGTTGCCTGCCTTGGCCTCGTTGATGGCGGTCCTGTTGAGGTAGTAGTCCTTGCCGTCCACCACAAGGGCCATGCGGTCCGTGGCCTCGATGACCCTGGGGTCGCTGGAGAGGTCGAAGCTGACGCCGGACACCTGGATCTTCCGTGAGAACAGGTCGCCGTTCGCGAAGCGGACGATCGAGCGGCCGAGCGCGTCCATCGTCAGGGTCTCGAACTCGTAGGTCGCCACCCTGCGCTGCATGCGCACGTCGTACTCGTCGTCGTACTGGTAGGAGACCTCCACGCGATACTTCTCGCCCGGAGGCAGGAAGCCTATGCGGACCTGCCCGTTGGTGCGCAGCGCCCGGCGCAGGAAGACCTTGTCGCCGCTCGCGTCGAGGCGGTAGATCGAGAAGACCACGCCGCCCCGGATGCGGTTCGCGGGGTCCTTGAGGTGGAGATCCGCGCCTATGTGGTAGACGTCCGGCACCCAGCCGTCGACCGAGACCTCGGGCTCCACATAGCCGGGGTCCACGGGCGGGCGGGGAGGCGGCGCGTCGTTCTTCAGCACGAAGCGCTGCTCGCCGAAGCGCACGTCCACGAGCGCGCCTTCCTCGTTGCGGTAGGTGTAGGTGCCGTAGATGAGGTATTCCTGGCCCTTCGTGAGGCCGTCGAAGCGCAGGCCCTTGCTGCCGCGCCCGTCCACTATCTCGCTTGCGGCCATGGAGGCCGAGCCGACCTGCGTGCCTGACGCGTCGAAGAGGTAGACCATGATGTCGCTCACGATGGCGCGGGAGCGGTCCGAGGCGCTGATGCTCGACTGGATGTAGCCGGTCGTCTCCCCCGGCTGCACGACGCCCTGGACCGTGGAGAGGCGCACGACGGGCTCGAAGAAGCGCTCCTCGTCCTTGGGCGGCTCGGGCGGGTCTGCGGGGTCGCCCGCCACAGCGGGCTGCGGCTTGGCAGGCTGCTTCTCGCGCACCTGGTGCACGGCCTCTGCCTCGGCGGGCTGCTGCGGCTGCTGCACCGTCGTCGTCGTCGCGGGCTCGTCGTCGGGCAAATCCACGATCGGGTCCGGGTTCGGCGGGGTCACGGGGCTCGACTCGGTGGGCATGAGGCCGAGGTTGCGCAGGAGGTCGTGGTAGTTGTAGACGCGGTCGCCGAAGACGATCGTGCTCGTGTCCGTGAGGCCGTCGATGCGCTCGTAGTGGAAGGCGCCCTCCTTGAGCAGGTACATGCGCAGGCTCGTGGGCGTGAAGTACAGGACGCTGTTGGCGATGATGTCGGTGCTTCCCACCTTCGCGTCCTGCGCGTTGATGAAGATGTTGTTGGGCAGCGCCAGCAGGATGAAGTTCTCCTCGTCGGCCTTCTGGCGGTCCTTGTTGAAGCTCGAGCCGTCGCTGACGATGAGGTTCGCGTAGGTCCCTATGCGGTCGAAGTTGTCCGTGATGAGCTTCGAGGAGTCGTTGAGCGTCATCACGGCGGTCGCGTCGTTGGCAAAGATCGGATAGGCCGCGTTGAGGCGCACCTTCTCCTCCCCCACGAAGATCGCCCCTGCGCGCTCCCACAACGGGGAGAAGGTCTCGAAGGTGTCGGGGGTGATGACCCGTGCCTCCTCGGGGACCTCGTCGGCCGCGAGGTTGCGCTCCAGCTCGTTGGTGGTGAGCGCCAGCGAGCTGAAGTCAAGGTATCCTATGGGGATGAAGCGCGAGAGGAAGGCGAACAGCAACACCGCCACTATGACTCCCGCTAATGCTACGACTTTTTTCATGGCTACACGTCCCTTATATCCAAGATCTCTATCCGAGAAACTCCAGCAACGAAGGTTCGGTGAACAACAGCATCTCCTGCTCCGTCGTCTGAAGGATGTCTTTGCTCATGTCGATGGTGTAGGCGCCGCTCGCGGCGACGGCGCGGACGATGTCCTCGCCGTTCTGCTCCACGACGATGCCGCCCTCGTCGAACTGCGGGTACAGCTCGAAGCGCAGGTTGTAGTGGACCACCGCGAAGGAGTACGCGGGCATCTCCCGCTCCTGGCCTCCCCAGATGACCGTCATGGGCTCCAGGAAGACGTAGGTGTTGTGCCCGTCGAAGAGGAAGCCGCCCGTGAGCGTCGCCTCCTCGCCGTTGACGTGGGCGACGACGCTGCCGGCTGCGCTCGCGGCACCAGTGGTGCCCCCGGCAGCGCCGCCGCCCCCGTCACCAGCCGCAGTGCGCACAAGCTCCGTGTTGTAGCCCGTGCGCCTCAGGGGGCTGGTCCCTGTGGGATCGACGTAGATCATCTGGTTGGGCAGGAAGACATGCCCCTTGTCGTTGCTGAAGTACACCGGCGCATGCGGCAGCTCCGTCTCCCTGCCGCCGCTGCTGATGAAGAAGGTGTCCTCCTCATGGCGTATGCTCGACGTGCCCTCATAGTCGATGCGCACGCCGTTCTCGTAGCGGTACAAGGGCTCGTCGAAGGTCACGGTCCCGATGCGCATGACAAAGAACACCACGACCGCCGTGACCACGAGCACCCCCACGACCAACGCAATGAGAAAGAGCGGGCGTCCTGGGGAGAAGAGCTTGGACCTGAGGATCCGCGCCCCGATGGTGGCAGGGTTCGAGGGGGCGGGGGCGGAGGGGGCGGGGGCGGCAGTCCGTCGCGTGCCAGTCTGTCGCGTGCTTCGCACGCTCTCTAAGTGGTCGGGTGCTATCGCACCCGAAGATTCCTCGGCTGCGCTCGGAATGACAGTGCTTTTCCTGTCATCCCGAGCCCTTCGGCTGCGCTCAGGGTAAACTCCGGGGCGAAGCCCCGTCCCACTGTCATCCCGAGCCCTTCGGCTGCGCTCAGGGTAAACTCCGGGGCGAAGCCCCGTCCCACTGTCATCCCGAGCGGAGGGGCGAAGCCCCGCAGCCGAGGGATCTTCGGGCGCGGCAGCGCCCGACTGCATAGAGAGCGCACGCAGTGCGCGACGGTCTGCTTCAGGCATCCGGGGCCTCCTCTTGGACGATCAGGTTCGTGTGGGCGGTGGGGGATACCTTGCCGACCTTCACCTGGAGCTCGTCGGAGATGCTCTTGAGGTAGTGGTAGGCGGTGTAGAAGACCACGAAGACGGCGAGCAGGACGTAGACCACCACGTAGCGGGGGTCGCCGTTCACCTCGTAGTTGTAGCCCATGAGGATGTTGCCCACGAGCAGGGCGACGTAGGCCACGGCGGCGTTCACCAGATCGAGGAGGAAGCGGCGCGGGTTGAGGCAGAGGAAGATGGCAAGCAGCGTGACGAGCACGTAGAAGATCGTGAGCGCGGGGGTCATGCGAACAGCAAAGGCGAAGACCGAGAGCACGAACAGCAGGCGCACCAGGCCGGACGCGAGCCAGAGTGCCTCCCGGTGCCCCATGCCGTAGAAGATGCCGAAGAAGCGCAGGCGCCTCTGCCGCCACGCAAGCCCGTCTCCCAACGAGAGCGCGACCGGCAGGCCGACAAGCCCCACCGGCAACACGACAAGCGCCAGCCACCGGAACTCGAACAGGGTATTTATAAACGCATCAAACATACTGGCAAGACTCCACAACTTTGTCGGGTGCACGCAAAAAGAGCGTCGCGTGCTTCGCACGCTCTTTAGGTGGTTGGGTGCTACCGCACCCAAAGATTCCTCGGCTGCGCTGCGCTCCGCTCGGAATGACAGTGGGACACGCATGGACAGTGGGACGGGAGGGCGCTGCGCTCTTACTGTCATCCCGAGCGGAGGGGCGAAGCCCCGCAGTCGAGGGATCCTCGGGCGCGGCAGCGCCCGACTGCATAGAGAGCGCACGCAGTGCGCGACGGACGGTTTGCCGGGCGCGCGCAAAAGAGTGTCGCGTGCTTCGCACGCTCTTTACGTAGTCGGGTGCTAGCGCACCCGAAGATTCCTCGGCTGCGGGGCTTCGCCCCAGAGTTTACCCTGAGTGCCCTGAGCGCCCTGAGCGCCCTGAGCGCAGCCGAAGGGCTCG
>JAISGJ010000102.1 GCA_031263105.1 Coriobacteriales bacterium
GACATTCTCCGCGGTCGTGAGATGCTCGGCCGCGAGATGCGCAAACACGGGATGGGCATCTCGTCGGCGCGTTCGGTGAAGGCGGTGCGGGTGGTGTCGGAGGCCCTCGGCCACAAGGACACCGACGACCTCATGGCGCTGATAGGCACAGGCAAGCAGAGCGCGCGGCAGGTGGCAAACAAGCTCCTCAAGGAGATAACCGCCGCGCAACAGGGTGCGGCCCCGCAGGTGACCCCCGAGCGGGTCCTCGGCCTCAACAAGTCGGACTCCCTGGTACTTGAGCCGATGAAGCTCGGGTCTTCGCATAGCGCAAAGGGCTCGTCCGGCGTCATCGTCAAGGGCCTTAACGATGTCCTCGTGCGGCTGTCGCATTGCTGCAACCCCGTGCCGGGCGACGAGATTATCGGTTTTGTTACGCGGGGCCGGGGCGTGACCATCCATCGCACAAGCTGCCCAAACGCGCGGGCATTGATGAAATCGCCCGAGCGTATAATCGATGTTGAATGGGCCGCGAATGTCCAGAACCGCGAGGTCTACAAGGTCGAGGTATTCATCGAGGCCATCGACCGTCTGCGGCTGTATCAGGATGTGACTGTTGCGCTCGGTTCAAGCGGCGTGAACATGCTCAGTGCCACGATGGCGACCCACAAAGACGGCATCGTGGAGATGCGCTATCTCTTTGAGGTCAGTGAGATTGCGCATATCGAGAAGATACTGCGGGAGTTGCGGAGCATTGATGGTGTCATCGACGCGCGGCGGACCATGCCCGGCGAAGTCGTCCGCAAGCGCAAGGACCTGTAGGTGCACGCGCGATGATGCAGACCATGAACGTACCGATGTGTCAGGGAGGTTGTATGCAGGTAGAACGTGTCGAGGTTCAGATAGCCCCCGGCTTTATAGAGAACTGTTACATCATCAGCGATGCGCCGGACGCCACAGGCGTCATCGTTGTCGATCCGGGCGCGCAGCCGCGTAAGATACTCAAGGCCCTGAACAAGAGGAAGGTGGATTATATCGTCTTGACCCACGCGCATTACGACCACATCGGGGCATTGTCGGCGCTGGCACGAAAAACCGGTGCGGGGGTCGTCGCTCATGCACTCGACGCCGAGGCTATCTCAAACCCCAGCATCCGAGGCATCACCGTGCCACACATACTCAAGAAACCGGCCCCGGTGACATGGGCTGTCGAGGATGGCGACATCATAACGGTTGGCTCCGGTCAGTTGCGCGTGATTCATACCCCCGGCCACACCATCGGCAGCATGTGTTTGTATGACGAGGCAGGACACATCCTCATAGCGGGGGACACCCTGTTTTACGGGGCGGTCGGCCGGACAGATTTGCCGACCGGAGATGCCACCCAGCAGTGCGAGAGTCTGTGCAAGCTTGCCGCGCTCCCGGATGAAACGATGGTGCATCCGGGGCATGAAGAGGACACAAGTATAGGGCGCGAGCGGCGCTACGGGTTTTTGGGCTTCGTAAAAGCGGTATGATGGTTGTGATGGGAAACGAATACGGTAGCGAACAGGAGTTGAGAGACCATGTATGTCGCGATAGTGCAGAACAACCCTATAACAGGCTCCATGAGGGAGAACGCTGAACGCGCGCTGGAATCAATCGACGCCCTGGCCGCTGGCCCCTATCCACCGGATTTAGTAATCCTTCCCGCCTTTGCCCTCACAGGGTCGCCGGTCGATGGCCTCTGTTATTCGGACGCCTTCGCGGCGGAGATACTTGATGTGGCGCATGCCTTCATGGAGCGCGCCAGCCTCCCGACGCTCGTCGGCACCATGATTCCCCGTCCTCTGGAGGATATTCTCGGTTTTGTCAGCGAGCCGGAGGCCCTGTTCTGTCGTGACGGGTCCGGAGGGGCTCTGGGCTTTGTCGACATCAATAACGATTGGGGAGCCACCAGCTATGCCTCAAGCGTCAGCGTTGCCCTGGATGGCCACACCATATCCGTGCTCCTCGACGATTATCCCGAGCCGGACGATGATTTCTCGGACTCCGAAATCGTCATCATACTGCTTGCCAAAGAGTACCGGGGTACCAATACGATGCTCACTTCCTCCGAGCAACTGGGATTTCTCAGGAGCTTTGTGCGCAAAAACAACATATGGATGATTGTCGCCAACCTTGTTGGGGCGCAGGACGGAACCGTATATGACGGCGCGAGCGTCATTCTCAGGCCCGACGGCACGATTGCTGACGCCGCCGAGCCCTTTGTCGAACAGATTCTTACCTGCAACATCAAACTCGATGGTCGTCCGGTCGGTTTGGGGGCGGGGAGGGGACAGGGCGTTGGCCAGGCTTCAGGGCAGCTTGGCGGACAGGCCGCGGACAGCCGTGTCATCAAGCCCCTGCTCCCCTATGCGGCGGATTGGCGGGCGCTTGAGCTCTGCGTCCGCGACTACGTGACCAAGAACAGCTTTACCGATGTGGTGATAGGGTTGTCCGGCGGTATCGACTCCGCAGTTACGGCTACCCTGGCGGTCGACGCGCTGGGCGCAAAGCATGTGCATGGTGTGCTGATGCCCGGCCCCCATTCCTCAAAGGGCAGCGTTGACGACGCGATGGCCCTTGCCGCAAACCTCGGCATCGACACGCTTACGATGCCCATCACCCAACCGCTCGAGGCGTTTCGCGCGCTCTCACAGGAAGTGCTCGGACAGGAGGGCTCGTTTCTCGCGCGCCAGAACATTCAGGCCCGCATCAGAACCATCCATCTCATGCATCTTTCGAACACCTTTGGATGGCTCCTGCTTAACACTGGCAACAAATCCGAGGCCGCGATGGGCTTCTCAACGCTCTACGGGGACACGGCGGGGGCGCTTGCGCCTCTGGGAAACGTCTATAAGACGGACGTGTACGGCCTCGCGCTCTGGCGCAACGGGCAATCACCGGTCATACCTCCCGCGATTATCACGAAGCCTCCCTCCGCCGAGCTCTATGACGGCCAGACGGACCAGGACACGCTCCCGCCCTATGAGCAGCTTGATTATATTCTCCGTCTGCATATTGAGGATGGTTTTGGCGTCGACCAGATACGTGAGTGCGCCTGTCAGGAACCGGATGGCGACAAACTGACGGATGAGCTTGTCGAGCGTGTGCTTGACACCGTCCGTGACGCGGAATATAAGCGCCGCCAGGAGCCGCTTGCGCCGTCGCTCGGCTATCTTGATATGGGAATGGACCGCAACTGGCCGTTGACGAACGGCTTCAAGGACCGTCATCGCGATTTGAAGCCCGACATTGGGCTTACCGATTATCTCAGGATGATACGCGGTTGGAAGCAACCCGAAGGTTGGGACTTCCTTGCCAACTGAAAGCCGAGGACACCCTGCCGACAGCCGTCAGCCTGTCGACCGTAAGCCCGAGAGTCGACAGCCTGCCAACCACCAGCCTGATGGCCGTCATGTCAACGTCCGCTCAAGTGCTGTCCTGACGCTTACGGCCGTCATCTGGGGCATGGCCTTTGTCGCTCAGCGCGTTGGCATGGAGTTTATCGGCCCCTTTCTTTTTATGGGCATCCGCATGTTGTTTGGCGCGCTCACCCTCCTTGTCGTGTTTTTGGCCTCCGGTTTGCTCGCCTCGGCACGAGGGCGCGGGCGGACGCGGCGGATGGACGCGGATGAGGATGACGCGCAGGAGTCCGCGCTCGTACCGGACGGGTCGGTGTTGGCCGAGTCGGCCGGGACGACAGTACCGGCGCAAGCCCCGGAGCGGGCGTCAGGAGGTAGCAAGGGCCTGGCCTGGCCCACGCTGCTCAAGGCGGGTATCGTCTGTGGCACGGCCATCTTTCTTGCCGGGTGTTTTCAGCAGGCCGGGCTCGTGTTCACGACCGCCTCGAAAGCCGGTTTCCTCACGACCCTCTACATCGTGCTCGTTCCCATCCTCGGCATCGCTCTCAGACATAAGACCCATTGGAACACCTGGGTCAGTGTGCTCATCGCGGTCGTCGGCCTGTATTTCCTCTGCATAACAGACGCAGCGGGCGGCTTCTCCCTTCAGCTTGGGGACGCGCTCACCCTTATCGGCGCTCTCTTCTGGGCCTGCCATATCCTGGTCATTGACCATTTTGTCGAAGGCTTGAGCCGACGCGATGTCATGCGACTCTGTATCGCGCAGTTCGTTTTCGCGTCTGTGCTGAGCCTGGTGGCCTCCCCGTTCCTCGATGGCCTGTTCATGACGGGAGCCTTCAGCATCGTGGGCCTGATAAACGCGCTGCCCATGATTCTTTATGTCGGCATCCTCTCGACCGGGGTCGCCTTCACGCTCCAGGCAATCGGGCAACAGGGTCTCAACCCCTCGGCCGCATCCATCATCATGAGCCTTGAGGCCGTATTCAGCGTGCTCGGTGGCATGCTGCTTTTGGGCGAGATGCTTTCCGACCGTGAGATATTCGGATGCGTCGCCATGTTCGCCGCCGTAACTCTTTCCCAACTCCCCCTCGGCCGCTCGAAACGCGATGCGTAGTGCCTTGCATCTGTGGTACCCTGTATGCAATCAATTACATCAGCACGCCATCGTTAAGGAGGACATCATGCTGAGACTTAATGCAGAGCAGGTAAGGGTTCCGGTGGATGTATTGCCGGAGTCCCGGGAGAGCTATATCGACAACTATCTGGCCGCGACCCGTGGTACCGGGCGGCTCATGCTGTATGCCTGTGACCAGAAGATCGAGCATCTGAATGGTGACTTCTATGGCGAGGGCATAGACCCTTCGGATAACAACCCCGAGCATCTCTTTCAGATTGGCTCCCAGGGCGTTGTCGGCGTTCTCGCGGGACAGAAGGGGCTCATTGCCCGTTACGCGGCGGACTACCCCGAGGTCAACTATCTCGTGAAGATGAACTCCAAGACCAACCTTGTCGGCACCAAGCAGGACGACCCCTATTCGCCGCTGCTCTATTCGCTTGAGTCCGTTCTCGCCATGCGCGAGGCCGGTGTGAACATCGTCGGCATCGGCTATACCATCTATCTTGGTTCCGAGTATGAGGCGACCATGATGTCGGAGGCGGGCGAACTCATCGCCGAGGCTCACGCGGCGGGCCTCATCGTTGTGCTGTGGATATATCCGCGCGGCAAGGCCGTCGCCAACGAGAAGGATGCCGACCTCATCGCCGGTGCCGCGGGCGTGGCGCTGTGCCTCGGTGCGGACTTCGTTAAGGTGAACCCGCCCAAGGCGACGGACGAGGCGAGCTCCGCCGAGCTTCTCGCGCGCGCCGCGGAAGCCGCCGGACGTACGGGCCTCGTCTGTGCCGGCGGCTCGACGGTCGACGCCGAGCGCTTCCTCACGCAGCTCTACGAGCAGATACACGTGGGCGGTGCCTCCGGCAACGCGACGGGCCGCAACATCCA
>JAISGJ010000130.1 GCA_031263105.1 Coriobacteriales bacterium
ACAGCCTGCGCCTGCGCAGGCTGTGACAGAACAGTACCGTCCCCCCTGTCACAAGGCGGACCGTCCCCACCGTCCCCCCTGTCACAAACCGTGCCGTCCCCACCGTCCCCGCCGTCACAAGGCGGACCGTCCCCACCGTCACCGCCCCCGTCCCCCTGCTCCGCCAGGTAGCGGTCGCGGGCCAGCAGGGCGGCGCCGTAGGCGCCCATGGTCCCGGCGATGTCCGGGCGGATGGCGTCGCGGCCGAGCAGCTTCTCGAAGGCCCTGAGGACCGCGTCGTTCAAGAAGGTGCCGCCCTGCACGACGACGTGCTGCCCCACGTCGCGCGCGTCGCGTATCTTGATGACCTTGAACAGGGCGTTCTTGATGACCGAGTAGGAGAGGCCCGCCGAGATGTCGCCGACGGTCGCCCCCTCCTTCTGCGCCTGCTTGACGCGGGAGTTCATGAACACCGTGCAGCGGCTGCCGAGGTCGACCGGCCGTTCTGCCCCGGTGGCGGCTTGGGCGAAGGCGGCGACGTCCAAGCCGAGCGACACCGCGAAGCTCTCGATGAAGGAGCCGCAGCCCGAGGAGCAGGCCTCGTTGAGCATGATGTGGTCGATGACGCCGTCCTTCACGCGCAGGCATTTCATGTCCTGCCCGCCGATGTCCAGGATGAACTCCACCTCGGGGCAGAGCTGTTGGGCGCCGCGCAGGTGGGCGATGGTCTCGATCTCGCCGGAGTCTGCCCGCAGGGCCTCGAGCAGCAGCCCCTCGCCGTAGCCGGTGACCGTCACATGCCCGAGCGTGACGAGCGCCCCGCCGCCCCCGCCGTGCGTCCCGCCGCCTCTCTCGCCGCCCCCGCCGGGCGAGCCGCCCCCGCCGTGCGCCCCGCCCTTCTCCCGCGTCTCGCCGTGGGGGAGCTCGGCGTACAGCTCGCCCAGCACGCGCTTGGCGGTGCCGAGGACGTCGCCCTTGTTGTTCGTGTAGTACTGCCTGAGCAGGCGCCCGTCGCTGTCGATGAGCGCAGCCTTGAAGGTGGTCGAGCCCGCGTCTATCCCGAGGAAGGCGACCCCGCGACAGTCCGCGAGCGATGCCTTGGGGATGGTCGCTGCGGCGTGGCGCGCGACGAAGGCCCCGTAGTCCGCAGGGCCCTCGAACAAGGGGTCGAGCCGCACGACCTCAGAGCCCTGCGTGTCGCCGAGCGCCGCCAGGCGCGCATCGATCTCGGGGAGCGTGAGCAGGGCGCTCTTGCGTCCGGCGATGGCAGCGCCGCAGGCGACGAACAGATGTGCGTCGTGGGGCTTGACGACCTGCTCGGGCGTGAGGCCGAGCGTCTCGACGAAGCGCTTCTTAAGCTCGGGCAGGTACTGGAGCGGACCGCCGAGGAAGGCGACGTTGCCCCGGATGGGCCGTCCGCAGGCGAGCCCGCTGATGGTCTGCGTGACGACGCTCTGGAAGATGGACGCCGCGATGTCCTCGCGGCGTGCGCCCTCGTTCAGCAGCGGCTGGACGTCCGTCTTGGCGAAGACGCCGCAGCGCGACGCGATGGGATAGATGATGGTCGCCTCGCGGGCGAGCGCGTCGAGCCCCGCCGCATCGGTGTCGAGCAGCACGGCCATCTGGTCGATGAAGGCGCCCGTGCCGCCCGCACAGGTGCCGTTCATGCGCTGCTCGATGCCCTGGTCGAAGTAGATTATCTTCGCGTCCTCGCCGCCGAGCTCGATGGCCACGTCGGTGGCGGGGATGAGGGCCTCGACCGCCGTCTTGGACGCGATGACCTCCTGGACGAAGTCGAGCCCGAGCCACTGGGCGAGCAGAAGCCCGCCGCTTCCGGTGATGGCGACCGTGAGCGGTTCCGTGCCGAAGCGCCCTGCGGCCTCGGCCACGATCTCGGCGATCGTGGCGCGGATGTCGGTGTGGTGGCGCTGGTAGTTGGAGAACGCCACGTTGTCCTCCGCATCGAGGACCGCCAGCTTGACCGTGGTGGAGCCGACGTCGATGCCGAGGTGGTGGGTGGTGCCTGCGCCCTGTCCCGCCCCGCTCATCTCCGCGCCTCCTTGAGGCGGATGGGGTCGCCGGGCCTGAGCATCATGACGGAGAGCATGATGCGGGCCATGTGCTCGGAGGCCTCCGGCATGCCGCGCTCGAGCCAGCGTTGGATGAGCCCGAGCAGCGCCGACGCGTAGTAGGCGACGTAGTACTCGATGAGCGGCTCGGGGTCCTTGGTGTATTTGCCGTAGAGCACCGAGCGGACGAGGTCTGCGCAGATGCGGTCGCGCAGCCGCGCCTGGAAGGCCGCGTCGCCCCGGGGGCTGAGCAGGACGAGCAGCAGGGGGCCGTGTTCGCGCAGCAGGTCGAAGAGGTGCACGGTCACGGCGGGCGGTGCGCCCGTGCGGTTGAAGGCAAGCAGCTCCGTGAGGGTGACGGCCTGTATCCGGGGCTTGAGGGAGAGCAGGCTGGCGATTATCTCGTCCTCGAAGGAGGCGAGCAGGTCGGCCATGTCGCGGTAGTGCGCGTAGAAGGTCCCCCGGTTTATGTCGGCGCGCTCGGTGAGGTCGCCGACCGAGAAGCCGTCGAGCCCGCGCTCCCCGATGAGCCGGGCAAAGGCCTCGCGCAGCATGCGCTTGGTGCGTGCCGCCCGCCGGTCCTCGACGGGGCTCGCGGCCGGGGCGCATGCGCTCGTCAGCATCTCTTGGGGCATACGGTACCTTCTCCTGTAAACGACAGCCTGAACGATAACCAACACATTGTCGGTTAACTTCCCCCCAGTATAGCGCCTCTGCCTCCTCCCTTCAAGGTATGGTATACTTCCTCTTCCGTCATCCTGCCTTGGTCGGTAACCAAGGCGAAAAAAAGGAGCTGTGAGAATGAGAAAAGGAATCCATCCCGACTACGTCGAGTGCACCGTGCACTGCTCGTGCGGCAACACCTTCACCACGCGCGCGACCAAGCCCCAGCTTCGGGTCGAGCTCTGCAACGAGTGCCATCCGTTCTACACCGGGCAGCAGAAGTTCGTGGACACCGGTGGCCGCGTGCAGCGCTTTGCCGACAAGTTCGGGTCCGCCTCGTCCGCCGTCGCCGAGCGCGAGGCCGCCAGGCGCGAGGAGCGTCAGAAGGCCGCCGCCGCCGCCGAGGCCGCCGCAAGGGCTGCCCGTGAGGAGAGGGCCGCCGCGAAGGCCACCAAGGCCGCCCGCTACGCCGAAAGGGCCGCCAAGGCCGAGAAGGAGGCCATGGAGAAGGCCGCCGCCGCAGCCGAGGCCGCCGGTGCCGCCGCCGCCGAGGCAGCCGCCGCCGAGCTTGCCCTCGACCTTGTCCCCGCCGAGCCCGCCGATGCCGCCCCCGCCCCCGAGCCCCCCGCCCCCGCCCCCGCGGCCCCCCCCCCGCCCGAACCGCCCGCGCCCGAACGGCCGCCGGCACCCCCCACC
>JAISGJ010000140.1 GCA_031263105.1 Coriobacteriales bacterium
TGGCGAATAACATCAAATCGGTACCGCTGTATGCCGCTTTCTGCCTGGCTGATGGTCAGGGCAGTGCATGAAAGCCGAAAACCTGTCCAGCGAACCAATCCGGCCTGCTGCTGTCGCGCCGGGGCAACTCCAACGTTACTGTTCACACCCCACTGTCATCCCGAGCCTGTCGAGGGATCCTCGACCGCGCCAGCGGTCGACCGCAGGTCGAAGGGCCCTGCGACCTGCCGTTGGACACTGCGTGTCCAAAGATTCCTCGGCGGAGCTCGGAATGACAGTGGGGGTGTGAACTGTAACACTCCAACGGATACCGCATTAGTAGAGGTAGCGAAATACTTAACTGGACTACACGTAAACGCTAAAATGAACTCGTAGCTATAGCGAAAACAAGGTACAGTGAACGCGACGGGAATTATTGGAAGACACTTGCAAGGAGCAGAATTGCTAACGCATGATGGGTATTTACAAAGGCTGGCAGATTCCAGGGTTGAGCACCTCATGAAGTCATTTGGCGCTGATCAGGTTCACATGCCGTGGCGGATGGCCCGGAGCGCTGGCACTCGACGACGATGAGGCATTGGAGTTGCCAAGCCACTACATCGAGCTTACTGCTCAAGAGGATATGAGTCGTATCGATGGGAAAAAACGCGACCCACAAAAGATTGAAAGGCTGTTGCGCTCGTTGGCTCGAAACAACATGGCACAGCCGTCAAACTCCACACTTATCGCTGACGCGCAAGAAGGCGGTTCCAAACCGCCGTTTTCTGAGCCAACTCTGATCGCCTATCTGGGCATCCTCAAGCGACTATATGTCATCGAGGACATAGCAGCATGGTCTCCTAAATTGCGCTCCCGTGCCCGGTTGAGGGTCATGCCAAAAAAGCACTTTGTAGATCCATCTTTGGCCATAGCTGCTCTAGGGCCACGCCGCAGCGGCTCAAAGACGACCTTAATACTTTCGGGTTTATGTTTGAGAACCTGGCAGTGCGCGATGCGAAGATATATGCCGAGGCAATTGGGGCAAAGGTATTCCACTGCCGCGACGAAACCGGACTGGAGGCAGACATTGTCGTCGAGAAGAAGGATGGCACTTGGGGAGCTTTCGAGGTGAAGCTTGGCGAGAGCGATGCAGACACAGCTGCTGACTCGTTGATTGCCTTAAGGAAGAAAATAGAGAGGCTAGGCGGCAGGCCCCCGCATTTTTGGCCGCTCTGTGCGGCGTATGCAGTTTTTCTTATACCCGCGATGACGGGATAATGGTTGTGCCCATAACTGGACTCGGGGTCTGACCTTCAGCCTGACGCTCGGGCCGGCGCTCGGGGCTGATTCCCCCAAAGCCCCATTTCGTGTAATGTTCTTGCTGACGCTGGAGTTTACTCAAGTGTCGTCCCACGTGTCATACGGGCCCCCTGCACAGGAAGGACACGCGTGATCCTGGTTTTCGCCTTTGCCAGCGCTGGTGAAGCGAGCACATTCGAATACCTGTACCGCAGGTACAAGAACCTCCTGTACCACAAGGCGTGGGAGATACTGCGCGAGCCGATGGCTGCGGAGGACGCGGTCAGTGAGGCGTTCATCCGCGTCTACCGGAACCTCGACAAGGTGGACGACCCGGACTCGCCGCGCTGCGTGGCGTTTCTGGGAACCATCGTGCGCAATGTGGCGCTGACGATGGCGAAGAAGCGGGCGGCTGCGCCGATGCCTGTCTCGATGCATGCGGAGGAGGACGGAAGCGACGGGGGCGGCGCCGAACCGGCAGATCCGTTCGACCTCGAGGCGGCTGTTATGGACAAGATCTCCGAGGAGCAGATCTATCTGCTCGTCGACAGGCTCGACGAGGAATCACGGACGATTTTCGTGCTCAAATACGCCCATGACCTGTCCCACCGCGAGATCGCGGCCCAACTCGGCATGACGGAGAACAATGTGACGGTACGGCTGCACCGCACGAGGAAGAAACTGGCGAGGATGATCGATGAAGCAGCTGTCTGAGAACGACTCGAGGCGCGCAGCGCAGGCCTGGGTCGAGCGGTACGGGGAGTCGCTGCTGGCGGAGGCGGAGGCGATGCGCGAGCAAGGGGTCGCCTACCGGCTGCCGCGCGCCGACCGGGCCGTGCAAAAGGTCGCTTCGCGGCGGGGCGGCGGCGCGGCTCGGCGCGGGAGCCCGGCGCGGCCCGGCAGGTCCGCGTGGCGCAGGCGGACGGCGGTGCTCGCGGGACTGGCCGCAGCGGCCTGCCTGGCCGTTGTGGTGTGGGTCGCGGGCATCCCCACGCTGACGGCGCCTCCTTCCACGAGCCCCGGCGACGCTGTGGTCGACGCTCCGACCCCGGCCCCGCCCTCGGATGCGGCGCAGATACCGATCTCCTTCGAGCTGCCTGCGAGTTACCGTGTGGCCTCCACCGACTACGACAACGGGACGAGCCTGTATGCGCTGGAGAGTGCGGCGCACGGGGACGTTGTGCTGGCCATGTATCGCGAGAACAGGAAGCAAGATGCCGCCGCAGGGAGCGGAACCTCTTTTGCCGCGATGGACGAGGTGCTCATCGACGGGGCGGCGGTGTCTGCGAAGGTCGACGAGGCCTATATGCTGTTGGCGTTCGAGCGCGAGGGTGTGCGCTACACGTTGTCGAGCCGTGACGACATGGGTGCGCTCGCGGCGTTCTACCGCTCCATCGTCAGGGCTTGAGGGTGTATGAGAGGTTGCCCCCGACCCCGACTCACTGTCATTCCGAGCCTGCCGAGGAATCTTCGACCGCGCCAGCGGTCGACTGCGGTCAGAAGGTGCTTCGACCTACGGTCGGCTGCTCCGCAGCCGAGGATCCCTCGGCAAGCTCGGGACGACAGTTTTTTCGAGAAGGCTGTAATGTTTTTGGTCTTTGGGTGGTTTCTCGGCTTGTAAGGACGGAAACGGGAACCACGATGAGGATGAAGGTAACGAAGATGAAAAAGGGACTGGCAGTTGCGCTCATGGTTTTGGTGTCGTCGCTCCTGGCGCTCGGCGGCTGCAGCGCGGGTTCGTTGGAGGGCACAAAAGGGGCAGATTCGTTGCATTTCCAAGAGGCCCCTGCAGAAGGACTCTCCACTGACACATCCAACAGCGCTCTCAGCGAAGGCGGCTCCCCCTCTGTCAGCGGGGTTCTCGGCTATGACCCGCAGTACGACTACAGCAGCGGGGAGCGCTATGCGGAGATCGAGGAGACGGGCGAGCAGCTCGTTGCGGACAGGCCGGAGGCGACCTTCTCGCTCAAGGTGGACACGGCCTCCTACTCCAACGTCAAGCGCTACATCGAGGACGGCATGCTGCCGCCGTCGGACGCGGTGCGCACCGAGGAGCTGATCAACTGGTTCGGCTTCGACGAGCCGCTGGAGTTCTCCGGGGCGAGCCCCTTCGCGTTCTATACCGAGGTCGGCCCCTCGCCGTTTAACGACGACAAGCGCCTGGCACTCGTCCGTGTGGGGACGCGCGAGGTGGACCGCAGCGATCTTTCGCCGAGCAACCTGGTCTTCCTCATCGACGTGTCCGGCTCGATGGACTCCTATGACAAGCTGCCTTTGCTGCAAGAGGCCTTCGCCCTGCTGGGCGAGACGCTCGGCGAGGAGGACCGGATCTCGATCGTGACCTATGCCAGCGGCACGCGCGTGGCGCTTGCGGGTGCGCGTGGCTCGGACCGTCGGGAGATCGAGGACGCGATCTTCTCCCTCGCGGCGGGCGGCTCCACAGCGGGGGAGCGCGGCATCCAGGAGGCCTATGGGCTTGCGGAGGAGTTCTTCATCGAGGGCGGCAACAACCGCGTGATCCTGGCGACGGACGGCGACTTCAACGTCGGCGTGTCGGACACCGACGAGCTCTCCCGGCTCATCTCTGAGAAGCGGCAGTCCGGGGTCTACCTCAGCGTGCTCGGCTTTGGGACGGGGAACATCCGCGACGACCTCATGGAGACGCTGGCCAAGGACGGCAACGGGAACTACTCCTACATCGACGGACGCAAGACCGCAGAGAAGGTGCTGGTGGAGGAGCTCGGGTCGAACCTCTTCACGGTTGCCGACGACGTCAAGGCGCAGGTCGTGTTCGACCCCGAGGCGGTCCGCAGCTACCGGCTGATCGGCTACGAGAACCGGATGCTCTCGACGGAGGACTTCGACGACGATCGCAAGGACGCCGGGGAGATCGGTGCCGGGACCGACGTGATCGCGCTCTTCGAGTTCGAGCCTGCGGGCAAGGGCGCGGCAGCGAGCGAGGGCGCGGCGGCAGACTCGGCGGCGGCAGGCGAGGGCGCGGCGGCAGATTCGGTAGCGGCGGATGCAGGCGTGGCGACCGGCTCGCACCTCTTCGACGTGCGCATACGCTACAAGGACCCGGGCGAGCGCGAGAGCAAGCTGGTGGAGTTCCCGGTGACCGCAGGACGCACAAATCGCGGCAGCTCCTCGGACTTCGGCTTCGTGTCCGCAGTGGCGCTGTTCGGCGACTACCTGCGCACCAACGGCGACGGCGGACGCGACGCGGTGCGCGAGATGACCGCACTGGCAGAAGACAACCTCGGGGCCGATGCAGGCGGCTACCGCGAGGATTTCGTCACCCTGCTCTACAACCTGCGCTCGGCGGGGTGACCGCATAAAGGGCTACACGTCACACCCCACTGTCATCCCGACCCCCCACTGTCATCCCGACCCCCCACTGTCATCCCGACCCCCCCACT
>JAISGJ010000160.1 GCA_031263105.1 Coriobacteriales bacterium
AGTGGGGGGCCGGGGTGACGGTGGGGGGCCGGGGTGACGGTGGGGGGGGGGGGGGGGGCTACGGGGAACAGGGCGACGGGCAGGGCCACGGGCAGGGCGACGGGCAGGGCGACGGGCAGGGCCACGGGCAGGGCCACGGGCAGGGCCACGGGCAGGGCGACGGGCAGGGCGACGGGCAGGGGGGGCCGGCAGGGCGACGGGCAGGAAGACGAAAGAAGGTGGGGATGGAGGCACTGGGCGACGCGTGGCGAATAGGCGAGGTCAAACGCAGTGCGCGGGGCGCCCTGCGCCGTAACTTCGCGGTCTGCTTCAGCGCCTGCATCATCCTCGCCTTTATCGCATACAACCCCTCCGTGTTCAGCGACGACGTCAACGCCGTTGCCACGGGCCTGCACTCCATCGTCCAGGAGGCGCCGGGCACGCCGCTTGCCGATGCCATCGAGGGCCTGCTCGGCACCGTCGATACGGTCAAGAAGGCGACCTCCCTCGGCAGCGACTCGTCGGAGGGGGTCATCGCCACGGTCTATACGAAGGTGAGGAGCGCAGGGAGCGTCCATGGCGCCGTCCTTGAGCTCATCAACTCGGGCCTGTTCGCGAACCGCATCAGCCAGACGATCCTCGCCGGCATCGGTCTTCTCATCACCTTGCTCATCTTCCTGTTCCTCCGCGAGGTGCTCCAAATCGGCGCGCACCGCCTGCTCCTTGAGAACCGCATCTACCCAAAGACGCCGCTCGCGCGCCTGTTCTTCGTCTACCAGATGCGCCGCACCTTGCCTGCGGTGCGCATCATATGCCTCAAATACCTCTACCTCGTCCTCTGGTCCTTCACCATCGTAGGCCTGCCCTTGAAGTACTACGCCTACTATCTCGTGCCCTTCATCCAGGCCGAGAACCCCGGCATCGGAGCGCGCGCCGTCTTCAGGCTGTCGGGGCGCATGATGAGGGGGCAGCGCTTCCACGTGTTCCTCTTCGACCTGAGCTTTGTCGGATGGGCGCTGCTCTCGACGCTGACCTTCGGCATCGTCGGCTACCTTTGGTTCAACCCCTATCTGATGGCCGCCCAGGCCGAGCTGTATGCCGTGTTGCGCCTCTCGGCCCGCCGTCGCGCCCTCGCAGGGACCGAGGCCCTGAGGGACGCCGCCCTGTTCACCCCCTGGAGCGCCCCTGCGCCTGCCGCGCCTGCCGTGCCTGCCGTGCCTGCCGTGCCTGCCGCGCTGGAAGAGGATGCGCAGCGGGCCTTCGAGGAGGGCGCCTATCCCTTCGCGCTGTACTACCCCTTGGCGCGGCGCACGAGGCTGCGGGTGCCGGTGGGCACCCGTGAGCAGTACACGGCGCTCAACCTCGTGCTCATGTTCTTCCTGTTCTCCTTCGTCGGCTGGGTCTGGGAGTGCGGGATAGCGTTCGCCGAGTCCGGCATGTTCGTAAACCGTGGGACGCTCTACGGGCCGTGGGTTCCCATCTACGGCATCGGAGGGCTTGCCGTGGTGGTGGCCTTGGGCCGCCTGAGCCCCCGCCCGCTGCTCTGCTTCCTTGCCGCCGTCGTGCTCTGCGGCGTCATCGAGTACGTCAGCGCGACCCTCATCTGGAACCTGTACCACGTCAGGTACTGGGACTACAGCGGCTTCTTCTTCAACATCCAGGGCCGGGTCTGCCTTGAGGGGCTTCTGGCCTTCGGCGTCCTTGGCATGGTGGGGCTTTACGTGCTCGCGCCGCTGACGGACGAGCTGCTCCTCAAGCTGCCGCTCCGTCTCCGCCGCGTGCTCTGCGCCCTGCTGCTGGCGTCCTTCGGCATCGACCTCGCCTCAAGCCTGGCCTTCCCCCGCACCGGCATCGGCATCACGACGAGGCTGTAGGGATTGCGGGCGGGGCGCGCCGATTTCCCGTTGCGGGCGGGGCGTGCCGATTTCCCGTTGCGGGGCTCCCTCAGTCCTTCGTGCCCTCGACGCGGATGAGGACGGCGGGGCCGGTGAGGATGCCGGTCGCCTCTATGCCTGCAAGCGTCGCGCGGATGGCGGACTCCTTGGCGGTGTGCGTCACGTAGATGAGCTCGGCCGTGCCGTCCGTGGCGCCGCGCTGGACCATCGAGTAGATGGAGACGCCCTGCTCGGCGAAGACCTGGGCGGTCGTGGCGAGCACGCCGGGGCGGTCGGGCACCGGCAGGCGCAGGTAGTAGCTGGTCTCCAGCTCGTCGATGGGCCTGATGGGCAGGCCCTCGGTGTCCCAGACGGGCTGGGTTATGGACTCGCGGTAGGCGAGGTGCCGTCCGACCTCGATGAGGTCGCCGACCACGGACGACGCCGCCGCGCCCGCCCCGGCCCCTTCGCCGAAGAACATGGTCTCCCCCACCGAGTCGCCCACCACGTAGATCGCGTTGAAGACCCCGTTGACCGAGGAGAGCGGGTGCGCGAGGGGCAGCATGGCGGGGTGGACACGAATGTCGATGCCCTCGGCGGTGCGCTTGGCGATGGCGAGCAGCTTGATGGCGTAGCCCATCTCGCGGGCATGGCCGAGGTCGGTCGGGGAGATGCCCGTGATGCCCTCGGTCGCCACCTCTGCAAGGCCCACGTCGGTGTTGAAGGCGATGGTCGCCAGGATGGCTATCTTGGCGGCAGCGTCAAGGCCCTCGACGTCGGCCGTGGGGTCGGCCTCGGCAAAGCCTTGCGCCTGCGCCTCCCTGAGCGCCTCCCCGTATTCGAGCGCGCCCTCGTTCATGCGGGTGAGCATGTAGTTCGTGGTGCCGTTGACGATGCCGACGACGGAGAGTATCCGGTTGCCGGCGAGCGTGTGGCGCAGAGGGCCGATGATGGGGATGCCTCCGCCCACCGATGCCTCGAACGCGATCTCCGTGCCCTTGCTCGCGGCGAGCCCCATGAGCTCGTGCCCGCAGGCGGCAATGAGCGCCTTGTTGGCGGTGACGACCGACTTGCCCGCGTTCAACGCCGCGAACACGAAGTCCTTGGCGACCGTCGTGCCGCCGACCAGCTCGATGACGACATCGACCTCGGGGTGCCGTATCACGTCATGGCCGTCGAAGGAGAAGATGTCGCGCACCCCGAGCCTGTCCGCCTCCTCGCTCTCGCGCGAGGCGACCGCCACGAGCCTCAAATCGATGTCCTGGTCGCGCACGAAGTCGTCATGATGCTCCTTGAGGATGCGGACGACCCCGCCGCCCACGGTCCCCAAGCCTATCAGTCCTACATTGATGGTCTTCATCGCAATCCTTTCATGGAAGTAGCCATATCCTTCGACCTACGGTCGACCGCTGGCGCGGTCGAAGATTCCTCGGCAGGCTCGGAATGTCAGTGGGGGACGGGATGACAGTGGGGGACGGGATGACAGTGGGGGACGGGATGACAGTGGGGGT
>JAISGJ010000162.1 GCA_031263105.1 Coriobacteriales bacterium
GTCCCCACTGTCACACGCGGGCCGTGACAGAACGGTGCCGTCCCCACTGTCACACGCGGGCCGTGACAGAACAGTACCGTCCCCACTGTCACAAAACGTGCCGTCCCCCCTGCCACACGCGTTCTGTGCTGCCGGACGGGTCACCGCTGCCCCTGCCGAGCCGCCTCACGGATCGCCCGCAGCGCGGCGCAGGGGTCGTCTGCGCCGAAGACGGCGTTGCCGGCGACCAGCACGTCGGCACCCTGGGCGGCGACGAGCGGCGCGGTTCGCACGTCGATGCCGCCGTCCACCTCGAGCAGGGGGTCCGCCCGGGCAGTGCGCGCCAGTGCGACGACCTGCGCGAGCTTGTCCAGCGTTGCCTCGATGAAGCGCTGCCCTCCGAAGCCCGGATGGACGCTCATCACCAGGACGAGGTCGACGAGCCCGATGAACGGCCCGAGCACCGCCGCCGGCGTGCCAGGGTCGAGCGCCACGCCTGCGGCAGCCCCCGCCGCATGGATGCGTTCGATGAGCGCCACGAGCGCGTCGGGATCCTCGACGCACTCCACAGAAGGCGAGGTGCCGGGGGCACCCCCGCCTGCAGCCCCCGTTCTACGGGCATTTCCGACAGTACCGTCCGCACCACTTCCGACAGTACCGTCCGCACCACTGCCGACAGTACCGTCCACACCACTTCCGACAGTACCGTCCACACCACTGTCATTCCGAGCCTGTCGAGGAATCTTTGGTCGCGAAGCGACCAACCGCAGGTCGAGGGATTCCCCGACCGCACTTCGCTGCGCTCGGAATGACAGTGGGGACGCGAGCGGTAACCCGCCCCCGCCCCCGCAGTCCGCCCCGCTGCTCTCCACATGGACCGTGACGAGGTCGGCGCCTGCGTCAAGGAACCGGTCGAGCTGTTCGGCGGGGTTCGAGATCATCAGGTGCACGTCGAGGGGCAGGGCCTGGGCCTGCTTGAGCGCCTTGACGACAGGGGGGCCGATCGTCAGGTTGGGGACGAAATGCCCGTCCATGACGTCCACGTGCAGCCATTCGGGCCGCGCCTGTCCGATGAGGCGCACGTCGCGCTCGAGGTTGAGGAAGTCCGCCGCGAGCAGCGAGGGCGCCAGCTGTATGTCCCTGAACATGCCCGGCCGTCTCCCTAATAGAACTCGGGCTTGAAGGAGCGCTCGATGAGCGAGGCGAGCGCCTCGTCGAGGGGCTGCTGCTCCCAGACGACGCTGCGGACCATCGTGCTGATGGGCATGTCGACGCCGTGCGAGTGCGCCAGCTCCGTGACCGACTTGCAGGCAAGGGCGCCCTCCACCACCATGTGGGTGCGCGCCTGGTAGGCCTCGAGCGAGCCCCCCTGGGCGAGTTCGAGCCCAAAGGAGCGGTTGCGCGAGTGAGGGGAGGTGCAGGTGGCGATGAGGTCGCCCATCCCGGCGAGGCCCATGCAGGTGAACGCGTCGCCCCCGGCACGGGTCACGAGGCGGCCGATCTCGGCGAGGCCGCGCGTCATGAGCAGCGCGGCCGTGTTGTCGCCAAGGCCCATGCCGGCCGCCAGCCCGCAGGAGATGGCGACGATGTTCTTCGCGGCGCCGCACAGCTGCACCCCTACGGTGTCGCACGAGGTGTAGACGCGGAAGGCCGGTGTGGCGAAAAGCGTCTGGAAGATGTCGGCGGTCGCATGCGTGGAGGATGCGACGACCGTTGCGGACGGCATCGCGCGCGCGACCTCCTCGGCATGGTTCGGCCCCGAGAGCACCGCAAGCCGCGTCTCGCCCCCGAGGCTTTCGGCGAGGACATCGAGCAGGAACGTGCCCGCCTGCGCCTCGATTCCCTTGGAGAGCAGCACCACGGGCGTCGCGGCATCGAGGTGCGGGGCGATGCGCCCGCCCATCTCCCTCACGACGGCGGAGGGCGTCGCAAGCACGACGGCCTCGGTGCCCCCGAGCGTCTCGGCAAGGTCGGTGCTGGCACAGACGGTGGGAGGAAAGGCGACGTCTGCGAGGTAGCGGGGGTTGTGGCGCGTCGCATTGATGCCGTGTGCCAGTTCCTCGTCGCGTGCCCAGAGGCGCACGTCGATGCCCTTGCTGCCGAGCAGCCAGGCGACGGCGCTCCCCCAGGAGCCCGCCCCGATGACGGATGCCCTCATGACAGGCGCGACGCTCGGTGCGGCGTCCCGTGCGGCATCTGGCCCGCTGTCCGTCGCGGTGCCCGGCCCGCTGTCCGTCGCGGCATCCGTCGCGGCATCCGCCCTGCCGTGCGATGCGGTGTTCAACGTGGTGTTCAGTGCTGCCTCCTCTTCTCTCCGCCTTTCTTTCCGATGCGGTTCTCGCTGCCTTCTCTCAGGTGCCTTATGTTATCACGATGCGCCCAGGTGATAGCGACGGCAAGGAGGACGCCGAGCGAGACCGCGAGCCAGTCGCCCCAAAACAGCACGAGCGCCAGGACGGGGCACAGGAGCGCCGCCGCGATGGAGCCGATGGAGACGTAGCGCGTGAGTGCGACCAGGGCGGCGAAGAGGCCGAGTTCGATAAACGCCCCCACCCAGCCGTAGCTGACGAACACGCATCCGATGGCAACGGCTATGCCCTTGCCCCCCTTGAAGCCCAGCCAAGGGGAGAAGATATGCCCGAGCGTGCAGCCGGCAAGCGCCGTCATCAGGAAGTCCGCCTCGTGCAGCACGCCGCCGGCGGGTGTGGCGCTGGCGGTGGGTGCGGCGGCGGCGGCCACGACCCCGCCCGCCGCGCCCGCTGCCGCACCGTCGCCTGCGCCGCCGGAGGTCACGGCACCCAGCAGGGCCTGCAGGCCGCCGGGAGGCGTGTCGACGAGGGGCACCCCGAGGAACGGGGCCAGGTGCGAAGCGACGGCCCAGGCGGCAAGGCCGGCGAGCAGCCCCTTGCCGAAGTCGAGGGCGAACACCGCGCCGCCGCCGCGTTTGCCGAGCGTGCGCAGGGCGTTCGTCGTGCCGATATTGCCCGAGCCGTGCGTGCGTATGTCGGTGCGGAAGAACAGCCGCGCTATGATGATGCCCCAGGGCACGGAGCCCAGCAGGAAGCTGAAGACAAGCGTCAGCAGCAGGAGGGACACGCCCATCTCCCCACCTAGTCCTTCTTCTTGAACCGCAGGCGCACCGGCGTGCCCTCCAGCGCGAAGGCCTCGCGCAGGCGGCCTTCGAGGTAGCGCCGGAAGCTGCTGTCGATGATGTGCGGATGGTTGGCGAAGAACGTGAACTGCGGGGGGCAGACGCCGGTCTGCGTGACGTAGTGGATCCGCAGCCGCAGCTTGCCCCGTGAGACCGTGTGGCCGAAGTCGCGCAGCTCGGTGAGGAGGGCGTTGAGCTTTGGGGTGGGGATGTGCGCGGAGAAGTTCGCGTACACCGAGTCGATGGCGCCCCAGATGCGATGGACGCTGCGCCCGGTCAGTGCGCTGATGGCGAGGGCCGGCGCATAGGAGACGAAGGGGAGACGGTCGGCGATCTGGGTGCGCAGGGCCTCGCGCTCCTCGGGGGTCTCAAGGAGGTCCCACTTGTTGAGCAGGACGATGAGGGCGCAGCCGCGTTCGTCGGCGAGGTTGGCGACCCGCTGGTCGTTGTCCGTCAGCCCGAGCACGGAGTCGATCATGAGCAGGGCCACGTCGGCGCGGTCGATGGCGCGCAGCGCCCGGACGAAGCCGTAGTACTCCACGCTCTCGTCGATCTTCGACTTGCGGCGGATGCCTGCGGTGTCGATGATGCGGTAGCGCGTCCCCTCGTGTTCGACGAGGGTGTCGATGGCGTCGCGGGTGGTTCCGGCGACGTCGCTGACGATGGAGCGCTCGCGCCCGACGAGGCGGTTGGTGAGGGAGGACTTCCCCACGTTCGGTCGCCCGATGATGGCGACGGGTATGGCAGGCGCGTCGGCGGAGAGGGCCGCCTCGGACACAGATGGCACGGAGGAGGACACAGAGGGACGGTTCTTTTGTGCGGCCGTATCGGCTTCGTGTCCGTTTTGGTTGCACAAAAGAACCGTCCCTCTGTGTCCTCCTCCGTGCCCTGCTGCGGCATCCGGGACGTCTGCTGCGGCGGCAGCCCCCGCACTTCTCCCCTCGTCCATCGTATCCACCGCTGGCAGCAGGGCCACGAGCTCGTCGAGCAGGTCGCCCGTGCCGTGCCCGTGCGTGCTCGAGACGGGCCACGGCGAGCCCAGCCCAAGGTTGTGGAACTCCCAGAGGGCGCTCTCCTCGGCGGGGTTGTCCATCTTGTTCACGAGGAGCATCACCGGATGCCCCGAGCGCTTGAGCAGGCGTGTGACCTCGATGTCGTCGGCCGTGAGGCCGCTGCGCGCGTCCGTCATGAAGAGGATGACGTCCGCCTCCTCGGTCGCGAGCAGCGCCTGGTTGCGGATGGAGTTCTGGAAGGCGTCCTCGGCCCCCATCTCGATACCGCCCGTGTCGATGAGGACGAAGTCCCTGCCGTTCCAGTCGGCCTGATGGTAGGAGCGGTCGCGCGTGACGCCGCGCTGCTCGTGCACGATGGCGTCCTTGGTGAGCGCTATGCGGTTGACGAAGGTGGATTTGCCGACGTTGGGCCGACCTACCACCGCCACGATCGGTAGTGCCACAGTGTTCCTGTCCGTGTCGCCCTCGTTTTCCAGCAGGGATAGGGATGTCCCGACAAGCTGTCGGGCACCCATCTTACCATAGGCCCGGGCAGGGACGAGGCCGCGACAAGGGGCCTTGTTACACCCCCACTGTCATCCCGAGCCCCCACTGTCATCCCGAGCCCCCACTGTCATCCCGAGCCCCCACTGTCATCCCGAGCCCTGCCGAGGGATCTTCGACCGCGCCAGCGGTCGACCGCAGGCCGAAGGGCCCCCTGACCTACCGTTGGACACTGCGTGTCCAAGGATTCCTCGACGGAGTTTATCCTGAGCGCAGCGAAGGACCTTCGCTGCGCTCGGAATGACGGTGGGGTGCGTGGGGGTTACTGGTCAGACCCTACTGTCATTCCGAGCGTAGCAAAGCGAAGCCGAGGAATCTTTGGGCGCATCAGCGCCCAACCGGGCTCGTTGTCTGCTTCGCAGCCAAAGATTCCTCACGCTCGGGCTTCGCCCTCGGTTCGGAATGACAGTGTGAGCAGTAACGCGTGGGGTGCGAGCAGTGACCGGCAGTGACCGGCAAGCCGGTCGTCTGCGACATACTGCACGGAATGGTGCTATACTGTCTCCTGCCCGCCTTCGTGTCGCGTCGGGCGCACCTTGAGAAGTCAGCCACTGGTTGACCCGCTTGCCGGGGGCGACTGGTTTCGACATGATAGCCTTGCGAGAGGAAGCATGCGGTGGTCTCCTCGCCACCTAAAACAGGGGTACCGTCAAATTTAATTGACAACAGAAGCTATGCCCTCGCTGCCTGATTGAGCAGCGACGTCCGGTCCGGGGACTTCCCTACCCCTGACAGGACGACATCTCAGGGAATGCTCCTGCGGACGTAGCCGGTATGCCGCAGGAAAAGAAAGAACCAGCTAGCGACGTGCGCGCTTGTCTGTTGACGCGCCCCAAGCGAACCCTTCCAACAGACTGAGCATGGAGAAGCTCTCAAGGGGTTACCATGGACCGGAGTTCGATCCTCCGCGCCTCCACCAAACTACTTCTATACGAACTCTGTCTTGGGTTCGTATAAGGATGACTCTGCGCCACCAATCTCACGCATGTCTTATTCTGGCAACGCCATGCGAACGAGGCACTGTCTCTCAAATGCCGTGGTAGATTCCCTCGCTTGACAGGTCATGCATCTCGTCCCAGGCTATCGCGTCCCCGCCAAGGGTAATCTTGACCCGGCGGAACGTATCGGAGTCCTCGACGACAGATTTATAAAACGGGTAACGGTCAGCGAACTTTGCCACGTCGAACCGATGGACGCTCCCGTCGTCAAAATCACACTCAACGGTAAAGCTGCTCAAAGGTTTGACCGACACTATCCTATGCTCGTGCAACGCCATGGTGGCCTCCTTACGGCAGCGGGTCAAGCTTCCTGAACTCCTGCGACTCCCACATCTCCAACAACTCGTCTCGGTGGAATATCTTCTGCAACTCATTATACTCTGGAACTGCATCGCTTTTGAAAACGCGATGGCAGCAGTTGACAATGCACGCAAAGCGCACGCTACACGTCACACCCCCACTGTCATTCCGAGCTCCGCCGAGGAATCCTTGGACACGCAGTGTCCAACGGCAGGTCAGGGGGCCCTTCGGCCTGCGGTCGACCGCTGGCGCGGTCGAGGATCCCTCGGCAGGCTCGGGATGACAGTGGGGCTCAGACAATGCCAGTGGGGGTGTGACGTGTAACGACAGTGGGGCTCAGACAATGACAGTGGGGGTGTGACGTGTAACAAGCGCACCCGTCGAGACAAAGAGAATGCGGGGCGTGGCAGGGGCGGGTTTCGGGTAGAATAGCAGTGCAGAGTGAGACACCCGAATCGAAGAGGCTTTGCCTGAACGGGCGGAAGAACGAGGTGAACAGCTGTGGAGGCTCAAGACGCCATCAAGGAGGCATTTCGGGGGCTTGTCGTCCAAGTCCCGTTTGCGAAGATCACCATCTCGGGGATATGTGGAGCGGCCAACGTCTCGCGCAGGACCTTCTATCGCTACTTCGAGAGCAAGGACGACATCATTGCGGCCTTGATACAGGACGACTTCGTCCGCCCCGTCGAGACCATCGCGGGCCTGCTGCCGCTCGATGAGATAAAGTCGGCGACCCGCCTGATGATGGAGCGCCTGCATCGCACCTTCTTCGACAATATGGAGTATTACGAGAGGCTCGTTTCCAGCATCGGCACGCAGGGCTTCATCGATGCCTTCGTGAAGGAGGAGGGCGAGCTCAACCGGCAGATGTACCTCGAGAAGGGGCTGTCTGAGATCGAGGCCCAGTTCGCCTCGGACATCCTCTGCGCCGCACAGGCGGCGTCGCTCGTCTGGTGGCTCGGCCATCGCGAGCTGGACTACCGGCAGATGGCCGACATGAACCTCAAATGGATTCACGTGCGCCTCGGCGAGAGCACGGGCACGAACACCTGGGGGGGGGGGGGGGGGGGCAATGAGGGTGCCGGGTTATTACGGGAACTTCCCGCCAGGG
>JAISGJ010000246.1 GCA_031263105.1 Coriobacteriales bacterium
CCCCGCCTGGGGGTAATCCCCGCCCGCCGGTTTGGGGGGCCCAGTGGGCCCCGGCCCCCCCCCCGCCCCCCCTTTCCCCCCCCCCCCCCCCCCCCCCCCCTGCCGTCCGGCACACCTGCGTCAAGACCGAAACCTCGACAGGAACGGAAACGCCATGACCGAGAACGCCTTGGGGGAGACCGGCCCCGGCTATCGCTTCGACACCCTCAAAGTCAGGGGCTCTTACGACCCCGGTGCCCATCAGCAGGCATCCAGTGTGCCCATCTACCAGACGGCCTCTTGGGAGATGGGGGACGCCGCCCGGGGCGAGCGGCTGTTCAGGCAAGAGGAGCTGGGCTTCCTCTACACACGGGTCGGGAACCCCACGGTCGATGTGCTCGAGCGGCGCGTCGCACAGCTCGACGGGGCCGCAGGGGCCATAGCGCTGGCGAGCGGCATGGCCGCCGTCAGCTACAGCATCTTGAACCTCGCCGACTCGGGGGGCCATATCGTCGCATCGCCCTACCTGTACGGCGGCAGCTTCGACCTGTTCAAGTCCATCCTGCCGCGCTACGGCATCATAACCGAGTTCGCACGAAGCCTCGATGTAGCCGACGTCCAAGCCCTCATCAGGCCCAACACGAAGGCGCTCTTCGTCGAGAGCATCGCCAACCCCAGCGGCCACGTCGCCGACATCGCAGGGCTCGCAGACCTCGCACACCGAAACGGCATCCCCCTCATCGTGGACAACACCTTCGCGACACCCTACCTCATACAGCCGCTCAGGCACGGGGCCGACATCGTGGTCTACAGCGCCACCAAGGGGCTGAGCGGCCATGGCAGCGTCATCGCGGGACTCATATGCGAAGGCGGCGCCTTCGACTGGGGCAACGGGAAGTTCCCTCCGTTCACGGACAAGGGCTACACGTTGCGCGACCGCAACGACGTCCACCGCAGCTTCTTGGAGGTGTTCCCGGAGACACCGTTCACCGCACGGGTGCGCCTTGCCCTCCTCAACTATCTGGGCGCGGCATTAGGGCCTTTCGACGCCTACCTTGCGCTGCTCGGCCTGGAGACGCTCTCCGAGCGCATCGAGAAGCAGCTCGCCAACGTAAAGGCCGTCATCGCCTACCTGCAGGGCAGCGAACACGTCTCATGGGTCGATTACGCGGGCCTGCCCGAGAGCCCCAACCACGCGCTCGCCTCACGCTACGCGCCCAAGGGCCCCGGCACCATATTCACCTTCGGCTTCAAGGGCAGCATCGCAGAGCAGGAGGCCTTCCTCGACGCCACCCGGCTGTTCAGCTACCAGGTCAACGTCGGGGACGCCAAGTCCCTCATCGTCAACAACGCCAAGACCACGCACAGCGAGCTCACGCCCGACGAGCAGGTCGATTCCGGCCTGCCTCCCGAGACCGTCCGCCTCTCGATCGGCCTGGAGGATCCACGGGATCTCATCGAGGACCTCGACCAGGCGTTTGCGGCGGCCTTCGGCACACGGTCTGAGGCGTAGGGAGTGACGATGGCACAGGAGGCAGCGACAGATCCCCTGTACTGGAAGGCGCAGCGGCGCGTCTGGTACCCCGTCGCCATCGGCGGCTTTCTCGTCGCGCTCGCGGTGAGCCTTTGGGTACCGGACAACATCGCCGGCCTGGAGCGCGGAGCGGACTTCTCCATCGACTACCCGCTCGATCCTGCCAACTACCGCATCTTCCTTGCAGCCGTGGTGGTGCTGCTCGCGCTGCTGTACCCGGTCTCGCACTTCCTTCCCACCCTGCGCAGGCGGCTGCTGCACAAGGCGCAGTTCGTCTTCGCGGGCGGGCTGGCATTGGGGGTGTGGGACCTGCTCACCTCCAAGCTCTTCGTGCTCAGGCCGCCGTACTTCCCCGGCCCCGTCACCATCCTCGACTACCTGCCCACCAACTGGCTCAACCTGTTGGGGCACATCGCGGCATCGAGCCGCCTCTTCGCCACAGGGCTCCTCATCGGGATCGTCGCGGGGATAGGGACGGGCATCCTCATCGGCTGGTACCGCCAGTGGTTCTACTGGCTCTTCCCCGTCCTCAAGTTCACGGGCGTGGTGCCCGCCACCGCATGGATGCCCCTGGCGACGGTGCTCCTCAAGCCGCCTCCCGTCGCCATGGCCTTCCTTCTGGTCATCGCGTCGTGGTTCGTCATCAGCTTCATGATGTGCCAGGGCATGGAGTCCACGCCGCGCGCCCTGTACGAGGTGAGCGAGACCCTCGGGGCGAAGCGCCGCTTCCTGCTCTTCCACGTGGCGATACCCCATGCGATGCCGAGCATCTTCACGGGCATCAGCATGGCGACGAGCATGTCGTTTCTGACCCTCGTCGCCGCCGAGATGATGGGGGCGACCGCAGGGCTGGGCTACTTCATCAACTACTCCAAGACCTTCAGCAAGTTCTACCAGGTCTATACGGCCATCATCTTCATGTTCGTCGTGTTCAGCCTGATACTTGCGCTCATCGACCTCGCGAAGAGGCGCGCGCTGCGCTGGCAGAAGGGCCTGGTGCAGCAATGACGCGGCCCACCCTTATCGACATCCGGCACGTAACCCGCGTCTACCGCGCAGACGACGGCTCTGAGACCCATGCCTTGGACGACGTCTCCCTGGAGGTGCGCGAAGGCGAGTTCGTCAGCCTCATCGGGCCGTCGGGCTGTGGGAAGACCACCCTGCTCAGGCTCGTCGCAGGCCTCGACTCGCCGCAGGCAGGGAGCCTCACCGTGGAGGGCAGGCCCATCGAGGCCCCCGGGCCTGATCGCGGCTACGTGTTCCAGCAAGGTGCCCTCTATCCGTGGGCGACGGTCGCCGAGAACATCGCCACGGGCCTCAAGGCACGGGGGGTCTACCGCACAGAGCGGCACCGCGTGCCCCAGTTCATCGAACTGGTGGGGCTCTCCGGCTTCGACAACGCCTATCCGCACCAGGTCTCGGGCGGCATGGCGCAGCGCGTCGCCATCGCACGGGCGCTCATCAACGGGCCCCGGGCCCTGCTGCTCGACGAGCCCATGGGCGCACTCGACTCCTTTACGCGGATAGAGCTGCAGGACAAGCTGCTCGACCTCTGGAAGGATCTCGGCTCGACCATGCTGCTGGTCACCCACGACGTGGACGAGGCCATCTGCCTGAGCGACCGCATCGTCGTCATGACGCCGCGCCCCGGGAGGATAAGCGAGGTCATCGAAGTGGCGCTGGGACGCCCCCGTCTGCGCAACGACCCCGACTTTCTCGCCCTGCGCTCCTCGATACTCGAGAAGCTGCACCTCGCGGGCTCAAGGCCCGAGCCGGAGTTCAACATCTGACCGACATTCAAGATTTTTGCAAACCGTTACAGAAAGGGAACCATCATGACCGTCCAAAAAACCGTTTCATCAAAGGGCACCGGGCAGAAACGCCTGGCGCTGGCCCTTGCGGCGCTCCTGGCGCTGACGCTCTCGCTCCTCCTCGTCGCCTGCTCCCCGCCGCCTGCGGCAGAAGACGACGGCCCGGCCACCCCCGGCGCGGATGCAGGCAGCGGCACCGATGCCGCCGACGACGATGCCGCAGGCGCGGGCCCAGGCGCGGACGCATCTGCGGGCGAAGAGGAGTTCCCGCTCGGCGCGACCCAGATACAGGCGCTCGGCGGCGGGCTCTGCGGCTCCCCCAGCTATATCGCGAAGGAGCTGGGCTTCTGGGAGGAGGAGGGGATCGACGTCGAGCTCGTCAGCGGGACCTTCCAGCAGCAGAAGGACGGACTCGCCTCGGGGCAGTTCCTCGTGACCAACGGGGACTTCCAGTTCTTCCCGGCCGTCAACGAGGGCCTTGACATCAAGGTCATCGGCGGCCTGCACGAGGGCTGCATCAAGCTGCTCGTGCCGGGCGACTCCCCCATCCAGAGCGTGGCCGACCTCAAGGGCAAGACCATCGGAGTCGACGAGGTCGGCGGCACCCCCTGGGCCGTCACGTCGGTCGCGCTGGCGGAGGCCGACATCGACCCCGGCGCGGAGGCCGGAGAGGTCACGTGGGCGCCCTATGACCTGACCGTGCTCGAAGAGGTCGCCGCCCGTGGCGAGGTCGATGCCATCGCCGCCTGGGACCCCTTCGGCACCCAGGCTGAGAAGGACGGCTTCCGCGTGCTTGTGGACATAGGGAGCGGGAACCTCTTCGGCGGCAGGTACTGCTGCTTCCTCTACGCCTCCAACCAAGGCATCCAGGAGAGCCCTGAGAAGATCGAGGCCCTGCTGCGCGGCTGGTACCGCGCGGTCGAGTGGATAGCGGAGAACCCCGAGGAGGCCGCCGACATCGTCACCGACGCCAGCGCGCACGAGGCCTATGTGGCCTCGGACGACAAGGCCCTCCTCGTCGAACTGCTGGGGAGCTACAAGTACCACGGCTCCCACGACACGGCGAACAGCGTCACAGCCCCCTACGAGGACGTCCTCTACTTCGCCGACAAGCTGAAGAACACCGGCTACCTGCCCGCCGACCTCGATGCGCAGCAGTTCGTCGACAAGCTCTGGGCCGAGGTCGACTGGCAGAAGTGACGCGCCGTCCCTGTGCAGGGAAGGACGGCCCGCCGGTCGTCCTCCCCTGCCCTCCCCGCCCCTCGCCGGATCCTGCGCAGAGCGGAAACGTACCTGTCCGATGCCTCCCGGAGGAGGCCATAGAAAGGTGGTGGCGATGACCGTCAGCATACCCCGCCCGGTACAGGGGATAACCGAACTCATCGGCAACACCCCCTTGCTGCGCCTCGACAACCTGGGCCTTCCCTCCCGGACCGCCCTGTACGCGAAGCTCGAGTACTGGAACCCCGGAGGGAGCGTCAAGGACCGCGCCGCCCTGCTCATGATAGAGGGAGCGGAGCGCACGGGGGCACTGCTCGAAGGCGACACCATCGTGGAGGGGACGGCGGGCAACATGGGACTCGGCATCGCCACCGCCGCCCTCAACAGGGGCTACCGCGTCGTGTGCGTCGTGCCCACGAAGTTCAGCGTGGAGAAGCAGGCCCTCATGCGGGCGCTCGGGGCCGAGGTGGTAAACACCCCGCGCGAGGACGGCATGCTCGGGGCCCTGAAGAGGGCGGAGGAGCTGCGACGCGAGCTGCCCCGGGCGGTCTCGCTCAAGCAGTTCGAGAACATCTACAACCCCGAGGCGCACTATCGGGGCACCGCGCCGGAGCTGTACGAGGCACTCGACGGGCATGTCGACTGCTTCGTCGCCGGAGCGGGCAGCGGGGGCACCTTCACGGGGATCGCCCGCTACCTCAAGGAGCGCGACCTCTCGACCCGCTGCGTGCTCGCCGACCCTGTCGGCTCGACCATCGGGGGAGGTGCGCACGGGGACTACGACATCGAGGGGATAGGCAACGACTTCGTCCCCCACACCATGGACATGTCGCTGGTGGATCAGGTGGTGAAGGTGACCGACTCCGACGCCCTCTCGATGGTGCGCACGCTCGCCCAACGGGAGGGCGTCGTCGTGGGCACCTCCTCAGGCGCCGCCGTCTGGGCGGCCCTCGAGCTCGCGCGGGGCCTGCCTGCAAGGCAGGGCACCACGAACATCGTCACCGTGCTGCCCGACCGAGGCGACCGCTACTTCTCCAAAGGGCTCTATGAATGAGCGTGGGGACGGGCTTCCTTGAGCATCGTCGCTATCCTGACGACGATGCCATCCAGGGGCAGCAGCTGCTTCTCACCGCTGCGACGATCCTTGAGCTCCACCTCTCCCGCCTCAAGGCCGCGCCTGCCGACGACGACCTGGTACGGCCAGCCGACAAGGTCGGCGTCGTTGAACTTCACGCCGGCGCGCTCGGTGCGGTCGTCTATTGCGACCTCGACGCCCTCGGCGGCAAGCCCCGCAGCAATCCGCTCGGCGGCCGGCCCGACCTCGTCGTCGCCGACCACGAGCGGCAGCACCGCGACCTCGGCAGGCGCGACGGCAAGCGGCCACACGATGCCGCCCTCGTCGTTGTGCTGCTCGACCACGGCGGCGAGCGAGCGCGTGACGCCCCAGCCGTAGCACCCCATGACGAAGGGCTGCTCCCTGCCCTCCTCGTCCATGTACCGCGCGTTCATGGACTCCGAGTACTTCGTGCCGAGCTGGAAGACCTGCCCCACCTCTATGCCGCGCGCGAAACGGAGGAGATTGCCGCAGACGGGGCAGCGGTCGCCCTCCTGGGCACGCGCCAGCGGCGCCCAGGCGTCGACGGTGAAGTCGGTGCCCGGCGCGGCGCCGAGATAGTGGTACGCGGCCTCGTTGGCGCCGACGACCCAGCGTGCGACGTCCCTCAGCGAGTCGTCGGCGACGACGCGCACGCCCTCGGGCAGGCCGACGGGGCCCACATAGCCCTTCACGAGACCTGCTTCGAGCATCTCCTCGTCGGTGAGGAAGTCGAGGCCGGGGATGGCGTGGTCGGCCTTGACCTCCCCCAGCTCGTGGTCGCCCGGGACGAACAGGACGCTGACGGCGCCCTCGGGGGCCTTCACGGCGAGCGCCTTGACAGTTGCCGCCTCCGGCACCTTGAGGAAGGCCGCCAGCGCGGCGATGGTGCCCTCGATGGGCGTATGCAGCTTCTCCAGCGCGTCGGCCTCATGCGCAAGGGGGCGGATACGGGCCTCGGCCACCTCGGTGTTCGCCGCGAAGCCGCAGTCGCAGTACGCTATCTCGGCCTCCCCCGCCTCGGCGAGGGCCATGAACTCGCAGGTCACCTTGCCGCCTATCTGCCCGGAATCCGCCTCGACGGGACGATAGGCGAGCCCCAGGCGCTCGCAGATGCGCCCGTATGCCCGCGACATATCGTCATAGGTCGCCTGCAGGTCGTCCTTTGTGGCATGGAAGCTGTAGGCGTCCTTCATGATGAACTCGCGCGCGCGCAACAGGCCGAAGCGCGGCCGTATCTCGTCACGGTACTTGTTGGTGACGTGGAACAGCGACTGGGGCAGCTCCCGGTAGCTGCGCAGCTCGTTGCGCACCAGGAAGGTGACGAGCTCCTCGTGCGTCGGCGCGAGGGCGAAGCTGTGCCCGTGGCGGTCGTCGAGGCGGAAGAGCTCGGGGCCGTAGTCGCTCCAACGGCCGCTCTCATGCCAGAGCTCGGCGGGCTGGATGATGGGCATGCGCAGCTCCTGGCAGCCTATCGCCTCCATCTCCTCGCGGACGATGCGCTCGACCTTCTGGAGCACCCGATAGCCCAGCGGCAGAAAGGAGTAGACGCCCGAGGCGACCTTGCGTATCATGGCCGCGCGCACCAGCAGGCGGTGGGACGCCACCTCGGCATCGACCGGGTCCTCCTTGAGCGTAGGGGCGAAGACGCGGCTCATGCGGATGGGCTGAGGGGTCGATAGGGCGACTGGCACAGCGGTCGGCTCGAGGGTCGGCACGGGGCTTCCTTCCGTTCGTTCGTCACAGGAGGCAATGAACGCTCATCGCTTCCCAAAGGCCTTCCATTGTAGCGCATCGGAGCCTCGCGATGGCCGGAGCAATCGGACGGCAGTCCGCCGCAGTCCGCCGTGCTCCTATAGGTACTGTTCACCCCACTGTCATCCCGAGCCTGCCGAGGGATCTTCGACCGCGCAAGCGGTCGACCGCCGGCCGAAGCACCGTCTGGCTGCAGTCGACCGCGTGCGCGGTCGAAGATCCCTCGGCAGGCGCG
>JAISGJ010000156.1 GCA_031263105.1 Coriobacteriales bacterium
CTGGTAAGGAGGAAAGATGTCAGAGGGAAGAGTACCGTCAGAACTAACGCGTCGAAGTTTTCTGAAAACCACTGCAGTCGTAGCCGGAACTGCTGCCTTAGCGGGCGGCTATGGGTGCAGGGGGATCGAGCCGGAGGCAGAAAGCCCAGCAGCCGAAACCGAGACAACGGAAGTCTACTTCCAGAGCTGCATGGGAAACTGCTCGGGTTGGGGCTGCCCCTGCTATGTGCATGTGCGTGAGGGGAAGGTCCGTAACATCAAAAAGGCGAACCTGGAGAGTCCTGACGGCAGCCTTGTGCCCTATCAGGAGACCTGCATGAAAGGCTATGCGAACATCGAGCGCATGTACTCGGCGACGAGAGTGCAGTACCCCTTGAAGCGTGCGGGCGAGCGGGGGGCAGGGGAATGGGAGAGAATCTCTTGGGACGAGGCCGTGAGCGAGATCTGCTCCAAGTGGAAAGAGCTGCAAGCGGAGCATGGGCCGGAGGCGGTCACCTTTATGTCCGGCTCGGGGAGCGGCATGGCGACCATCTCCTATACCAATCGGCTCAAGGCCCTTATGGGCGCTGCGACCATTGCGCCTGCCTACGACAACTCGGGCATGTACTCGCAATGGACGCATGCTGGTTTCCACCCCATGGTGAACGGACAGAACGAGCACCGCGACATTGCGAACGCAGAGAACGTCTTCATATGGGGCGCAAACCCCACTGAGTCGCTCACCACCGACTATCATTTCATCAGCGAGGCCCAAGAAAAGGGCGCGACCTTGGTGGTCATCGACCCCATCTTCACCACCTCGGCATCGAAGGCCGATGTCTACGTGCCTATCCGCCCCGGCACCGACGGCCTGCTGGCAGCGGCTATGATGCAGATGGTCATACGCGACAACAAGGTGGACAAGGCGCATCTCCAAAACGCGACCGTGGCCCCCTTCCTGGTAAAAGACGAGGACGGGCTGTACCTGCGCCTGAGTGACGTCGGCAAGGCCGAGGCGGAAAGCGAGGAAGACCGAATCCTGGTTTACGACAACGGGGAGGCCGTTGCCTTCGACGAGGCGAGCGACCCCGAGATCGAGGGGAACTTCGAGGTCGAGGGCATGGGCGTGAAGCCGGCCTATCAGATTCTCTTGGATCGCATATATGTGTGGGACCTCGAGACCATCGCCCAATACACCGACATCCCCCTTGAGACCATAGAAGAGCTTGCCGGTATCTATACCTCCGGCCTTTCCATGATTGTTACCGGATTCGGCATCGACCACTACGCGAACGCCCAGACCGGCTACGAGGCCATGTTCGCGCTCATGGACGTGACGGGACAGGAATGCAAGCATGGGGCCGGGTGCGCCTGCGTGGATTTCAGCTCCCCCACTGCGCAGGGTCTCGTCAACACGGCAACGGCCGGGCTGGAAGACCTGGTGCCCGGACCTACCGTGCACGCGCCGCACCTGCATCAGCTCATGGAGGAAGGAAGGCTCGGGAGCATCACCGTCGCCCCGAAGTCCGCCTACATATACATCTGCAACCCCATCGGCAATGAACCCGACCGCCTCAAATGGCTTTCCTCGTTCGCGGCGATGGACATGGTTGTTGTCTCCGATATGTTCATGTCGGAGACCGCACAGTATGCCGACTACGTGCTTCCGGTTTCCTTCATTTTCGAGCGCGACGACCTCACTGCAGGTCAGAATCCCCTTGTGAAACTGGTGGACAAGGCCGCCGAGCCGGCCTTCGAGTCGAAGGGCGACTTCGAGATCATCACCCTTTTGGGCAAGGGCATGGGCTTCGAGGGGCAGTTCACCCAAACGCTCGAAGGGTTCTTGGAGTCCTGCATAACCAACGACACGGCCGCCGAGGCCGGCATCACATGGGAGCGCCTGAAAGAGGAGCATGCCATCTGGTCGTACCCAGAGGATCCGGTGGTGATCGGGCTCACCACCCCGCCCTTCACCGCAACCGGTCGCATGGAGTTCTATCATGAGGGCATCCAGCCCATGGCCGATGTCGGCCAGGAATGGGACATGAAAAAGGAGTCCTGCTGGTTCTGGGAGCCGCCCCTTGAGGCTTGGCACGAGAATCCTCTCTTCGAGCGGTTCCCCCTTATCTTTATCAGTGAGCGCGACAAGTTCAAGACGCATACCATGTTCAACAACGCACCCATGATCCTCGAGATATCCCCCGAGCCCTACGTCAAAGTCAATCCGTCGGATGCAGGGGCGCGTGGCATCAAGGAAGGCGACACGGTGCGCCTCTACAATGACCGCGGCTTCGTCACGCTCAAGGCCGTCCTCAATCCGGGATGCCGTCCGGGCATGCTCGTTATCGACCACGGCTGGGAGCGCGATAACTTCATCGACGGCCATTATTCGGACCTGTCGTCGTGTGCCTCTTGGCCTCGCTACGAGCAGGACAATTGGTTTGACTGCCTGTGCGAGATGGAGAAGGTCCAATAGGAGGAAAGGACTCAATCATGCAATATGGAATGGTTATCGACTTAAAGAAATGCATAGGCTGCCACTCGTGTGCGACCTCATGCAAATTGGCCAACAACCTGCCGATCGGCATCTGGTGGAACAAGGTGACCACCGAAGGCGGCACGACAATCGACACCGCCGCAGGAAGCTACCCGAACTGCACGCTTCGGCACTATCCCATAGCGTGTCAGCACTGCAAGGCACCTGCGTGCGTCGCCGTCTGTCCGGTCGATGCGACCTACAAAGACGAGGAAACCGGACTCGTGGTTCAGGATAACGAGGCCTGCATCGGCTGCAAGATATGCATGGAGGCCTGTCCCTATGACGCGCGGGTGTTCAACGGCGACAACCCTGCCTACACGCTTGACTTCGTCGTCGGGAACGAGAAGGTCGAGCCACATCTGGAAAACGTGGTCGAGAAATGCACGATGTGCCAAGCCCTGATCGAGGAAGGCGTCGAGCCCATGTGTGTTCAGGCATGTATCGGCTACGCGCGGCACTTCGGCGACCTGGACGACCCGGCCTCTGAGGTGTCCCAGCTCATTGCAGCCCGTGAGAACCTGCAACTTCTTGCGGAACAGGGCACCGGCCCGTCAGTCTACTACCTGAAGTGACTTTCTGAGCCTTGTGCCCACAAATAGGTTTGGGAAGGCTGCACCACTGTCATTCCGAGCCTGCCGAGGAATCTTCGACCGCGCAAGCGGTCGACCGCAGGTCGAAGGGCCCCCTGACCTGCCGTTGGACACTGCGTGTCCAAAGATTCCCCGGCTTCGCTTCGCTGCGCTCGGAATGACAGTGGAGGTTGGAGTGCAGGGTTGAAGCGAGCGACACTCCGAGCGCCTGCCTCCGAATGCTGCTAAGATATTGACGTGAGGATTCTTTTGTCATATATTCATGTGACATTATGACACAGTGCTTTTTCGGGCTGCTCATCGAAGCGCGGTAAGGAGACTCGGTATGCGACTGGCTGCTGGCGTTATCATAGCGATACTGATCGTTGCTGTCACAGGGCGCTTCATGAGGAAGGCGGCACCTGTCTTCTATCTGCTCGCCTTTGCTCTCGGTGTCTTCTTCATCTGCGGCACTTCGCTTGCGCTGCCCCCTTGGTTCAGAGAATATATCCTGTTCATCTTCCAGAGCAACAACCTCGCCATGGGTTTCTTCGCCATCGTCATGTTCGCCGGGGCTCTAGGAGAAAAGTCGTCACTGCGGAAGTTCCTGATGCCGATCCGTGCGGAGCTCTCCATCACCGCATCGATACTCTGCCTCGGCCATGTGGTCGTTTACGGACGTTCCTATCTTGCCCAGATCACGGGCTCCGCCCTCGCCATGCCCGGCGCGAGGCTGGTCGCCACCGTGGTGGCCTTCCTGCTTCTGGTGCTTTTGATCCCCTTGGCGCTGACATCGGTGCGGGCCGTCAAGGCACGGATGAGACCGCAGACCTGGAAGAGCGTCCAGAAGCTCGCCTATGTGTTCTTCCTGCTCATATTCGTTCACATCTTCTTCTACCTCCTGCCGCCCGCGCTCGCAGGAAGCCTCGGCGCCGCAGTGAGCTTGGCGCTCTACAGTGCGCTTTTCCTTGTCTATCTGGTCCTTCGCATCCGCTTGGCCGCGCAGCACAGCGAGAGCTCCTTGACGGATACGGTCCAAGGAAGCGCCTGAGAGGTGCCCTGCGTTACACGTCACACCCCCACTGTCCGAACCCCACTGCCACCCCGAACCCCACTGTCCGAGCCCCACTGTCCGAGCCCCACTGTCCGAGCCCCACTGTCCGAGTCCCACTGTCATTCCGAGCCTGTCGAGGAATCCTCGACCGCGCCAGCGGTCGACCGCAGGTCGAAGGGCCCTTCGACCTACCGTTGGACACTGCGTGTCCAAGGATTCCTCGGCGGGGCTCGGAATGACAGTGGGGTGTGACGTGTAACTGCCCTGCCCTTGCGGGTGTCGCGAGAGTGCCCGGTACTTGCTCTTCACAAGCTTGTCGTTTAGAATATGGACTTACGAGTTAGTAACTTATGAGTCCATATAATGGCAGGAGGATCCGGGTGTTCGTAGGAAGACAAAAGGAGATGGCTGCCCTCGGACGTCTCTACGCACGCGAGGACTTTCAGTTCGTCGTGATGTATGGGCGCCGCCGGGTCGGCAAGACCACGCTTCTCAACGAATTCGTGAAAGACAAGCCCGCGTTGTTCTTCTCGGCACCTCAGCACGACGACGCAGGAGCGCTGCGTGTCTTTTCGGAGAGGCTGCACTCGTTCCTCGGACAGGGCGGCCTCTCTCCCTTTGCCACTTGGGCCGCTGCCTTCGAGCAATTGGCCAAGGCGGCGGAGGACAGGCGGTTCGTGCTGATAATCGACGAGTTCCCCTATCTGGCAAACGCCAACAGGTCGATACCCTCCCTACTGCAGAACGCCATCGACCGACGCCTGAAAGACGGCAGGCTCTTCCTGGTGCTCTGTGGGTCGAGTCTGGGGTTCATGGAGCGTGGTGTGCTCAGCGCCAAAAGCCCTCTCTACGGTCGAGCGACGGCTCAGTTGCGCATCACGCCCTTTGACTTCGCGACGGCGGCAGACTTCTACCCGCAGTACCGCTTCGAGAGCAAGATGACGGCCTTCGGTGTGCTGGGCGGCATCCCTAAGTACCTCGAGACCTTCGTCGATACCGAACCCGTTGAGAACAACATCGTAGACCACATCCTGAACGACAGATCGTTGCTCTACGAGGAACCGATGAACTTCCTGCGCGAGGAGCTCCGTGAGCCGGCGACCTACAACGCCATCATCGAGGCGATAGCCGGCGGGGCGTCCAAGCTCAACGAGATAGCGACAAAGGCTGGCCTGCCTACGGACAAATGCGCCAAGTACCTGCGGACGCTCATCTCGCTCCATGTCGTCCAGCGGGAGATGCCGGTCATAGGACAGAACAGGAAGAACGGCATCTACCGCATCTGTGATAACTTCTTCACCTTCTGGTACCGTTATGTCTTCGAGAATGCCGACATGGTCGAGCGCGGCGACGGCCAAGGCCTCTATGACCTGTTTGTGCGTCCGGATCTCGACAACTACATAGGCGCCACGGTGTTTGAAGGCATCTGTCAAGAGTATCTTTGGGGGCTCAACGCCCGTCGCAAGCTGCCCTTCGTCTTCTCAAGGGCGGGACGCTGGTGGGGCAACGACCCTCGGAGGCGAGAGCAGTCAGAGATCGATATAATCGCCTTCCACAAGCGACAGGCCTTGTTCTGTGAATGCAAGTGGAGAACGGAGAAGCTGGGGCTTGACGTGCTGGAGACGCTGCGGGAGCGAGCAGGCCTGTTTCCCGATTTTTCCGAGAAACACCTCTATCTGTTCTCTCGCTCCGGCTTCACCAAAGGGCTCAGAGATCACGTGTCGCAACTCGACAGCGCCGAGGTGACCTTGGTCGGACTTGAGGACCTGGAGAATGTGCTACTGGATACCGACGAGGGCAGCCAGCGTTCGACATAGGTGATGGGCGTCACCTCGGTCACCTCAAGCCGTCAGCTTTGAGATGGGGGCGACAAAGATGCCTTCACTGACACGCCAGGCAAAAGCCCATGGTGCCGACTCACACAAGCCGCCGCGTTTCTTGGCAGCATGTTCAACACGTGTGCGACGAATCGACAGAGGATTTGCGGCGGGCGAACATCGACCTTATCCATCTCCAGTGAACAACGACATGCACCAGCAGGAGCGCCAGCAGCACCTTGGCGCTGATCGAGTGCACGGGGTTCCAGAAGAAGTATCCCGGAGCGACCAGCCCGAGAAGCGGCAGAATGTGGCGTGAGACCATCAATCCTGATACCGTGACGACCATAAACACCACCAAGGTGACCGCATCGAGCACCAGGTTCGCCGCCGATGCCCTGTCGGCGTGGCGGCGAACCGTGTTGCTGATCCCCTCGTAGTGCGCGGCACAGTGCACGACAAAGACGACAACGACGCCGAGGCCGAGCCATTCGTGGAGTGCCAGGCCGGTGACGGCAGGGTTTGCCGCGACGACATAGACGGCTGCTGCAACGAGGTCTATGACGAAGGTATGGCTGGGCCTCATATGCTAGAGCTTCCTCACCATGGCAACCAGGACAAGCACGAGCACGACCGGTGCCAGTATCCACAGGTTCATACTGGCATCGGACGGCTTGGAGCGTGTTGTCTCTATGCGGCTCCATGCGTGACAGTCGGTCTCGGAGCAGCCTTTGACTCTGGGGCATTCCATCGTTAACGTGCCGTTGGGCACCGGCGCAGGCCCGGCCGCATGGCAGGAGGCGTCGGGTTGGGTGCAGCCGGCCACCGGGCAGGGCGTCTCTGCGCGTATCGTCTGCGGCAGCGCAACGGTCTCCTTGTCGCTTGCCCACCCCGCCAGGAAGGTCAGGATGCCGAGAAGCACGAACAGGACGAACGTGACCAGCAGCTTCTTCGGCATCCTTGGCGCCTCAATTATGACGCAGATACAGGGGGCGGAGAGACGCCCTGTCGTCGTCCTTCCGTCTGCCCCAACGGCAGGAGCCTCAAACCCAGAAGCAGCAGGAGCGCCCCCAGTCCGAACACGCCTGCGGCCACGCCGAGCTCCAGCGGCGAAGGGATGTAGACAAGGGCCGGGCCGACCGAGGCGAGGGCGGCGCCAGCATCCGTGAGCGGAGGCCCGCTCGTGACGGTGGGGTAGGCGATGTTGGGTGTCTGGAAGCCCCCGACAAGCAGCTGGACGCGCTTGCAGAGGATGGCGAGGACAGAAAGCGCGGCGGCGGCGGCGATGAGCGGTGCGGTGCGGAGGCGAGGAGTGAAGGCCACGAGCATCGCAAAGACGCCCGCCAGCACCTCGCACCAGAAGAAGGGCGCGAGAGGACCGGACGTGAGCAGCGCCACGATGCTGGCGCCCTCAGCGCCGGGGAAGCCCGAGGTGAGGAGGTCGCAGCCGAAGAAGTACAGATCGACGGCCGTGAACACGCCGAGGAGTCTGGCCATCTTCGTGATATCCGCTTGCTCGAGCGCGAGGCGCCCTGCCTTCCTGAGCGCCAATGCCATGAGAAGCACCAGCGCCAGACCCGACACCAAGGCCGAGGACACGAACCACGGGCCGAGAAGCGCCGTGTGCCAAAGCTCGTGAGCCTGCAAAAGCCCGAATATCCAAGCGGTGACGGTGTGCACCATGACGGCGCAGACGAGCGCCACGGCGGAGAGCGCACGCAACGCCTTCTGCGACACCCTCCCGGCCTCGGCGCGGATCGTCGCCCACAGATAGACGACCGAGACGACGAGGTAGGACGTCAGCACGATGATGTCCCACATCAGAGGCGAGGTCATGTTGGCGTATGCCGCCAGTTCCCAGAGACGCAGCGGCCCGCCCAGATCCACCACCACGAAGGCGACGGCGAGCACCGTGCAGCAGATGGAGCACCATATGGCCACCTTGGATATGCCCCCGAAGCCCTTGATGCCGAAGACCTTGGGAACAGACGATATGATGAGCCCGCCCGCCGACAGTCCCACGAACAGCATGAAGAGGATGATGTATATCCCCCAACTGTCGAGGTTCCTCATGTTGGTGTTGACGAGGCCGGACGTGGACTGGAACACCCAAAGACCGATGCCTGCCACCGTGACGGCAGCGCACACCACGATGGCGACGAGCTGTGCCCTCGATCGGGAAGCGGCCGTCACGGCCGCTCCTTCGGCTGCCGTTGCTCTCTTCTCACTCATGGTCGTTTCCTCCCTTACACCAAGTAGTAGACGGACGGCCCCGTGCCCATCTCGGGCAGGAGCTGCTTATGTTCACGCCTTGCGACCAGCTGCGACACCTCGGAGCCGGGGTCGTCAAGGTCACCGAAGAAGCGGGCGCGCCCCACGCAGGCCTCGACGCACTTGGGCATCTCGCCCTTTGCGATAAGGTTCGCGCACATCGTGCATTTCTCGACGGTGTGCTTCTGGTGCGGCAGCGCGTCAGGGTCGCCGACCGCGAAGTCGAGGTGGTACGTGGGCTCCTCCCAGTTGAAGCTCCTCACCCCCGTGTAGGGGCACGCGGCGATGCACATGCGGCAGCCGATGCACTTGTCGTAGTCCTGATAGACGATGCCGTCCTCTTCGCGCTTATAGGTTGCCTCCACGGGACAGACCTTGGTGCAGGCGGGGTTCTCGCAATGCTGACAGGCGAGGGGCGTGTGCTGCATGCCGAGGTTGTTCGGGTACAGGCCACCCGCCGTGTCGATGGCCTCGCCTCCGACGGTCATGACCCGGTTCCACCAGTTGCCGGCCGGCAGGTTGTTCGAGAGCCTGCAGGACGTCGCGCAGGCGTGGCAGCCAAGGCAGCGCTTGAGGTCAATTGCCATTCCGTATTGCATGATTCCTCCTATCCGACCTTCTCGACCTGACAAAGACAATCGAACCAAGCGGGGCCGGGAAGCGCAATGCTGACCGTGCGGGAGCTGAGGTCGGAGTAATGGCCCTCGATGAACTGGTTCTGTTGCCAGCCATGGTCTATGACGATGACCCCTGGGCGCACCCCGGGATTGACCACTGCCTTTATCACGACATAGCCCCTGTCGTTGAAGACCCTGACCGTATCCCCTGTCTTGATGCCCCTTGATTCGGCATCGGTGCTGCTCACCTTTATGTAGGGTTCGGGGTCTATCTCCAGAAGCGTGGGGGTATAGGTGAACATGGTATGGGTCTTGAACTTCGAGCGCTCCGACATAAAGACGAGCGGGAACTGCCCGAACTTCTCGTTCTCGTACCAGGCCTCGTTCGGCGGCTCCCAGTAAGGCAGGCTCTCTCGCTTGGCGTCCCAGGGCTTTCCCGCCTGCACCAAAGGCGCGTTGTCCTCCAGGTAGAACTGGAGACGCCCCGTTGGGGTCGACAGGCCGTTAAGCCCATGGACGAACCCGTTGGGGGGATTCGCCCAGAGGCGCTTTTCCTCCTTGAGGCCCTCCCATGAGACCCCAAGGCCTCGCGCGAGGTCGTTGTCGAGGCTGTTCTCCAAGTACTCCTCGACCGTTGCCTGGAACTCCCCTTCAAAGCCCATTCCTCGACCGAGCAGCGTGATGATGTCGAAATCGCTCTTTGACTCGAACTGGGGCGGCACTGCCTGCTCCTGAAGTCTTATGTACGGATTGCCGAAAGACGCCTGTATCGACTCGACCTCAAAGATAAAGGCGACGGGGAGGACAATATCGGCATAGTTCGCGGTCTCGCTCATCCATATGTCCGAGACCACCACCAGGTCGAGTGCCTCAAGGGCCTCAAGGGTCTTTTTCCTCTCGGTCATGTTCCCTAACATGTTATGGCAGTAAAAGTAGATGCTCCTGATCTGCGGCTGGTAGTCGCCGATGCCGTCGCCAAGAACCGCGTCGTAAAAATAGGGAGGCCAGACCCCGGGGCCGGGCTTCGTGTCTGCGGGAGCCGTATAGAACGAGGTGTCGGTGCCCAGGGACATCGGCAGGGACATATCGACGACTGAGATGCCCCTGCCTGACTCCAAGAACTGGCCCGTTATCTGCAAAAGGGTCAGGATGTTGCCGTAGCCGGTGATCCCGTTGACGTAATGATCCATGCCGAATCCCGCCACCACGGTCGTGCGACCGGCAACAAATTGCTGGACCAGCCATTCTATCGTCTCGAGTGACACCCCGGTCCTCTCCACGATCTGCTCGAACGTGTGCTCGTTCAGGCGTTCGAGCAAAAGGCTGTAGGCGGTTGTCACCTTGATGCCCTCGATGGTAAAGCTGCCCTCGATCAGCGGGTCGGATATCGTGTCGGCAGCGCCGGTCGATCCGTCAGCGCCACGCACGCAGATCGGGTCGCTTGCGGGCGACGAGGCGGCTGCCTGCGCGGCATCGGCATCGGCATCGGGGGAGGTGACAGGGGTCTCTTCTCCCAAATCGCTCAAACGCAGGTAACGACCGTCCTTCTCCTTCACCAAGAAAGGGGCGACCGTCTTTTCTGTAAGGAAGGGGGTGTTCTGTAGCTCGTCGCGCAGGATTATCTGCATCATACCGATTGCGAGCAGCGCATCGGTGCCCGGTCGTATGGAGATAAAACGGTCTGCCTTTGACGCGGTGGTCGTGAAGATGGGATCGATCACGATCAGCTGAGCCCCGTTCTCCTGGGCCTCGGTGATGTGATGGAAGTCGATCATGCCCGCCTCGGAGGGGTTGGCCGCCCAGGCAATGATCGTGTCTGCGTTGGCGAGCTCCTTGAACGCATTGCCGGCATAACAGGCACCCGAGCCGATATATTTGGGGACAGTCATGAAGCCGTTGAAGTCATAGGATGCGCCCATGGTTCCCGCCCCCATAAAGCTCCTCAGCCTCTCAGCGTAATCGCAGGTAATGCCCCCGTTTCCCGTTCCTTTTGAGAAGAATATGCTGTCCTTGCCCGACTCGTCCTGATAGGTTTTCCACTTAGTGGTTATCTCGTCTATGGCCTCGTCCCAACCGATCTGCTCCCACTCCCCGGCGCCTCTTGCACCAACGCGCCGCAGGGGATACTTGACACGGTAGGTCGAGTACATCCTCTCAATGTTCGTATAGCCTTTGACGCAGACATGCTCGCGCCAGGGCACGCCTTTGTATTTGCGCATATTGACGACATTGCCGTCTCTGACGAAGATGTCCATGGGGCAGCCCCAACCATGACAGTTCCCAGCACAACTCGACGCAAATACCGCTTCCTCGGCCCTGCTCTCCGCCGCACGTTGCCCGTCCGCCCCTGCTCTTATGCACCCATAGCCGCCCGCTAAGGCAGCAGTTCCGGCTACGACTGCAGTGGTTTTCAGAAAACTTCGACGCGTTAGTTCTGACGGTACTCTTCCCTCTGACATCTTTCCTCCTTACCAG
>JAISGJ010000188.1 GCA_031263105.1 Coriobacteriales bacterium
TGGCGAATAACATCAAATCGGTACCGCTGTATGCCGCTTTCTGCCTGGCTGATGGTCAGGGCAGTGCATGAAAGCCGAAAACCTGTCCAGCGAACCAATCCGGCCTGCTGCTGTCGCGCTCGCCGACAATGGAGACAGGGTTGTTTTCTTTCACGCTGACAGTGGAAAAGGGACGCGTGTCAGGGGGACGCGCGTGTCAGGGGGACGTAAAACTTGACAGGTCAAACTTAGGTCCTGTCGTCAATAGATTCAAGCCCAGATGGCCAGGCAGCGTATCTGCACGGCAGCCAGAAACGACGACAGCCTCTTGGCGTAGCGGGTGGCTATGCCGCGCCAGCGCTTGAGTTCGCAGAAGGCGTTTTCCACCAGGTGGCGACACCGGTAGAGTTCTTTATCGCAATCACGCTGCACCTTGCGGTTTCTCTTGGGCGGGATGACCGCCTCCATGCCCTGCGCCTTGGCAGCAGCAACAATGGCATCGGTGTCATAACCCCTGTCGGCAAGCAGCGCCGAGGCATCCAGCCCCTCTATCAGCTTTTCTCCGTATGAGCAATCGGCCTCGGTGCCTGCTGTGATAAACATTCTGACCGGCACGCCATGCGCATCCACGGCAAGATGTATCTTTGAGCTGGGCCCCCTTTTGTAAGGCCCATGCCCTCGTTGCCCCCGACAGCGCCCGTGGCGTGCTGGTGGACCTTGACGTGGCTGGCGTCTATCATGAGCCACTCCACGTCAGGCACATCCACAAGCAGCCCCAAAAGCCGTTTCCAGTCCCCTCCGTCCCGCCATCGGCAGAACCTGCGGTGGACGTTCTTCCAATCCCCGTAATCCGGCGGCAAATCTCGCCAGGGCGCCCCGGTGCGCAGTATCCAAAAGACGGCGTTTATGAATCTGCGATTGTCCTGTGCATTGCCGCCCCAGGTGCCCTTGCGTCCCTTCAGGTGCGGTTCGAGTTTTTCCCAGAGTTGGTCTGAGATGTCATGGCGACGGTAGTCTTCTGTCATGAGAGTCCCCTTTTGCTGCGGTTCTGGTGTATTCGTGGACTTTCTCATTGTAGCATACTATGCTATTACTATTGACGACAGCACCTAGGAAGCGTCGGACTGCTCGCATTCGGGGTCTTTTTTATAACTGCGGGAAGTGGCGACCTCCTCGTCATCTATGCCTTACGGAATGAGCGACGGGACGCTTTGGTCGAGGACCACCCTTCAGAAGTCGGTTATTTTGTCTATAGGCCTGTCGAAAGCCCTCATTGACCGAAGGGCGCCAAGTATATGCGCTATCGCGACGTGCGGGACCTGCGTTGGCTTTCGGTGCATCCGCAGTTTTACGGGAACTGATGGCGAAGAAGATAGCGATCTATCCGTACGCTGAGTAGATGAGCAGAGCTGGCTTAAAATGCGTGAACTACATCCTCAATATCGCCAAATATGTTCATTTTACGTCCTTAGTTTCTCCATTTTAGGCTAAAATGTGGACATGATGTAGTGGACGAAAGGGTGTGCCATGGAACGCCACGTAATGCAAAAACTTGTTGGCTGGAAGGGCAGCCGTCGTAAGAAACCGCTTATTATCAATGGGGCTCGCCAGGTTGGCAAAACGTGGTTACTCAAGGAATTCGGTGCGCGCCACTTTGACAACGTTGCCTATATCAATTTCGACAACAATGCAGCAATGCGCTTATTGTTTGACGAGGGCTATGACACCACCCGACTTCTAACAGGAATACAGGCAGAAGCCGAAGAGCGCATCATTGAGGGCGAGACGCTCATCATCTTTGATGAAATACAAGAGTGCCCCAAAGCGCTTACTTCACTTAAATATTTCAGCGAGAATACTCCGAGCCAGTTGATTGTTGCAGCCGGATCGCTCCTTGGTCTTGCTGTTCACCAGGGAACAGGCTATCCCGTTGGCAAGGTGACGACACTTGATCTGTTTCCTTTGAGCTTCCGTGAATTTCTTGATGCGACAGGCAACCAGTCACTGCGTGAGCTTATCGACTCCAATGACGTTTCTGTTATTTCCTCGTTTTCTGCAAAGCTCGTCCCGCTTCTGCGCCAGTATTATTTCACAGGCGGAATGCCGGAAGTGGTAGCAGCATTTACCGAGAGCAACCTGGTAACGGATGCGCGTGAGGTTCAGAACCAAATTCTTTCGGACTATCGCCGTGACATCTCAAAGCATCTTACGGTCTCTGAGGCTGAACACACCCTTGCCACATGGGACTCAATACCTGCCCACCTGGGACAGGAGAACAGAAAATTTATATTCGGCCATATCAAAGAGGGCTCTCGTGCGCGTGACTATCGTAGTGCTATCACATGGCTGGTCGAAGCCGGACTTGCTGTACGTGTGCGTCGCATTACAAAGCCGGGGATTCCCCTCGTAGCATATGCTGGCGAGTCATCGTTTAAGCTCTTTTTGCTTGATATTGGGCTACTCGGCGCGATGGCAGGACTCGACGCAAGCAGCGTAATAAGCGGAAACAGAATGTTCGCGGAATTTAAGGGTGCTTTAACAGAGCAATACGTCTGCCAACAGCTTGTATCTGATTGCGGCCTACAGCCTTTCTACTGGTCGGCCGAGAACTCTCGTGGTGAAATCGATTTTCTTGTCCAAAACGAAAGTCGAATCTACCCCATCGAAGTCAAAGCTGAAGAGAACTTGCGCTCAAAGAGCTTGCGCGCCTTCAACGAAAAATATAGGGGCATGAAGCCGCGTCGCTTCTCACTTTCAGGCTACCGAGACGAAGGATGGATGTGCAACGTGCCCCTCTTTGCGGTTGGTGACATAAAAAACTGGGAGTAACGCTATGGCAGTTTGAAGTTGTCAAGGGGACGTTGTCAAGGCTACTGCTGGCCGGAGGGGACAAATCCTCCGGACAAATCCTCCCAGCACAAGCATTAATCATCGTCTCCCTAGAGTTCACCGATGTAGGCTTTGGCGTTTCTGGCGGCGTTGCGCCCGGAATTGACGTTGTTTCCCATATTGGAGCCGGGCATGTTCTGGGTGTAGACGTTCTTGTGCATCATCGCACCGTCAAGTCCAGCGGAGTAAAGACCCGGAATAGCCGTCAGGGTCTCATCGAGCACCTCGGCGCGGATGTTGGTCATGATGCCGCCGATGACGACCACGAAGAGCGGCACCATCTTGGCCATGTAGTAGGGCGTGTTGGTCAAAGGCACCATGAACTGCGAGTCCTTGCCAAAGTCAAGGTCGCTGCCGTCTGCACAATACGAGTTGTAACGGTCAACGGTTGCAACAAAGGTCTCGACATCAAGCGCCTGTCCTCCGAGCAGTTTTCTTTGGTAATGAGCCGCCTGTCTTCCAAGGAAGCGAGGATTGCCGCACGGTCTTCTCGGCAAGAATCAGATAGTCGGTCAGTGGCGCCAACAAGACGGGGGCATCGGCTTCATGGAGCGCGAGCAGCAAGGTGGCCTTGACAGCCCTTGCGTGATAAGGGGATACAGAGTCTGTCACAACAGTCTTACATTTCTGCGACGCCTCAACCGCTATAAAACCGCTATAAGCAGGCGCGGTCGAGGTTCTTAGCTTCTTTCAGCGCCTCCCGCTCGGCAGGGGTAAGCTCCCGTCTGACGGACACCGTCTTTGGCACTGCGGGAGAGAGGGCCTGCTCATAGCTCTCCCTGATCGCCTCCTTGATGTTGCCGGGGGTGCCGGGTACGATCTGTCCCCTGACATTCAGCATATAGGCTTCACTTCTCATAACCGCCACCTCTCACAGCAAGCCAACAAGCCTCAGTCGTGTTCGTAGGCAGACTCGTTGATGAAGGCGATTTTCTCGCGAGCGGGCCGCAGGTCGTTTATGAACTCGTCAATCATGGCATTCAACCCAAAACCGGTGTCGCCTTTGTTGGATCAAGTATAGCAGGGAATCATAGGATGAGCCTTGACGGACAAAAGCGGTTCACCTTGGCACGCGTCCCCTGTTACAGTTCACGCCCCACTGTCATTCCGAGCGCAGCGCAGCGCAGCCGAGGAATCTTTGGACACGCTGTGTCCAACGGTAGGTCAGGGGCCCCGTCGACCTGCGGTCGACCGCTGGCGCGGTCGAGGATTCCTCGACAGGCTCGGAATGACAGTGGGGGCTCGGAATGACAGTGGGGTGTCCGTGGAGACAGTGAGGGCTCGGAATGACAGTGGGGTGTCCGTGGAGGGTGTGGCCAGTAACCTCGTGCGCCTGCGGATCCGGCGGGGCAGGCAAGGCAGGGGGCATGGCGATGAGGACGCGGCGAGCAGGGCGCGGCCCTGGACTGCCGGGACGCGACCCTTCCCTGCCGGGCCACGGTCCTGGCCTACCGGTTGAGGAACGCGTGGCACTCCTTGGCGGCCTGGCAGCCTTCGACGAGCGCCCAGACGACGAGGCTCTGGCCACGATGCGCGTCACCGGCGGCGAACACGGAGTTGAGCGAGCTGTGGTAGCTGCCCTCGCCGGTCGCGATGGCGCCCCGGGCATCGGTCTTGAGTCCCAGCGCATCGACGAGCGTCCGTTCGGGGCCGGAGAAGCCCATGGCGATGAGGACGAGGTCGGCCGGAATGAGCTTCTCGCTGCCCTCCACCTCCGTCCGTATGCGCCGCGCACCCTCGTAGGCCATGGTGTAACGCGCGGTCCTTGCAGCAACGACCCTGCCGTCCGCATCGCCGACGACCTCCTTGACGGAGGTCCCGAAGACACGCGGGTCCCTGCCGAAGACCTCGATCGCCTCAAGCTGGCCGTAGTCGGTCCTCAGCACGCGCGGCCACAGCGGCCAAGGGTTGCTGGGCGTGCGGGCCTCGGGGGGACGTGCGTTGTGCTGGAACTGCACCACGCTCCGCGCCCTCTGGCGGATAGCGGTCGCAAGGCAGTCCGTGCCCGTGTCGCCGCCGCCTACGATGACGACGTCCTTGCCCTTTGCGTCCAGCACCTCGTCGCCCTTATGGCCCTTGTCGATGAGGACGCGGGTCGCATTCGTCAGATAGTCGATGGCGTAGACCACGCCGCCGAGGCTGCCGCCCGGCACGTCGAGCGGACGCGCGACGCCGGCACCGCCGCACAGCACCAAGGCGTCGAACTCGTCGAGGAGCCTTTGCAGGGGGATGTTGCCGCCCACCTCGGCGTTCAACTCGAAGCGTATCCCCTCCTCCTTCATGACCTCCACTCGCCGCTCGATGACGCCCTTGTCGAGCTTCATCGTGGGCACGCCGTACATCAAAAGGCCGCCCGGGCGGTCGGCGCGCTCAAAGACGGTCACGCCCTCGCCGAGCTGGTTGAGGTGGTAGGCGCAGGCAAGCCCCGCAGGCCCCGAGCCGATGACGGCCACCCGGTGGCCGGTGCGCGTGAGGGGCACGCACGGCCGCACCAGGCCTGTGGCCTGCGCGTGCCTGTCGAGGAAGTGCTCGAGGTCCTTGATGGTCACGGGCGGCTCGTGCTCGCCGAGCGTGCAGGAGCCCTCGCACAACGCCGGGCAGACGCGTCCCGTGAACTCCGGGAAGGGGTTGGTCCTGCGCAGCCGTTCGTATGCCTCGTCGAACAGGCCGCGGTATATGAGGTCGTTCATCTCGGGAATGAGGTTCGAGAGCGGACAGCCGATGGAGAGCCCGTCGACGCTCATGCCTGCATGACAGAACGACACGCCGCAGTCCATGCAGCGCGCGGCCTGCTCCCGCAGCACCTCGACAGGTTGCAGCTCGTGGAACTCCCCGAAGTCCCTGATCCGCTCCCTGACGGGACGGTTCGTCGCTTCGGCGCGCTCGAACTCGAGAAACGCGGTCTGTCTGTCCATCGTGTCCAATCGTCTCGATGCCATGCCCTGCGGGACACCAAGGGCCGCCGGGGCCGCCGGGGCGCCGGGCAGGGGCCGCCGGGGGACACCGGTGCGCCGGAGCCCCCGGTGCACCGGGGGCCGCCAAGGGCCTCCGGACAGGGGCCTCCGGGGCGCCGAGAGCCGCCGGGGGCCGCCCCCAGCCGCCGAGGGCCGCCCGATTCCGCGAATCCCCCGCAGGAGCAACAGGGCAAAAAAGGGGGACAGGTCCCTGTCCCCCTCGTGTTGCGGGTCGCATTATCCGCCCAAGTATACCACGTTGGCCGGCACTCCCCTACCGCAGCTCCAGCGCCTCGTAGAGCAGCCTGGGTATGCACTCGACGATATGCCGCGCAAGGGCATCCGGGGGCATCGCCATGTCGCTGCGTATCCATTCGACGAGGAAGCGGACGTCGAGGACCGCCTGGGCGTGCGCGGCGAACCTGAGCGCCTCCGTCACCTCGAGGCCCCGCCTGTCTTCGAGCAGGTCGAGGAACACCTGCTCCGTGAAGCGGACGGCCACCTCGTGCAGGTCGGTCCGGTTGACGATGTTGCGGTAGAAGGGCAGATCCTGGGCCATCAGGTTGAGATGGCTGGCATAGGCGTCGAGCCAGGTGAACGTATGGCCGACCTTCCCGATGGTGATGCTGCGCACATACAGGTTGTGCCAGGTCAGCATCTCGTCCTTCGAGGAGAAGTGCCGATAGAAGGTCTGCCGCGAGATGCCGCAGCGGTCGGCGATGTCCTGGACGCTGAGGCCCTCGATGGGGGCGTCCACCGCTCGGATGATCCTCAGCTTCATCTCGACGTCGCGAGAGAAGAAAACGAGGTGCGTGTCCATACCCGTCCATTCTGTGTGTCAGCCGGTAACTGAAAGAATGTCCCAGGTGCTGCCAGGAATAGCGCCAAAGCAAAAGCCAAAAGCGATGCCCCGATCGAAACGTGCCAAACGCGGTGCCCCTCGGTGGTACCCGCTCCAAGGATTGTAACGGATTCTGCGACAAATGGCAGCACCGATGTAACAAGGAGCGGAGATTGTAACAGGCTGCGATACGCAAAGGGCCTTTTGGAACTATGCCCGCCCAGAGATGTTCCCTAGTGTTTCCTGCAGGGTCGAAAGCCCTGCACAACGGGTATCCTTGGAAGGAGAGACGCATGAGGAAAAGAAAGAGGGAGAAGGAACAGCTCCCGCAAACCGGGCTGGATGCGCCAAGGCCCGAAGCCGAACCCACGACGCCGCAGGCTGCAACGCCGCTTCCCGGACAGGGGATGTCGCGAAGGAGCTTCCTGCGCGGCGGCGGGATGGCCCTGGGCGCGGCGCTCGGCGGCGCGGCGCTGGCAACGGGCGGCATCGGGCTTGTCGGCTGTGCGCCGGGTGCGGAGACGGACGCGGGCCCCGGAGCAGAGGCCGCAGCCCCAGGGGCCACAGGCGCCACAGGGGCCGCGCAGGTCGCCGAGGGCTACGAGGTGTACGACACCGACCTGCTCATCATAGGCTCCGGCTGGGGCGGCATGGCGGCCGCGTTCACGGCGTCCGAGAAGGGCGTCAACACCATCCTCGTCGACAAGGGCCCCTACAACTCGAGCGGCGCGACGGGAATCTGCTTCGACATCTTGCAGGGATGGTCCTACCGCCCACAGGGCTTCCAGGTGCCGGCGAAGGCGAGCTCGCTGTTGAACATGAAGCTCTACTACAATGCCGCACTGGAGGACGAGACGGTCTTTCACATGGACCAGTGGGCGGTCAACCATGGCGACGTCTACGTCGACCGCAACCCCGACGGGACCATCAGGAACTCGCATGTCATCGACCCCGTGAGCCACATCCTCACCGAGCATGCGTTCCCCCGGTACGCAAAGGCCCTGCTTGAGTCGAAGCGCTTCGTCTCCCTCTACGACAGGACCATGCTGACCGACCTCATCATACAGGACGGGCAGTGCCTCGGCGCGGTGGGACTCCATCTGCCCACGGGCGCCTTCAGGGTGTTCAGGGCAAAGGCGACCCTGCTGCACACGGGCGACTGCACCTGGGCATACGGGTGGAGGACCGTCTCCCCCGACACCGCGAACTCGCCCGACAGCACGGCGGACCTGGAGATGGCCGCGTTCAGGAGAGGCGCCGCCATCGGCGATGCGGAATGGATGGACTACGACCTTTTGACCTGCTACCCGACGAGCATCAACTGCGGTTACGCCGCAGGCCTCGGAGGGGACAGCTACAACGCCGGCCACATGATGGACAGCACGGGGGAGAACTTCCTCCTCAACACCGAGCATTCGGTGGAGGAGTACTACGCGAACCGCGGCCTCTTCAACCGGACGATCGCCCAACGGATCAAGGACGGCTACGGGTCGCCCAACGGGGGCATTTACGTCGATTACACCACCTCTGAGGTGCGGGAGAGGGCGCGCTACTTCTATGCGAGGAACATCGACCTGTTCAAGGACGTGTTCGACATAGACGTGGACACCGAGCCGGTGGAATGCCTCATGGAGCTCCAGTCCCACGGCGGCGCACCCGTCGTGGACGAGAACACCATGAGCGTCGACTACATGGGGCTGTTCTGCGGGCGCGGCGCCGGCATCGGGGGCGAGGCATCCCCGGCGGGCACCCACATGAACACGGAGATAGGGGCCTTCGCAGGGCGCTCCGCCATCAAGTACCTGCAAAACGACTACAGGGCACCGGAGAGCTTCGACTGGTCCGGGGTGGACGCCGAGCTCGAGCGGCTCAACGGCATCCTGACCCAACGGCCCTCCGAGGGGCTGAGGCCGGTCGCCGTCCGCCGCGCGATACAGAAGGTGGGCGGGCAGTGCCTCGGGATCATACGGGTGACCGAGGAGCTCGAGGAGGGCCTTGCGGAACTGCAACGCATCCGAGAGGAGGACCTGCCGAGACAGACGGTCACCGACACGAGCAGGGCCTTCAATATAGAGTGGCGGGAGGCCATCGAGAACCAGAACCTCCTCGACGACACCGAGCTGACGATCAGGGCGACGCTCGAGCGCAAGGAGACCCGGGGCTACTACTTCCGCCCCGACTACCCCGAGCGCGATGACGACAACTGGTTCTGCCAGCTGGCGTGCCGCCTCGCCAACGGGGAGTTCGTCTTCGAGAAGAACGAGCTGCCCCAGGTGGATTGGGACGCGGTCGATTGGGACGCGGTCAAGCCGGACCTTTGGTTCTACAAGGATCTGGAAGAGCCCGTCAGATGGAGGTTGCCGGAAGGAGTCCAAGAATGAATATCACCGTGGTGCGGTTCGACCCTACAAAGGACAAAGAGCCCTATGAATCGACCTATGACGTGCCCTGGTTCGAGCGGATGACCGCGCTTGAGGCAGTGGCGTACATCTATGAGAACCACGAGCCGATAGCCTTCGACTACTCGTGCCATGGGCGCTCCTGCGGCAGGTGCGGCATGACGGTGGACGGCGAGCCGAAGCTCACCTGCATCGCCCCCATCTCTGACGGCGACCACACCATCGCGCCCCTCAAGGGCTACCCTGTGATCCGTGACCTCGTCGTCGACCAGAGCGGCGTCCAGAAGCTGACCTCGCGCCTGTACAACAGGGTCCAGACGCACACGCTCTCCAAAGACGAGATCAACACCTTCGACATGGAGAACTACGAGAAGATATTCCAGATCTCATGGTGCACCCGCTGCGGACGCTGCACGTCGGACTGCCCGGCCGTGGCGGCCGACCCCGAGTACGTCGGCCCCATGAGCATGCTTGCGACCGCCTACCGTTATTACGACATCAACGACCAGGCCGACCGTGTGGTCGAGGCCTTGAACAACGGCCTGGCAAGCTGTATCCAATGCGGGAACTGCACCACGGTCTGCACCTCCAAGGAGCTCGACCACGTGACCTACTGGAAGCAGATACTGGCAGAGGCCAAAGAACGAGGCCTGCACTCCGACCTGTAGGACGACGCAGGGCCCGGCAGGGCCCGGCACGCAAGGCCTAACAGGCAGGGCCGTCCCATCCGAGGCGGCCCTGCCGCGTCCGTAGGGAACGTCCTGCCGCGTCCGTAGGGGACGTCCTGCCGCGTCCGTAGGGGACGTCGTCCTCGACCTCCCGCCGTTACTGGCCCCTCCCCCCACTGCCATCCCGAGCCCCCACTGCCATCCCGGCCCCCACTGCCATCCCGAGCCCCCACTGCCATCCCGAGCCCCCACTGTCATCCCGAGCCCCCACTGTCATCCCGAGCCCCCACTGTCATCCCGAGCCCCCACTGTCATCCCGAGCCCCCACTGTCATCCCGAGCCTG
>JAISGJ010000037.1 GCA_031263105.1 Coriobacteriales bacterium
GGGTCTGGGGGGCGGGGTCTGGGGGGCGGGGGGCGGGGGCGGGGTCTGGGGGGCGGGGTCGAAACTCCGCAGAGTCGGAACTCCCCTGTTCAGTGACAGGGAGGGGGGCTTGCCGTATCATTGGAGCATGTTGGTTCGCATGCGCCGTAGGCGCCTTTATCGCACTGTGTTGCCGCTCCTCCTGCTCGTCTGCGTGCTGCTCGCGCAGGTGGCGGGGGCGTCTCTGGCGCAGGCCGCCGAAGTTGACGATGCCGCAGGGCAGGCCGCCGGGGGCGGCGGGGCCGATGGGACGACCGGAACCGCCGGGACCCCGAAGGTCGAGGCCGTGCGGGCACCGTCAGGCGAGGGACGGGCCGCCATCGCCCTCCTGTACCTCCCCCATCTCACCTGGGACATGGTCGGCGAAGTGGCGGATGCGCCCGCATCGGGGGCGGCGGGAACGGCGACTGCCGCCACCGCCCGCGCCACCGGCGCGACCGACGCAGGCACCGCCACCGCCCGCGCCACCGGCACGACCGACGCAGGCACCGCCACCGCCCGCGCCACCGGCGCGACCGACGCAGGCACCGCCACCGCCCGCGCCACCGGCGCGGGCGACACAGGCACCGCCGCTGCCGCCGCTTCCACCGCCGCTGCCGCCGCCACGGGCGACACAGGCACCGCTGCCGCCGCCGCCGCCCGCGCCGCCGCGCACCTGCTCGACGCGGCGGCCTTCGGCAACCTGAGCGCCCCGGACGGCGGGCAGGTCGCCGCCCTGCTGGACGATCCCGGGGTCGGGCTGTACCGGCTCGACAACGGGGCGTCCGACCCCTTTGCCGCCTCTGCTGCGGCGATCGACGACTTCGTCTCCCACGGGCTGCCCACGGGCACGGTCCTGCTCGTCGTCACGGCTCCGGCCTTCGACGGCAAGGCGGCCTCGACCGAGCTGACCCCCGTCATCGTCTGCGGCGGGGGCGAGAGGAGCGGCGGCTACCTGACCTCCGACACCACGCACCGCACGGGGCTCGTGACCGCAGGGGACTTCCTCGCGCTGCGCGACCACCTCGGCCAGCCCCCCGACTCCCCCGCCTACTCCGAGGCGACCGTGAGCAGCATCGCCACGGGCGACGACACGGCCGCACGTATCGCGCGCCTCCAGCACGAGCTCTCCACCATCGACAGCATGCTCGCGACCAAGGCCCCGGCGAACTTCGCCTTCCTGGCGCTCGTGTTCGTCACCTTCGCCCTCTCCATCCTGCTGCTCGTCCTCGGGCGGCGCGAGAAGCGCGGCTCGCGCGGGGCGCTCATCCCCGCCGTGCGCGTGCTCTGGCTCATCGTGCTCGCCCTGCCCCCCGCGACCTTCCTGATGTTCTGCCTGCTGCCCGCCAGGCCCGGCCCCCTCGACCTCGTGGCCGCCCTCGTCTGCTGGGTCGCGGGCCTGTCGCTCGCCGCGCTGCTCATAGGCTGGCGCACCAAATGGGTCAACGCGCTCATCGCCCTGTTCGGCCTCGTCATCGCCGTCGTCGTCGCCGGACAGCTCTTCGAGGGGCCCCTGAGCATGGCGGGCTACCTCACCTACGACATCACCGAGGGCTCGCGCTACTACGGCATGGGCAACGAGCAGGGCGCGCTGCTCTTCGGCTCATGGATAACCTTGTCCGGCCTGCTCATCAACCGGTACCCCGACGCGCGCGGCATCCCTGCCTTCAAGCGGTGGGGCTACCCGCTCGGCTCGCTCGCCCTGCTCTTCGTCGCGACCAGCCCCTGGCTCGGCGCGAGCTTCGGCCCCCTCGTCTGGGGCCTCCTCGGCTGCTTCTTCAGCTGGTGGCTGTTCAACGGTCGTCGCCTCCGCTGGTGGCTCGTGCTGCTCGTGCTCGCCGCCGCCTTCGGGCTGGCCATCGGGGTGCTCTATGCGGACATCGCGCTCAACCCCGCCTCGCATATGAGCCAGGCCGTCGCCCCCATGGAGGAGGGCTTCGTCGCGCTCGTCGCAAGCATCGCCACGGACGTCTGGACCTACTCGTTCAGCCTGATACACGACTACGTCCCTGCCGTCGTCATCGTGTTCTTGGTCTTCGTGTTCATCCTGCTCGTGATCCTCCGCGTGCTCCAGCCGGGGTCCTACCGCGAGTTCTGGCAGCGCAACACGGCGTTCCGCGCAACGTACTCGGTCTGCTTCGTGCTCGCCGCCATCACCTTCGTCCTCGAGGACTCAGGGGTCTTCACCCCGGCGGTCCTCCTCATTTACCCCATCGCCGCCTTCGTGTGGCTCATCTGCGACCTGCACAGCTGGCACCTGCGCCTACTGGCCGCAGACACCAACGAGGCGGGCGCTCCCATCACCCTGCGCGAGATGCAGCAGCAGGCGCTCGACCTCGCGCCCGGACACATGTCCTACCTCCGTAGGGGACGGCGTCCTCGACGTCCCGCACCCGTCACCGCCGCCGCGACGCAGGGGGAGAGAATGGGGAGAGAGGCGGCAGCGTTGCCCACATCAAGGGCGGTGGAGGCAAGGAGGACGGTGGAGACCACCCCGCCCCTTCGGGGCACCCCTCCGAAGGAGGGGACTTTCGATGCCGCAAGGACAACGGGGGTCGTAGCGGAAGTCGCGCCGCAGGGAGGCGGGACGTCGAGGACGCCGTCCCCTACGGGCGGGGCACACGAGGCTGCCGCCGCCGCGCACGGGGGTGGGCGGCACTTCAGGGTGGAGGAGGCGCAGCCTTCGGTGGGGCGCTCGACGGCGACGATGTCCGCAGCGACCCTGCTCTCGCGCGCCACCGGCTTCGTGCGAACCTGGGCGATGGCCTTCGCGCTCGGCAACACCGTGCTCGTCTCCGCGTACACCATCGCGAACAACCTCCCCAACATGCTCTACGAGTTCGTTGCCGGCGGCGTGCTCACGACCGCCTTCCTCCCCATCTACCTCGCACAGCTCGAGAAGCGGGGCAAGGAGGGCGCCGCGTCCTATGCGTCGAACCTCCTGAGCCTCTCCGCCATCGCATTAGGGATCGTCGTGCTCGTCGCCACGGTGTTCGCACCCCAGGTGATATTCACGCAGTCCTTCCTCACCTTCGGCGACCAGGGTCCCGACATCCAGAGCGCGGTGTTCTTCTTCCGCTTCTTCGCCATCCAGGTGCTCTTCTACGGCGTGGGCGCCCTCATCAACGGCCTGCTCAACGCGCACCGCAGCTTCCTGTGGCCGGCGCTCGGCCCCGTGTTCAACAACATCGTCGTCATCGTCACCCTGTTCGCCTATCCCTTCATCCTTGAGGCGAGCCCCGTCGCCGCGATGGTGTGGCTCTCCGTCGGGACGACCCTCGGCGTGGTGGCGATGTTCGTCGTCCAGATACCTGCCCTGCTGAAGCTGGGGATACCCCTGCGCCTCCACGTGGACCTCAGGGACCCCGCGCTCAAGGACACCTTCCGCATGGCGCTGCCGGCGACGGTGTTCATCGTCATGGGCCTCGTCGCCTACAGCGTGATGACCGCCTGCGCGCTGCACGTGAGCCCCACGGGGCCGGGAACCATCCAGTTCGCCTGGCTGTGGTACCAGCTGCCTTACGGGGTCATCGCCGTCGCCCTCTCCACGGCCCTGCTCACGGAGATGAGCAGGGCGTCGGCGGTCGGCGACTGGAAGGCCTTCCGGGCGAACGTGAGGCTCGGGCTGCGCACCACCGTCTTCCTCATCATCCCCCTTGCCGCCATTATCTTCACGCTGTCCAACCAGCTGGCGGGCCTGTACCATGCGGGGGAGTTCACCCAGCAGGACGTGTTCCGCGTGGCGCAGGTGGTCTCCATGTGGTGCGTGTCGCTGCCGTTTTATGCGGCGTACATGTTCGTCTACAAGATATTCAGCTCCATGCGCGACCTCAAGGCCTTCATCGTCATCGACGCCCTCGGCCGCGTGCTGCTCATCGCGCTCTACGGCTTCTTCACCACGGGCTTCGGCCTGTGGGACGGCCTGGGCCTCGTCGGCATCCCGCTGGCCGACGCCTGCGTCAACGCCCTGCTCTGCGCCGTGATGCTCCTCGTGCTGCGACGCAGGATAGGCAGCTTCGGCCTGGGGCGCATCGTGTTCGACGGCGGCAAGGTGCTGCTGGCGGCCCTGCTGGCCGTCGCCGTGCCCCTCCTCGTCCCCTTGGGGAGCTTCGACCAGACCATCCTCGCCTCGCTTGCCACCGTCGTGGTCTGCGGGCTCTTCTCCCTCACCGTCTACTACCTGTTCAGCCGCCTGTTCAGGGTGCCCGAGACCGAGGTCGTGTCCTCGCTCCTCGCCCGCCTGCGCGGCCGCTCGAAAGGGGGAGGATGAAGGTGAGCCCACTGTCATCCCGAGCGCAGGGGGCGCAGCCCCCGCAGCCGAGGGATCCTTGGCCGCGAAGCGGCCAACCCATGCCAAGAGCCCGCGCAGCGGGCGACACACTGCTGTCGTCGCGCCCA
>JAISGJ010000116.1 GCA_031263105.1 Coriobacteriales bacterium
GGCGCACAGCGGAATCACTGGGGGCGGAGGGGAGCTGGACCGGGACCGTTACTGGGAACGTTACTGTTCTCCCCCCACTGTCATCCCGAGCCTGTCGAGGGATCCTCGACCGCGTAAGCGGTCGACTGCGACCGGAAGGTGCCTCGACTCATGGTCGGCTGCTCCGCAGCCGAGGATCCCTCGACAGGCTCGGGATGACAGTGGGGGGCGTGAACAGTCATCTCCACGCCCGTCGCGCCCGCACTGCACCAGTCTCCACGCCCGTCGCGCCCGCACTGCACCAGCTTTCCAGCAGCAAGCCGTGAATTCTGATAGACTATGCATCGCTGATTTCGACATATAAAAGGTTCGTCATATCGTTGGGGAGAGAACTTGGGTAGCACTTTGCAGGGACGAGGAGTCGGTAAGGCCGTTGCCTTTGTCGTCCGTTCGCTTGTTGCGGCAGCCATCTTCGTGTTCATGGCATACGCCATATTCGTCCTGAATATCTGACGGACACCTGACGGCCCATGCTGTTCAACTCGTTGACGTTCCTGTTCTTCTTCCCCTTGGGCCTGCTGGGGTACTATGTCTGCCCTGCACGTCTGCGGCACGTCTACCTCCTTCTGGTCTCCGCCATCTTCTATATGTGGTGGAACCCCCTCTATATCCTCTTGCTCTACACCTCCATCATCCTCACCTATGTCTGCGGCCGTATCCTGGGGAGGACGGCTCCAGCGCCCTCCCTTCCCGCTTCTTCGGAGGCTCCTCTGGCGCAGCCCCTGCCGCCCGGCCCTCCGTCTGGGGATGCGTCTCGTCCTGCGCAGCGCAGCCGCCCGCCTCGCCCTGCCAGGTCCCGCAGCACCTATCTGCGCGTGGCGGTCATCGCCGCAACGCTGGCGATCAACCTGACGCTCCTTGCGGTGTTCAAGTACAACAACTTCGGCGCCTCGCTGATCAACCGGGGCTTCGCGCTCTTCGGGCTCACCGCCCAGATCCCGCATTTCGACATCATCTTGCCGGTGGGCATCAGCTTCTTCACGTTCCAGGCGCTGGGCTACATCATCGACGTCTATCGCGGCACCGTGGACGCGGAGAGGAACTTCGTCAGGTACGCCCTGTTCGTCTCCTTCTTCCCGCAGATGGTCGCAGGCCCCATCGAGCGGTCCCGGAACCTCCTGAGCCAGATCAAGGAGACGGGGAGGCTCAAGGTCGGCAGCTTCGACGACATCTACCACGGTCTTGCCGCCATAATCTGGGGCTTCTTCATGAAGGTCGTCATCTCGGACCGCGTCGCGATCCTCGTCGACACCGTCTACGACTCCTGGTGGAACTACGGGCAGAGCGAGCTGGCCCTGGCCACGGTCGGCTTCGCGCTCCAGATATACTGCGACTTCTGGGCCTACAGCATCATCGCATGGGGCTGCGGCCGGATGATGGGCTTCAAGCTCGTGGTCAACTTCGAGCAGCCGTACTTCGCGCGCTCCATACGGGAGTTCTGGCAGCGCTGGCACATCTCGCTCTCCACGTGGTTCAGGGACTACCTCTACATCCCCCTGGGCGGCAACCGCAAGGGGCGCTGGCGCAAGTACCTCAACACGATGATCGTCTTCGTCACCAGCGGCCTATGGCACGGGGCGAACCTCACCTTCATGGTCTGGGGCTTCCTGCACGGCGCCTACCAGGTGATCGGCGACATGACCAAGGGGATTCGGGAGAAGGCGAGGCTCAGGCTGAACGTCAAGGTCGAGGCCTTCAGCTACCGCCTTTTGCAGACGGGCATCACCTTCGTCCTGGTGTGCGTCGCATGGGTGTTCTTCCGGGCGGACTCCCTCACGGAGGCCCTCGGCATCCTCGGCAACCTGGTGTCCGACCCTGACCCGTGGCTCGTCTTCAACGGGGGGCTGTTCGACCTCGGCATCGACCGGCCCCATTTCAACGTGCTGATCCTCGCGGTCGTCGTGCTGTTCCTGGTCGACCGCGTGCGTTACCGGAAGGGGCTGCACCTGGCCGAGTACCTGCGGACGCAGAACGTCTGGTTCCGCTGGGCGGTCCTTCTGGTGCTCCTTGTCTCGATACTGCTGTTCGGCGCCTACGGGCCGGAATACGACGCCAAGCAGTTCATATACTTCCAATTCTGAGAGGGGCGGACCCATGGCTGAACATGAAGGCAAGGCAGGAGGAAGCTGGGGCCCACGGCAGGTGCTCAGCGCGTTGCTCGCCGTCGCCTTGGCAGGAAGCCTGGTGGCAGGCGTCAGCTGGGTATTGCTGCAGAAGGCCTTCTCCGGCTCGTTGCAGTACACCGCCCTCTATGACGCCCCGCAAGGCAGCTGCGACGTGATGGCGATCGGCAACTCGCACGTCTACTCGGACATCGCGCCGCACGTCCTCTACTCGGAGTTCGGCATCGCCTCCCTGAACTTCGCGACCTCGGGGGCGACGGGGTGGCAGGTCTACTACCAGCTGGTGGAGGCGCTGAAGTACCAGACCCCCCAGGTCGTGCTGATAGAGGCGTCCTGCTTCAGGGTGTCCAACGAATGGAACGAGAGCATCGGCTTTCAGATCGCGCCCATGAGGCCCTCGATGAACAAGCTGGACGACCTCACCGCATCGGCACCGCCCAAGGAGCGGGTGGGATGGGTCTTCGACATCAGCATCACGCACAACCGCGTCTTCGAGCTGGCCAAGAGCAGTTTCACGAACTACCAGGACAGGCCGCTGTACCGGGAATTCAAGGGCTACGAGCTTCGGGTGCCTTGGGGCACGCTGACGGAGAGCCAACAGAAGACGAGGGAGTTCGGCTTTCCTGCGGACTTCTCCCGGGAGCTGGGGGAGGGCCCCTACGAGGAGCCCGCCACGATCACCGACAAGCAGCAGGAGTACCTGGTAAAGATCATCGAGCTCTGCAAGGAGAAGGGGATCGCACTGGAGATGGTGCTCTCGCCGTCCTACCTTGCGCTTGACCCTGCGTATGTGAAGGCGACCTGCGAGGAGTACGGCGTTCCCTTCATCGACTACGTCGCCGACAGCGAGGAGCTCGCACTGGACTATCAGGAAGACTTCGGCGACACCGACCACCTCTCCTATCTCGGAGCCGAGAAATGGACGCGCGTCCTCTACCGGGACGTCCTTGAGAAATATCAGCTCCCCGACCGCCGAGGCGATGCCGCCTATTCCTCTTGGGACGTCAATGCGGAGGTGATGGCTGCCAAGACCAAAGGCTACGACATCAACGCGTCGCCCTTGATGGAGGACATGCGCGACCAGCTTGCCAAGGGTCCCCAAAAGGGCGTTCAGGCCGATGTGCTGCCTTCCTCCGAGTTGCCCTACGCTCACGTGCCCGAGGCCCTGCCCGTGGCAGCGGGCGACAAGGGCAGCCCCTATGCCCTCATACTGAACCTGAGCAACAACCCCACCGACCCCGACAGGCGGATGACCGTGGGCGATGTCGTCGGCTTCGATCTTCCCGAGGAGGCCGCCGAGGCGGACAGCGGGGCATGGCTCGTCAGGGACGGCAGTGCAGAGAGACTGGACGGCCCCTCCCTGCCCTACGTGGAACTGGGGTCCGTGGTGGTCGACTACCGGTACGTGTGCGCCTTTGAGGCGGACGCAGAGGTATCGCCGGATTTGTTGCTCGATAACATCCTCTTCACTGCCAGCGAGAACAGGGTTCAAATAGCCGTCTATGACGAGCGCTTGGACGAGGTCGTTAGCAGAAGGAGCCTCAAGAAGAAGGACTGAGGGAGCCGTCCCGTCCTGCCCCCCGTGCGACCGCACCCCGCCCGCCTCAGCAAGGCGCTAACCAAACGTTACAAGTCACACCACCCACTGTCATTCTCCGAGCGCAGCGGAGGTCCTTCGCTGCGCTCAGGATAAACTCCGCCGAGGACTCTTTGGACGCATCGGTGCCCGGTTGGCTGCTTCGCAGCCAAAGATTCCTCGGCTGCGGCGCGGCCACCGGCCGCGCCTCCGCTCGGAATGACAGTGGGGGTGTGAACGGTAGTTGGCCAAACATAAAATATGTAAGACTCACAAAAAGTTGTTGCCCTTATCCAAAAATAGGCGTATCCTTTCAGGTAACGATACAGGGCGGCTCGCCGATATGTGGACAGATGTTCGACGGCCGTCCTTCCATACCAAAAGGAGTCATGCCATGCGTCAGATCTCTCAGTCTGTCATCAAAAAGGACCACAAGGAGAAGATGGACGGCAGCGCCCTTTATGTAGGGGACTATCCCTGCAAGGACACGCTGTTCGGCGTCTTCGTCCGCTCCCCTCATGCGCACGCGTCATTCACGGAGATACGCTACCCCCCGATGCCTCCCGGCTGCTTCGCCGTCGATCATCGCGACGTTCCGGGCGAGAACATCGCCCATGTGGTGCTGGACGACTCGCCTGTCTTCGAGGAGTCCGAGGTCTTCTATCGGGGCGACCCGGTCGCCTTGGTCGTCGGCAGCAGCCGCGACGAGGCCGCAGGCCTCGCAGCCGCGACCGAGGTGGACTACGAGGTGCTGCCCGCCATCCTCGACATCGACGATGCGGACACCGTCTTCTTCGACTACCGCTACGGTCGAGGCGAGGTCGAGGCGGCCTTCGCGCAGGCCGACAGGGTCTACGACGAGACCTTCGAGACCGGCTACCAGGAGCAGGGCTACCTGGAGCCGCAGGGGATGACAGGGCGCTACGCTGACGGCGTGCTCACCCTCCATGGGAGCCTGCAATGCCCCTACTACGTCCACGGCGCGGTCGCAAAGGCCCTCGGCCTGCCGGCGGCGAATGTCCGCATCGTCCAGGACTGCACGGGCGGCGGCTTCGGCGGCAAGGAGGCCTATCCCTCCATCCTCGCCTGCCAGGTGGCGGTCGCCGCCTGCAAGGCCCCCGGCAAGGAGGTCCGCGTCATATTCGAGCGCCGCGAGGACATGGAGTTCACGAGCAAACGGCACCCCTCGCGCAACCGCTACCGTGCCGCCGTCAAGGACGGCAGGATAACCGCCCTGGAGATCGACGTGCGCTTCAACTCGGGCGCCTTCACCACCCTCTCGCCCGTTGTGCTCCAACGCGGCGTCATCGCCGCCCCGGGCGTCTACGACGTGCCCAACCTCAAGGTGCAGGGGCGTGCGTTGCGCACGCATACGGTGCCGACGGGGGCCTATCGGGGCTTCGGCGCCCCCCAGACCTTCTTCTCCATCGAGCGCCTGATGGACCACATCGCCTCCGATCTGGGGGTTGAGCCGCTGGACTTCAGGCTTGCGCACCTGGTGCGGCAGGGCAGCCCCACCTCGACCAGCGGCGTCTACCACTACCCCGTGCCCCTGCCGGAGATGGTCGACGAGGTGCTCGAGATGAGCGGCTTCAGGGCCAAGCGCAGGGCATACGCTGCCGAGCAGACAGGGCGCCACCGCTCGGGGATCGGCATCGCCCTGTGGTTCCATGGTGCCGGCTTCACGGGCAGCGGCGAGCGCGACATCATCAAGGGCGTCGCGCAGATACGCAAGCGCGCCGATGGGAAGATCGACGTCCTCACGTCCCAAAGCGACATCGGCCAGGGCATCAAGACCACGCTGACGAAGATCGTGGCCGCCGAGCTCGGCGTGCCCTACGACGACGTCAACCATATGAACCCCGACACCAAGGAGGTTCCCAACAGCGGCCCCACGGTCGCCAGCAGGAGCCTCATGGTCGTCGGCGAGCTGCTCAGGTGTGCGGCCGTCCGCCTGCGCGACGAATGGCAGGACGGCGTGGAGCAGCTTGTCGAGGAACGCTACGTCGAACCGGACTTCATGGTGCCCTTCGACCAGGAGAAGTTCGAGGGCGACGCCTACCCCACCTACGCCTGGGGCGTCTCGGCGGTCGAGCTGCGCTTCGATGCGCTGACAGGCGTGAGCGAGACACTCGGCTGCTGGAGCAGCTTCGACGTCGGCACGCCGATGGACGTGGCCATCGTCACGGGCCAGATGGAGGGCGGCGTCCTCCAAGGGCTCGGCTATGCGTCCATGGAGCAGATGGAGACGGATGCCACCGGACGGATACGCAACAACAGCTACAGCGACTACATCCTCCCCACCTCGCAGGACGTGCCCGAGCTCAAGACCCAGCTGCACGTCGTCGAGTACCCCTTCGGGCCCTACGGCGCCAAGGGCGCCGGCGAGCTGCCCCTGGTGGGCGTGCCGGCGGCCTTCGTGGCCGCAGCGGAGCAGGCGCTCGGCACGGACGAGCTGAGACATATCCCCCTCAAGGCGGAGGAGGCCCTTCCTTACCTTATGGGCGGGGAGAGAGGGGTGCGGCGATGAACGTCACGGTCGATTTCGTCTTGAACGGCGACGCGGTCTCCTGGCAGGGCGACCCCGCAAGGAAGCTGCTCGACGTGCTGAGGGACGACCTGGGGCAGACCAGCGTGAAATGCGGCTGTCGGGAGGGGGAGTGCGGCGCCTGCAGCGTGCTGCTCGACGGGCTGCTCGCGAACAGCTGCCTCGTGGCCGCAGGCCGCCTCGCAGGCTCGGAGGTCACCACGATGGAGGGCTTCCGCACGACGGAGCGCTTCAAGGTGCTGGACCGTGCGTTCGCCTCCCGTTCCGCCGTGCAGTGCGGCTACTGCATACCGGGGATGGTGCTCTCTGCCGAGGCCCTGCTCTCCCAGAACGCGAGGCCGACTGCCGAGGAGGTCCGCTTAGGGATCTCGGGCAACCTCTGCCGGTGCACAGGCTACAATGCGATAGTCGATGCGATACTCGACGCCTCGAAGGAAGGTGAGGGACTATGGTGAACGCCTACGCGCCAACGAACCTGCAGGGCGCGCTCGACGCGCTCTCGTCCGAGCGCCTCATACCCTATGCGGGCGGCACGGACCTCATGGTGAAGGAGCGGCATGCGGCCCCCTTCCTGTTCCTCAACCGCATAGAGGAGCTCAGGCGCCTTACGGAGGACGCCGAGCACCTCCGCATCGGCGCGGCGCTGACGTACCGGGAGCTCCTTCGGCACCCCCTCGCGCCGCCCATCCTCAAGGAGGCCGTATCCTCCATCGCCGCCCCGGCGGTCCGCAACACCGGCACGCTCGGCGGCAACGTCGCGAACGCCAGCCCCAAGGGCGACGGTGCGCTCGTCTGCTTCGTGGCCGACTCGCTCGTCAGGCTCGTCGGCGCGGGCGGCGCGGAGCGCGTGCTGCCCATCGCGGAGTTCTACGAGGGGCGCGGCAGGACCGTGCTGAGGCCTGACGAGCTGCTTGTCGAGATACTGATGCCCAAACGCTGGCTTGCGGGCTACCGCTACTGCAAGGTGGGCGCGCGCAAGGCCCTGGCCATCTCACGGGTCAGCTTCGCGGGCCTCTACGCCGCCGAGGACGGCGTCGTCGCGCATGTGGCGATGGCCTTCGGTGCCGTCGAGGACGTCGTGGTCCGCAGGCCGGAGCTGGACCGCCTGCTCGTCGGCAGGACCTTGGACGAGGCGCGCGCCCTCAAGGAGGAGGTCCTTGCGGCCTGGGACAAGGCGCTCGTGCCCCTCAAGGGCAGGGTCCCGGCCGAGTACCGCAAGCGCGTCTGCCTCAACCTTGCCCGGGACTTCCTGGAAGGCAGCCTGGGGACGTAGGAACAGGGCGGCCTCGGGAATCGGCGCTTTCCCTTGGCGCCTCACTGACGCTTCACCGATGCTTCCCACACGGAGAGGAGCCCATGGTGTCGGCAGAATGCTTCGCCCTCCGGGGCGACATCGTCCAAAGCGCGGACGTACAGACGCTCGCCTGCGTCGAGGACGGCTACGCCGTCTGCGAGAAGGGACGCAGCCTCGGCGTGTTCCCGCAGCTTCCCGGGCACCTGGAGCAGGTGGAGGTCCGCGACTTCCGTGGGCACCTCGTCATCCCGGGCCTCGTCGATCTGCACACCCATGCCCCCCAGTTCGCCTGCCGTGGCATGGGCATGGATCTGGAGCTGCTGGACTGGCTCGACGCCTATACCTTTCCCGAGGAGGCACGCTACCTCGATCTCGACTACGCCGCGCGCGCCTACCGCTCGTTCGCAGACGAGATGGTCAAAGGCGCCACCACCCGGGCGCTCGTCTTTGCCACCGTCCACTTGCCGGCCACCCTGCTGCTGATGGACCTGCTGGAGCAAAGCGGCCTTGTCACGATGGTGGGCAAGGTGAACATGGACCGCAACGCCCCCGACGCGCTCAGGGAGCCCAGCGCCCAGGCCTCGCTCGACGCGACGCAGGAGTGGCTTGCGTCCGTGCGGGAGAGGGCGTACTCCCGCACCTTCCCCATACTCACGCCCCGCTTCGTCCCCTCCTGCAGCGACGGGCTGCTGGCCGGCCTTTCGGCCCTGCAGAGGGAGTCCGCGCTGCCGGTGCAGAGCCACCTCTCGGAGAACCGCTCCGAGGTCGCCTGGGTGCGCCGCCTGCGCCCCGATGCCGCCGGCTACGCCGAGGCGTACCTGAACTCCGGCCTTCTCGGCGGCCCGTGCTGCCCCACCGTCATGGCCCACTGCGTGCACTCCGACCCAAGGGAGGCGTCGCTGCTCCTTGAGCGCGGCGTCTGGGTCGCCCACTGCCCCGTCTCCAACACCTGCCTCTCCAGCGGCGTCGCGCCTGTGCGGGCCTTTCTGGACAAGGGCCTGCGGATAGGCCTTGGCACGGACGTCGCGGGCGGCTACAGCCCCTCGATACTCCATGCGGTCGCCGAGGCCGTCAAGGCATCCAAGCTGCGCTGGCGCCTTGAGGACGAGGCCCTGGCCCCGTTGACCCTCGCCGAGGCGTTCTGCCTCGCCACGCGCGGCGGCGGCTCGTTCTTCGGGCGTGCAGGCGCCTTCGACGAGGGATTCGACTTCGACGCGGTGGTCCTGCGCGACGACCCGCCGCCTTGTGGCGAAAAGATCGGCTTGGAGGCGAGGCTGGAGCGTCTCGTCTACACCGGCGCTGACAGCCTGGCGGTGGACAAGTACGTGGCAGGCAGGCGCATCCCCCTCCCCCAGGCCGCCGCCGATGCCTCTTGAAGTCACTGGCCACACCCCCACTGTCATTCCGAGCCCCACTGCCGCCCCGAGCCCCACTGCCGCCCCGGCCCCCACTGCCGTCCCGGCCCCCACTGCCATCCCGCGCCTGCCGTGGGATCCTCGGCCGCGCCAGCGGCCGACCGCAGGCCGAAGGGCCCCCCGACCTGCCGTTGGACACTGCGTGTCCAAGGATTCCTCGGCGGAGCTCGGAATGACAGTGGGGCTCGGGGCGGCAGTGGGGGCTCGGGGCGGCAGTGGGAGGCCGGGGCGGCAGTGGGAGGCC
>JAISGJ010000121.1 GCA_031263105.1 Coriobacteriales bacterium
CGCGCGGTGTCGCTGGGGGGGGGGGGCGCCCCCGGCCGGTCGGGGGCCGGCGGTGGGCCGGGGGGGGGGGGCCGCCACGGACGTGTGTTCGGAAGCACAGGCCGTCTCGTACGCAGGGCCCGGGCTACTTCGCGTAGTCCGGGCCCTGTCAAAGCTCTGCGTATGTCTGGGGAAGCGCTTACTCCTCCTGGACAGAGGCGTCCGCGTCGCCGCCTTTCTCGAACTTCTTGAAGTCGACGGGCTTGGGGAGCTCGATGCCGCGCAGCTTGTTCAGGGCGATCATCAGATGGTAGAGGATCAGGGCCATGACCGACGCGACCGCGATCGGGCCGATGATGATGTCGGTCGGGAGAAGCTCGGCACCGACGCCGAGGCCGGCCGAGCCGACGAACAGGGTGAAGCTGGCAATGCCCATGACCAGCGGCACCGCACCCGTCACCATGTTGACGTTATTGGAGAAGTCCACCTTGTTCTCGACCCAGATACGCACACCCAGCATGCCGATCATGCCGTACAGCAGTATGCAGACGCCGCCGAGCACGCCGCCGGGAATCAGGAAGATGGCAGCACCGAACTTGGGGCAGAGGGAGAGCACCAGGGCGCCCGCGCCGGCCACCCAGTAGGCCGCCGTCGAGTACACGCGCGTCGCAGCCATGACGCCGATGTTCTCGGCATAGGTGGTGGTACCGGAACCGCCGCCGAAGCCGGCGATGGTGGTGCCTATGCCATCGGAGAAGAGCGCGCGGCCCATGGACTTGTCGAGGTTCTTGCCCGTCATGGTCGCCACCGACTTGACGTGGCCGATGTTCTCGGCCACCAGCACCAGCACGACCGGCAGGAACATCAGAAGCACGCTGAAGTCCGCCTCCGGCAGATGGAAGGTGGGCAGGCCGATCCATGCGGCCTCCGCGACCGACTCGAAGGTGATCTCGCCCGTGATCCCGGCGACGGCGTAGCCCACGACGACGCCGATGAGGATGGAGAGGCGCCCGATGATCCCCTTGGAGAGCGCCTGGACCAAAACGATGGTCACGAAGGTCACCGTTGCCAAGAACGGCTGGGCGATGAAGTTCGAATAGGCCGTCGGCGCCAGGTTGAAGCCGATGAGCGCCACGATGACGCCGGTGACGACAGGCGGCATCAGCTTGTTGATCCAGCCGACCCCTGCCCTCATGACGATCAGGCCGATGACCGCCAGCAGCACACCGGTGCAGACGATGCCGAAGAGGGCCGCTCCCATGCTGCCGGAGCTGGCGGCGACAACAGGGGAGATGAACGCGAAGGACGAGCCGAGGTAACTCGGAACCTTGTTGCGGGTGATCAAGAGGAAGAGCATGGTCGAGACGGCCGAGAAGAACAGCGTCGTCGTTGGCGGGAAGCCGGTCAGCACCGGCACCAGGAAGGTCGCGCCAAACATTGCGACAATGTGCTGTAGGCCGATCCCGACGGTGCGTGGCCATGTCAGGCGTTCGTCTGGCGCGATCACTTCCCTCGCATCCAGGTTCTTGCCGTCTCCGTGCAGTTTCCACAATGCCATTATCCGCTCCTATCTAAACGATTTCCAACAGACGCACCCGACGCTCGTCGTCGGGCGCGGTGGCCGCATTCGCTCGCATGCGCTCGCATTCGCTCTGCAACGCCCGTGCGAACAGGAACCGGCGCTCACCTGCCTGCCTGTCTGCCTACCTGTCCACCTGTCTGCCTCCCTCCTGTGCTGAGATCTTCGTCGTTCTCCATCGTAGGCAGCATCTCAGCCTCTGTGTCTCAAACGTCTCGGTTTCAGTTTAAGGGAGACGACGAGCACTCATCGTCTCCCAAGAACGGCATAGCGGCGGTCCGCTGTTCACGTCCTGCGGTCGGCTGCTTCGCAGCCGAAGATCCCTCGGCTGCGGGGCTTCGCCCCGGAGTTTACCCTGAGCGCAGCCGAAGGGCTCGGACAGGGTGTGAGCAGCGGTCCTCATGCTGTCACCAAGGTGCCTGTTCGCCCTTCGATGCCGTCAAGGGCATGCTCCAGCGAGGTGATGAGCGCCTTGCGCTCGGGGTGCGCGCGCACAAAGCGCATCGCCGCCTGCACCTTGGGAAGCATGCTGCCCGGCGCAAACTGGCCTTCCGCACAATATGCCTCGGCCTCCTCCAGGCTCAAGCGGCTCAACCAGCGCTCCGTCGGCTTCCCGAAGTCGATGGCGACCCGCTCCACGACCGTCAGGATCATGAAGGTGCTCGCGTCCACGCTCTCGGCCAGAAGCTCGCCGGCGGAGTCCTTGTCGATGACCGCCTCCCAAGGCAAGAGCCCCGCGCCGTCGCGGACGACCGGCAGGCCGCCGCCGCCGCAGGCGACGACGACATGCCCGCACTCGACCATCGAGCGGATGACCTCTATCTCGATGATCTCGAGGGGCTCCGGGCTGGCAACCACGCGCCGCCAGCCGCGACCGGCGTCCTGGCGCAGCGTGATGGAGGGGTCGGCCTGCATGATGGCCTCCGCCTCCTCCTGCGTATAGAAGCTGCCGATGGGCTTGACGGGGTTCTTGAAGGCCGGGTCGTCGGGATCCACCAGCACCTGGGTGACGATGCTCGCGGCCACCTTGTCGATCGAGCGCTGGCGCAGCTCGCGATAGAGCGCCTTTTGGATACCGAACCCGATGTATCCCTGGCTCATCGCCCCATCGGTGGACAGCGGCATGGCATCGACGGTGTCGACCGTGTGGCTTGCGGCCTCGAACGCCAGGTCGATCATGCCCACCTGGGGGCCGTTGCCGTGGCAGATGACCACCTCGTGCCCCGCCTCTATCAGGTCGGCTATGGGGACGGCCGCAGCCGCCACGGCCAGACGCTGTTCGATCAGGTTGTTGCCGAGCGCGTTTCCGCCCAAGGCCAATACAATTCGTTCGGACATGGTTCTCCTACCGCCCGTGTGTCTGTTCTTGCAGTTTACCCCATACCCGGTCGGCCGAGAGCGGAAGATCGAAGAACTCTGCGCCGACCGCGTTCGCCAAGGCGTTGGCCACCGTTGCGGTCACTGCTATCAGGGGATGCTCCCCCGCTCCACGCGCCCCGTAAGGCCCGTCCAGCTGCGGGGTCTCGACCACATCGGTGTACATCTTCCGGGGCATGTCCTGGAACGTGGGTATCTTGTAGTCGGTGAAATTGCGCGTCAGTATCCTGCCTTGGTCGTCGTGCTTGATGACCTCTGAGAAGGTGCAGCCCAAGCCCTGCAAGGCACCGCCGACGATCTGGCCGTGCAGCAGCTCCTCGTTCATGACCCTCCCGGCGTCGAGCACCGTGGCCATCTGCAACACGTCGATGTCGCCGGTCGCGCAGTCCACCTCGATCTCCACCGCATGGGCGCCATAGGTCCAATCCAGGGCCGCCTTGCCCTGACCGGTGTACTGGTCCAGGTTGGAGAGTCCCTGCGCGATGGCCTTTCCACGTCCGATCAGGGGCCCGCCGATGGCATTGCCGTTGTCGTAGACATAGCCCATGGCCAGCTTGCTGAACGGGATGGAAAGATGCGGGTTCTGACGCACATAGACCATGCCGTCCTTGAACTCGACCTCGTGTTCCGAGGCGCGCAGCGCAATCGATCCCACCTCCTTGATCTGCTTGATCAGGTCGTCGCAGGCATCCATGACCGCCATGCCGCAGATGGAGGTCATGCGGCTTGCCACCGTCTGCCAGTCGTAGGGCGAGAGCGGCGTGGAGATGCTCTGGTTGATGTAGACGTCCTCGATGGGCATGTCCAGGCGCTCGGCAGCGATCTGCCGAAGGACCGTATAGGTGCCCTGGCCGTAGTCGACGCCGCTCGCCGAGATGCGGACCGTGCCGTCCTCGTTCATCTGCACGAGGGCGCTCGAGGCGGACCAGGTCGGCATTGCGGGGGCTTTCTGCAGGACCGCTGCCGCCTTGCCACGGAACTTGCCCGTGGCGGCCATCTGCCTCTTCTCCTCGTCCGAGTACGGGGCCTGAACGCCCACGAGCTCGATGGCGCGCAGCAGGCACTTGTTGGGACTGCCGGTGTTGACGGTGATGAGCTCGCCGGTGATGGTCTCGTCGCCCGGATACAGCAGGTTCATCAGACGGAAGTCCGTGGGGTCCATGCCCAGCTCCTTGGCCATGAGGTCGCGCTGGCGCTCCACGGCGAAGAAGACCTCGGCATGGCCGAAGCCGCGATAGGCGGTGCCGAAGAGATGGTTGGTGTACACCGTCTTGGCGTCGACGCAGATGTTGGGGATGCTGTAGGGGCCGCAGGCGCTCGTTGCGGAGGCGCGCCCGATATTGACCCCGTAGTCCGCGTAGGCGCCGGCGTCCCACAGTATCTCGACCTGCTCGGCCACTATCTTGCCGTCCTTCGTGCACCCGGTCTTGATCCTGCAGAACTGCCCCTGCCTGCAGGGCAGGGTCTGGCACTCCTCCTCGCGCGTCGGCTCCAGCTTGACCGGCCTGCCGCCGGCGGCCTTGGAGAGCAGGGCGACCAGCGGCTCCAGGTGGATGCCCGCCTTGCCGCCGAACCCGCCGCCGACAAAGGGGATGTTGACCTCGATGTTGGCCCTCGGGATCTCGAATGCTATGGAGAAGAGGTCCCGCACCGAGAAGGGCGACTGGCAGCTGCTCCAGATCTTGATGTGGTCGCCCACGCTCCACTGCACGATGGTGACATGCGTCTCGATGGGCACATGCATGACCTGGTTCTGCACAAAGGTGTTCTCTATGACAAGGTCTGCCTGCTTGAAGCCCGCCTCCAGGTCGCCACGGCGTATGCGCGTGTGGTTGGCGATGTTCGTGCCCGGCTCCGGGAAGAAGACGCCCACGCTATGGGCATAGGTCCCCAGATGGGGATGCAGGAGCATCGCCTCCGGCTTGACCGCGTCCCGCACATCGTTCAAGACGGGGAGCGGCTCGTACTCCACCTCGATGAGGCCCACGGCCTGTTGGGCGATCTCTGCCGTGTCGGCGGCGACCGCAGCCACGATCTCTCCCTGGTAGCGCACCGTGTCGGTGGCGATGACGCTCTTGTCCTGCATGTAGATGCCGACCTTGACCGAGCCGTGCTCGCCGGTGATGACGGCACGCACGCCGGGAAGCGCCTCGGCGGCCCTGGTGTCTATGCTGAGGATGCGGGCATGGGCGTAGGGGCTGGTCTTGACCTTGGCATGGAGCATGCCGGCGAGGACGATGTCCCCGGCGTACTTTGCGGTGCCCGTGACCTTCTCCGGGCCGTCGTCGCGCTTGACCGGTTTGCCGATATACCTGAACTCCTGGGCAGCAGCGGCGTGTTCGCTCATATTCTGTTCGCCCCCAAAGACTCGATGGCGGCGATGATGCTCTCATAGCCGGTGCAGCGGCAGAGGTTGCCCTCCATCGCCTCTTTTATCTCGCTGCGGCTCGGACTGGGGTTTACCTCCAGAAGCGCACGCGCCGACATGATCATGCCCGGCGTGCAGAAGCCGCATTGGAAGGCATTGTGCTTGATGAATGCCTCCTGCAGGTCGGAAAGCCTGCCGTCCTGACACTCGCTCTCTATGGTGCGGACCTTGGCGCCTTCGCATTCGAGCGCCAAGACCATGCAGCTGTTGACCGGCCGGCTGTTCAGGATGACGGTGCAGGCGCCGCACTCCCCTGCCTCGCAGCCTCCCTTGGTCCCGGTAAGGCCGAGCTCCTCACGCAGGAGCGTGAGCAGGGTGGCGTTCTCGGAGACGAAGACGTGGTATTCCTGGCCATTGACCACAAGGCCGATGGGCTTCTTGCTCATCGTTGCACCTCCGTTCCCGTGGCGAACGCATCGATGATGCGCTCGGTGAAGAGCTTGACCATGGCGATGCGGTACTCCTTGCTGGCGCGGACGTCGCTGATGGGCTTGGCCGCCGAGGCCGCCTCGGCGACTATCTCGTCCCTGCGACGGGCAAGCTCGTCGGGGCCGAGCGTCCCGAAGCCGTCCAACAAAAGCGGCGTTATGGCAACGGCCCCCAAGGAGAGACGGAGGCTGCCGTCGATGCCGTAGAAGCCGGCGACGCCCACCTGGGCCAGGTCGTGGCCACGGATACGGCGTTTCTTGAGATAGATCCCCCGTCCCTTGCTCACAGGGAACCTGACCTTCGTGACGAGCTCGTTGGCGTCGAGGGCATGCTTCTTGACGCCGACGAAGAAGTCCTTGAGCGCTATCTCGCGCCCTCCCTCGGGAGTGGCCGTCGTCAACGCGCCCTGCAACACCAGGGCCGCCGGGGCTATGTCGGCACCGGGCGAGGCGTTGCAGAGGTTGCCGACCAGCGTTGCGCGATTGCGCAAGAGGGAGTTGGCCAAGGTCGAGGCTGCTTCCTTGAGGAGGGTGCAGCCGTCCCCCACACAGCTTGAGGCGATGATCTCGTTAAAGGTCACGGCCGCCCCGATCTCAAGGTACTCGTTGTTGATCTCGATGCCCTGCAGCTCGGGCAGGGCCTTGACGTCCATGACGGCGGCGGGAGCGATCATCCCGTCGCGCAGTTGCACGATAAGGTCCGTGCCTCCTGCCAGGTATCTCGTATCACCCTCCTGGCCGAGAAGCTCGAAGGCCTCGGCAAGAGTGGTGGGATGTACGTAGGTCGGCATGCGTTCGCCCTTTCCTTAATGACTCCTAAGACTCCTCCAAAACCCACTTCTTTATATCCAGAGAACGCCTTGGCCCGCGCACGGTGCGGCGCACAGTACCGCGCACGGGCCGGTCGTTGTGAGATCAGACGTCGAAGCCGGTGAAGGCCACGATGCGGGCGAAGGCCGACTCGCCGTCCTTGAACTTCCAAGGGAAGGCCCCGATGACGCAGCGCTTGTTGGAGAGCTCCTCGATCTGGCCGCCCAGGCATTCGGCATGGATGATCTCGCCATAGCGCTGCGGGAACATCTGGATGTGCATGGCCTGATAGGAGTCCGGCCAGTGGTAGACGTCGTCCAGGCCCTTGCCGTAACGCTTGCGGAAGAGCTCGTCGCACAGCTTGGCCTCGGCCGGCTCCCAGTCGCGGATCTTGGTGTTCATGGGGTGGTCGGCGCTGCCGCAGTCCACGCCGATCCAGGCGAACTTCATGTCGTGCGCCCAGTCGACGAAGTCCATGCTCGGGCCGGGATGGCGGAGCATGTAGCGGCGCTCGTTTGCCTCGGGCTCGGTCCAGCCGTACCTGTGGTAGCCGGTGTTGATGATGAGGATGTCGCCCTCTTTGACCTCGCAGCGCTTGGTTATGTCCTCCGGCGTATAGATGCCGAAGTCCTCCGCCTGGTCGCTCAGGTCGACGACGACGCCCGGGCGGCAGAGCTTGGTGAGCTCGAGCGAGGCGATGTCACGACCGGCGGTGTCGAAGTGAAGGGGGCCGTCCAGGTGCGTCCCCACATGGTTCGACGTGGTGACGAGCATGCCGTTGGCTCCGTTGGGGCTCAGGCGCTTGAAGAACTTGACCTGCAGCGGCTCATACGTGGGCCAGGGCGGCGTGCCTATCCCTGTGTCGATCGACAGCTCGTACATCTTGATGTCATTCCAGTCAGCCATTCGAATACCTCTCTTTCTTCATGTGCCTTTACTTTGTACTGTACGCATCCGCAAGCGCCAAAAGGGCATCACGGAAGCATTCCCATGGAGGATTGACGAGTCCGGCCCCCACCTGGCCGATGCCGGCCTTGCGATGGGCGATGCCCGTGTTGATCTGTGGCAAGGTGTCCTTCTCTACGACCGTGCGCACGTCGATGCCGGTCGGGTTGCCCCTGAAACCGAGCACCGGAATGGAGAAGACCGTGCTCTCGCCGACGGTGATGGTGTACATGCGCTCCGAATACCGGATGGCGTCGGCGGCCTGTCCGCCGACGAACTGCACGATGGCGATGCTTGCCGCCATGGCAAAGCCGCCGAGGCCCACGGTCTCGGTGATGGCGCTGTCCCCCATGTCGGGGTTCTTGTCGGCATCGGTGAATCCGGGGAAGAGCAGGCCTTTGACCTCTTCTGCGGGGCCGGTGAACCATCGGTTCCCCAAACCTGCCACCCGTATGCCGAAGTCGGTGCCGTTGCGGCTCATGCAGGTGACCACGGTGCTCTTCTCCACGCCGCTGGCCGCGTCGAGCATGGCCTTGGAGCAGGCCATGGAGAGATTGAGGAAGAAGTGGTCGTTGGAGTTGATGAACTCGAGCACCTCGATGCGCTCGCTGGCGTCGATGTCCGCCTTGAGCACGAAGGGCAGGATCTCCCTGATGAAGAGCGAGGTCGCGGCCTTGTTGCGGTTGTGCACCTCGTCGCCCATATGCAGGGCCTGGGCGATGATCGACTTGACGTCGATGCCGGGGGAGAGCTCGACGGCCTTCTTGACCGCAGGCGCCAGCACGTCGCGCATCCACCTGAGGCGCACAAGCACCTCTTCGCTGTAGGCGCCGAAACGCAGCACCTTGCCGAGGCCCTCGTTCATGGTCGCATAGGAGCGGTTGCCGCCCTGCCTGTTCTCCAGGATGAAGACCGGCATGGAGGGGGTGATGACACCGGCCATGGGCCCCACGGCGTCATGCTCGTGGCAGGGCCCGAACCGTATGGTGCCGCTGGCCGCAAGCGCCTCGGCCTCCTCGACGGTCTGGGCACGCCCCTCGAACAGCAGGCCGCCGACGATGGCTCCGCGCAGGGGGCCGCACATACGCTCCCAGGCAATCGGCGGGCCGGCGTGCAGGACGGTGTCGGGCGTCATGCCCGGCAAGGTCTCCAGCGCCGTGCCGACCCCGACCAACAGGGGCTGGGCGGCATTGATGCGTTGCAGGGCCTCCAGGTTGGCGGCATCGACGTCGTCCTGCATGAGGACGTCCACGGCATCCAGCAGCTGCTTGTCGCCACGTGCGGCAGGTTTCCAGGCGAGGTTGACGGCATCGACGCCCTGGCTTTCCAGGTCGTCATAGAAATCCTTGCTGCCCAGGTTGACGGCCTTGATCTCGGCTCCGAACAGGTCGCGAATCATCGTTGCCCCCCTTCTGTCGGCAGGGCCCGTGCGGCCAGGCGGGCGGCGCGGATATTGCTTACGCTCACTGTCATGCCGGCATCGAGCAGCCTGTTGCACTGGGCGTCAAGGCCCTGGGGGTCGCCTGCCGTGCCGATCACCGAGGCGATCCAGAGCACGGTGCGGCCCTCTTCCTTGAGGCGCGCGTTGGCCTCGTCCACCGCCTGGGCAAGGATGCCGGCCGGGTCGGGGTGCGACCCGTAGCCGAGCTCGAGGTCGACGAACATGACGGCGGTCTCGGGGTCGAGCGCGTCCTGGACGATGCGCTTGTTGCGAAGCGACGGGTCTATCATCGGATGCGGCTTGCCACGGGTGAAGTAGTCGTCGCCCATATCGATGAAGGTGTTGCCGACGCTTCGGTGCACGTCCTGTAGGCGCTCGTCGTCCGAGAGCGGGATATTGCTCCGTATCGACAGGCCCGACCCGCGAAAATACACCATGGCCTCGTCACAGACCGTGCCGCCGCAGAAGATGCCGCGGACGAAGCGCTGCGAGGGCGCGAGGGCGGCGAGGAGTGCGGGGACGCGCTCCTCCCGGTAAAAGGGGTCGATGAGCTCGGGGGCGCTGCCGCTGGAGAGGCGCACCGCCGCAGCCGCGGTCTCCTCCAAGGTGCCGGCCAGCTCGATGGCGCCCAGGTCGGCGTTGGGCTCACGGCCGAGCAGGCAGAGCACAACGGGCTTGCCGATGCCCCTGGCGGCCTCGAGCACCTTGTCGGCGACGTCGGGGGCCGGCGGCTTCGAGAGCACCACCACCACCCGCGTGGCCTCGTCGCGTCCCAGGGCATCGAGGGCCGCCAACATGGTGCGCCCGCCCACAGCCGACGAAAGGTCCCTGCCGCCGACGCCGATGGCCTGGGTGATGCCGCCTCCCATCGCGTCGATGAGCTGGGTCACCTGCTGCAGGCCCGTGCCCGAGGCGGCGACGATGCCGATGTCGCCCGAGCGGACCACGTTCGCAAAGCCGAGGGCCCGACCGTTGAGGATGGCGGTGCCGCAGTCCGGCCCCATCATCAGGAGGCCCTTTTGGCCGGCCAGCTCCTTGAGGCGCACCTCCTCCTCGATCGTGACGTTGTCGCTGAAGAGGAACACGTTGATGCCTCGGCGCAGCGCGCTTTGGCACTCGTGCGCGGCGTAGGCGCCGGGCACCGAGACGACGGCCATATTGAAGCCCTCGTCCAGCTCGGCGACCTGGTCGATGTGCTCGAAGACCGTCGCCCCTGCGTCTTCGCGTCCGGCCTTCTTCCTGCTCATGCCCTGCTCGATCGCTTCGAGCGCACGGTCTGCGGCGGCCTTGTCCGTCGCGACGACCGCGATGAGAAGGTCGTTCGGCGTTGCAGCACGGACCGCGTCCGTGACCGCCCCCATATGTGCCAAAAGCTCCAGGTTCAGATCGGTCGCCATGCCCACCAGGACGTCCTCGATGCCCTCCAGGGCCGAGACGTCGTTGGACAGGCGCATCAGGCTCACCGAGTCCGAGTACTGGTTGGGCTTTACAAGCGTTACCTTATGCAAGACTCACCTCCGTTGTTCCAAGCCCGCTCGCGAGGTTGCTGCTCACGCCCACTGTCATTCCGAGCGGAGGGGGCGAAGCCCCGCAGCCGAGGAATCTTTGGCTGCGAAGCAGCCGACTGCGGGCAGAGGCGCCCCCCGACCGCAGTTGATCGCTTCGCGATCAAAGATTCCTCGACAGGCTCGGAATGACAGTGGGTGCAACTAGTGACCTCGCGAGAGATGGGCTCTCGTTCCCTCTCGCTCACGCTCCGTTGTAGCGCGAGCCACATGCCAAAGACGGTGCAGGCTCCGCTGGACGCCCCGACCGCAGCCAGGCGGCGCAGGGAGCAGAGCAGGTTCTCGCTGCTGAGCCCGCAGACGACGGCCAGGACGCGCTGGAGCGTCTCGTGGTAGTCGGCCTCCAGGGCATTCTGCAACAGCTGCCTGGAGAGCGTCGTCGTCCGTGCGAGGCCGCCCGCAACTGCCGCATGCATCGCCTGCGTCCAAGCAGGGTCGTGCCCCACATGGGCGTCCATGGCAAGGTAGCCGAGCAGGACGTCGTCGCCGGCGGGCGTCAGCCCGGGGCCGAGCCCGATCAGGCGGGTCGCCGTCCGAGGCGTAAGGGAGCTGTTGCCATGCGGTGCCCCGGCCAAGCTCCGCGCCGCATCGGGAAGCGCCCTCTGCACCGCCTCGGGGATCTCCAGGCGGCACATCGCATCCGCAAAGGCCGCAAGGCTTCGGGGGGTCGGCGTGGCACGCGCGTGGGGCGGCAGCGGGCCCTCCCAAAGCGGCACGCCTTCAAGGCCGACCCTCGTCCCGTCCGCCGCCGCGCCCCTCGCAGCGCCCCTCGCCGCACCTATCACGAGCGCCGTGCGGGCGAACCGCAGGCCGTCTCCCACAGCCACGCGCGGCAACCTGTTCAGGCACAGGAAACGGGACGAGCCCCCGGCCTGCGGCAACGCCAAGGCCAGGAGCTCGTCTCTCACAGTCAGATTGACGACCTTCTCGTGAACGCTCAGCACGCGTGCCGAGCCCTGCTGCAGGCAGCAGCGCGCGAAGCGCGCTCCCACGCTCAAGGCTCGGATGTCGTGTCGGGCGGACATCGAGGGGTCACACGGCGGAAGGCTCGACGATAAAGCCGTAGTAGTCTTTGCCGACGCCTTCTTTGACGACGCCTACCGCAGAGGTCGCCTCCTCGCCGATAAAGGGCTTCTCGTCGTCTATCTGTACCGACACGATCAGCCCGGTCTCCTCGAACCTGACGATGGCGAAACACAGGTAGGGCTTCATATAGCCCTCGGGGAGGTTGTAGACCTTGGTCCACGTAAGCACCGTGGCCTTGCCCTCAAGCTGCTCCTCCGTGAACTCCGTATTGCCGCACGTGCGGCACACGAGGTGCCGGGGATGATGCAACTCACCACATTCTGTGCAGCGATAAGCATGCATTTCCATCATGCTCACCTTTCTTTCTCAGTGGTCAGGATGATCGACACCACGTTGTTCCCAAAACCACCGAAATTCGTCGTGAGGCCGGTCTTTGCGCCTTCGACCTGTCGGCCGTCGGCCTCTCCACGGAGCTGGCGCACGATCTCCACCACCTGGGAGACGCCTGTGGCGCCAACCGGATGGCCCTTGGCCTTGAGGCCGCCGGAGGTGTTGAGGGGCATCTCGCCTCCGATGCGCGTCTTGCCCTCGCGAGCGGCAAGGTGGCCCTCGCCACGGGGGAAGAACCCGACCTCCTCGCTCTCGACGATCTCAAGGATCTGGAAGGCGTCGTGCAGCTCGGCGACGTCGATGTCCTGGGGCCCCATGCCGGCCATCTCGTAGGCGATGCGCGCGCTCTCGCGCACCGCGAAAAGGTCCAGCGGGTCGGGGCGCTCGGCCACGACGTGGGTGTCGGTGGCTTGGCCCACGCCGGCGATACGTACCGGCTCATGGGAGAACTTGCGGTCCGTGTCCATCGCGGTGAGCACCAGGGCGGCGGCGCCGTCGCTCATGGGGCAGGTGGCATACACGCGCAGGGGATCCGCGACGTAGGGGTTGATGACGCCTGCGTCCTCGTCTTCGGTGATGGCATGCAGGTCGGGCACCAGGTGGATATGGGCGACGGGGTTGAGCATGGCGTTCTCGTGGTTCTTGACCGCGACGATGGCGAGGTCCTTCTCCGTGGAGCCGTACTTCTCCATGTGCAGGCGCGTGAACATGCCCGCAAAGGCCGGCAGGGTGAGCCCGTAGGGATACTCGGCCTCCGGGTGCAGCATCGTTGCAACGAAGTCCGTGCTCTCCCAGCCGCTGAGCACGCGCATCTGCTCGGCACCGACGACCAGCACCGTGTCGACCAGGCCGCTGGCGATGGCCATGTAGGCGATCTTGACAGCGGAGGCGCCGGAGGCGGGGCCGTTCTCTATGGTCTCTGCCATGGCAGGGCGCAGGTTCAAGGTGTCGACCAGCGCCGAGGCGGCACCGGAGAGCTTGTTGACCTGCCCTACGCCCATCGAGGCGAGGAACACCTGGTCGATGCCGTGCTTTCCGGCAGCCAGGTCGATGCCCGCATCGTGCAGGGCCTCGATCGCCGCAGCGCCGGCCATGTCGAGAAAGGTTCCATTGAAGCGGCCGAACTTGGTGTGGCCGACACCGACAACGCCGACTTCTCTCATAAGATCGTTCCTCCTACTTCGTTTGGGCGTAACCCGACGGGAGGCGCGCAGGGATGTTCGCAGCCAACAGCTCGTCCGGCACAGGCCTGCGACCGGTGCACTTGACGGCCTTGTGCTTCTCCCAAAGCTCCTTGGTGAGCACATAGGTCGGCACGCCGCCGAGCTCGTGCCAGACCTCGGGACGGGACTCCAGCTCGTACTCGATCATCCAACGCTTGAAGCCGTTGGGGGACTCGGCCACCACCAAGACCTCCTCCTGGTTCAAGAAGTCGAAATGGTACTCCATCTTTGCGGCGAAGAGCTGGGCGCCGATGCGCAGGCCCTGGCGGATGGCCATCGTGTGATAGCTCATGCCGGTCTTGTCGTCCACGCTGCGGCCGTTGACCAGGCCGACGATCTCGCCGTTGATGGTGCCGAGAAAGACGTACTCGTCCTTGACGCGGTACCGCATGTAGCCGAGGACCTCGGCATAGATGCGCGAGGCGACGATGTCGTAGAAGTCCTTCTCGACCGTCATCAAGGGCTGCACGGCGTCGAGCACGATTCCGCATTCCTCACGGGAGATCTGGCGGACCACCATCTTCTCGCCGCTTGCCAAGGTTATGAATTTTGCGGGATACGGCTCCATCGTGCTTTCGGGCGGACGCAGCTCCTGTTCCATCTTGTCTATGAGCGCCATCAAATTCACCTTTCTCTCGAGCTCGTTCTTGGGCACTTCCGGTCTTTGGTTCCGGGCCGGTCGCAGCATTGCTTCCGACCTTATGCGAACCTTATGCGAAGTGTACGTTTTCAGCCGCCGAGGCGGCAATAGGAGAGACTCCAAAAACTCATGGCGTCTGCCGTGTGGCCCTTGTGCAATGGCACAATTCTGTTACCATGGCGTTAATCAACGTCGGCTCCATCGAGCCGCCGAGCCCAGATCATCGCGCCTCCAAGGAAGAAGGGGTGAGGCCATGGGGATCACTCATGAGCTTGCACAACCGATAGTCAGCCATCTTGGGGAGGTCCTTGACTGTCCCATAAGCATCACGGACTCGAAGGGGATCATCGTCGCCTCCAGCGACAGCAAAAGACTCAACACCCGCCACGAGGCCGCCCTCGAGGCCATCGCCAACCGGAGCGAGCTCAAGGTCTCCGAGGAGATGGCCCTCGACTACAGCAATACGCTCGAAGGCATCACCCTGCCCCTGATCCTGCACAAGAGCTGCGTGGGCGCGCTCTGCCTCAAAGGCAGGCCGGAGGAGCTGAACGCCCACGCCTCCATCATCAGCATTGCGGTGACCTCGCTGTTGGAGACGGCGGAGATAACCCATCGGGCGAGCACCCGCCAAAACATGATGGACGCCTGGGTCAAGGACCTCACCAACTCCTCCGACGAGGACTACGAGCAGATCGTCGTGCAGGCAGGCATCCTCGGAATCGACTGCCAGAAGCCGAGCGCGCTTGTGGTCGTCCGCTTCAACCCGGTGGCCCAGGTCGAGCTGCCTGCCCTCAAGACGACCATCGCCGAGGTCGCGCATGCCGGCCCGGGCCTGCAGTTCCTCTCCTATACGGGGCAGGGGCACTTTGTCTGCGCCCTTCCCGTGGCAGACTTCGGGGGCGAGACCGAGCTGCATGAGGCCTGCGGGCTCCTCGTTCAGAGGCTCGCCTGCTTCAAGCTCCGTTTCCATATCGGCGTCGGTCGCCGGGGCAGCGGCATACAGGGGTACCGCCAGAGCTACCACGATGCCCTCCACGGCGTCCGCGTGGCCGAGCGCCTCGGTGACGCCAAGCATGTCCTCTACTATAACGAGCAGCGCATCTTCAGGCTTTTGGAGGGCGTGCCCGACTACCTTCGCGAGGTCTTCATCGACACCCAGGCCGAGGACCGGAACTGGGACCCCGTGCTCCTCGAGACCTTGCAGACCTATTTTGCCATGGACCGCCGCATCAACGAGACGGCCCGTGCGCTCTACATCCACCGCAACACCCTGCTCTTCAGGCTCAACAAGATCGCCGACACCTACCGTCTCGACCCGCGCAAGTTCCATGACGCAGTGGTGCTGCAGACGCTGCTGTATCTGATTCGGCTGTCCCTGGATACGGCGGAATCGTAAAAGGGGTTACTCACTCGTAAAGGGGGGAGGAAGCGAAAGGGGTTTCGCTTCCTCCCCCCTTTAGAACCCCCCTCCATCACTTTCGGCCTTGGGCGCGGGCTGCGCTCGCTGCGCTCGCGCTACGCGCCTTGGTCGTGGCGGGGTGCGGGGTCGCGGAGGGCGGCGCTGTGCGCCTTGGGGAGAGGCTGCTACTGCGCCCGCTTCCAGTGGGCGTAGAGCGTGACGGGGCGGGTGACCTTCGTGGTGCTCACCACCTTGGTGCCCTTCACCTTGCCGGTGAACCAGCCCTGGAAGGTGTAGCCGGTGCGGGTGGGGACGGGGAGCTTGCCGAACTTGGCATTGTGGGGCCTCTTGAGGGTGGAGGTCGAGGCCTTGCCCAGTTTGCCGCCGTTGGCGGCGAGCTTCACGGTGTAGGTCTTGGCCTTCCAGTGGGCGTAGTAGGTGACGCTCTTGGCGACCGCCGTCTTGGCCGTGACCTTGGTGCCCTTCACTTTGCCAGTGAACCAGCCTTGGAAGGTGTAGCCGGTGCGGGTGGGGGTGGCGAGCCTGCCGAGCGCCGCGCCCTTCTTCTTCACGACGGAGGCGGTCGCGGCCTTGCCGACCTTGCCGCCGTTGGCGTTGAGGGTGACGACGGGGCCGTTGGCCTTCCAGTGGGCGTAGTAGGTGAGGTTCCTGGTGACCTTCGTCCTGGCGTCGGCCTTCTTGGCATTGGACGCCTTGGAGGCGAACCAGCCTTGGAAGGTGTAGCCGGTGCGCGTCGGCTTGGCGGCGAGCTTGCCGAGCGCCTGGTTGTGCCTCTTCGTGAGGGACGCCGCCTTGGCGGCGAGCCTGCCGCCGTTGGGGTCGAGCTTGACGGTGTAGGCCTTCAGCTCGAACTTGGCGGTGACCGTGAGGTCGGAGGTCACGCTGTTGAATTTCTTGTCCCAGGCCTTGAAGACGTAGCCGGAAGGCGCGGGCACGCTCCGGGGCGCGGCCGCAGCCTTGCCGTGGGCAACGTCGGAGGTCGCGAGCACCTTGCCGCCGTGGCCCACGAAGACAACCTTATGGGTGGCGGGGGGCGGGGGGTCGTCGGCCTTGGCGGCGTCCTTCTCGTACTGCGCGGTGACCGTGAGATCGGCGGTCACGCCCGCGAATGCCCGATCCCAGCCCGTGAAGGTGTAGCCTGCGACCTTGGGCGCGGCCGGGGCGACGGCGGCGGAGCCGTGGGGGACCGTGCGCACGGCGAGCACCGTGTCGTCCCGACCCTTGAAGGTCACAGTGTAGGTGTCGGGCGCCCAGTGCGCGTACCAGGTCGCGTCGGCGGTGACCGGCGTGCCCGACGTGACCTCCGCGCCGCCGGAGGGCGCCGTGAACCAGCCTGCGAACGTGTGGCTCCCGAGCGCGGGCACCGGCAGCGCACCTGCGGCGGTGCCCCTGCTCCTCGTTATGCGCGACACGACGGCCCCGTCCACCCTGCCCCCGTTGGCATCGAGGGTGACGAAGACGGGCGACCAGAAGACCGGGCCGAGGAGGCCGATGTCCCAACCGCTGCTCCAGCCGATGCTCCAGCCGCCCTCCCATCCGGCGGCGGGCCCGGACGGCGCCTCGCAGTAAAGGGCGGCCGTGCAGCCGGAGAACGCCCCGTACCCGATCCCGGCCACGCCGTCGCCGATCGAGACGGACGCGAGGGACGTGCAGCCCTCGAACGCCCCGCCCCCGATCACGGCCACGGACGGGGGGACGGCGTAGCCCGCCGCCGCCCTGCCCGGCGGGTACCGGACGAGCAGCTCCTTGCCCTTGTCGAAGAGGACGCCGCCCTCCGACGAGTAGGCCGGGTTGCCGTCGGCGACCTCGATGGACGCGAGGGACGCGCAGCCGGAGAACGCCCCGTACCCGATCGCGGCCACGGACGGGGGGACGGAGACGGACGCGAGGGACGCGCAGCCGGAGAACGCCCCGTCCCCGATCTCGGCCACGCCGTCGCCGATCGAGACGGACGCGAGGGACGCGCAGCCCTCGAACGCCCCGTCCCCGATCCCGGCCACGGACGGGGGGATCGCGACGGACGCGAGGGACGTGCAGCCGGAGAACGCCCAGCCCCCGATCCTCTCCACGCCGTCGGCGACCTCGACGGACGCGAGGGACGTGCAGTTCTCGAACGCCCTGCCCCCGATCTCGGCCACGGACGGGGGGATCGCGACGGACGCGAGGGACGTGCAGTCGGCGAACGCCTCGCCCCCGATCCTCTCCACGCTCTCGCCGATCGCGACGGACGCGAGGGACGCGCAGCCGGAGAACGCCTGGTCCCCGATCTCGGCCACGCCGTCGCCGATCTCGACGGACGCGAGGGACGTGCAGCCGGAGAACGCCTGGTCCCCGATCGATGCCGAGGGGACCTCGACGGACGCGAGGGACGTGCAGCCGGAGAACGCGTAGCTCCCGATCCCGGCCACGCCGTCGCCGACGGCGACGGCAACTATCTCGTCTCGGTAGTCATACCACGGGGAGCCTACCCACTCGTAGTCCGCCATCGCCCCCGTGCCGGATATGGTGAGGACGCCGCCCTCGAGCGACCAGGCGACGCCCGTGCCGTCGCCGTCGGCACCGCAGGTGCCGCTGGCGACGAACGCCTGCGGGGCCGCGCCTGTCGCCTGCGGGGCCGCGCCTGTCGCCGTGCCGCCGGTCGCCCCCGCGCCAAGCGCATCGTCCTGCCCTGCCTCCGCCCCATAGGCCGCAGGCACACCGCCCAGCGTGAGGGCGAGCGCGGCCGCCAAGAGGCAGGCCAGCGCCCTCTGCGGCACATCCTTGCGCGGTGCGGTGCGTGTGCGTGCGTGCGTGTGTCCCATGGTGGTCCCCTTCCGGTGCTCCTGCCGTGTCCCGTGCGGGGCCGCCCCGGGCGCATCGCCCGACGCAGGGCGACCGGTGCCCTTCTGGCCCTCTCTATATCTCCTATGCCCAGTATGCCCCCCGCGTCCCCGCTGTCAAGGGGCAGAGGAGGAAAACCTCTTTCGGCCTTGAGCGCGGGTTACCGTACGCACCCCCACTGTCGGGCGCGGGTTACCGTACGCACCCCCACTGTCGGGCGCGGGTTACCGTACGCACCCCCACTGTCGGGCGCGGGTTACCGTACGCACCCCCACTGTCGGGC
>JAISGJ010000146.1 GCA_031263105.1 Coriobacteriales bacterium
CATGTCGTGTAATAAATAAATATATGTAATTAGGAGATACACATAAACTAGTTGTGTTGATGGTAATACCAATCACCTATTTAATTATAACACAACAGGATGCACCCCACCCACCTTAAGGTTACTTGAAGAGTTATACAGTTATGTAAGAGAACATTACTTGAAGAGTTATGCAGTTACATAAGAGAACGTTATTTTAGCAGTTATAAAGTGTCTAAGAGAACGTTACGTCGGAAGTTATTAAGCCATATGAGGGAATGTTACTTGAAGAGTTATACAGCTACGTAAGTGAACGTTGTTTTAGCAGTTATAAAGCAGAACGTTACTTCAAGAGTTATACAGTTACATAAGAGAACGTTGTTTCAGCAGTTATAAAGTGTCTAAAGAGAACGTTGCGTTAACAGTTATAAAGTGGTCTGAGAGGACACGATTTTCTTTCCGTCTGTCTACTGTGTGATTACGCAGACTTAGCAACGAATCAGCAGCGCAAGAAAGCATTGTTGCTTCAGATCCTAAGCACATACTACTATAAATTATTAACCAATCTCGATCTTGTATTTTACTTCCCCATATTTTATTCAAAATAGGCATATTCTTCATGTTGTTGATGCTGATTTCGAAACAGTCTGGAACTGTATGACCCCAGTAAGGAATATATGCATTACCGGCATTAGATATCACGAAATCTGGGCAATATCAATTTATTAACAGCGACAATACTGAACATCAAAGAGGTACTGAACAGAGCCCAGACTGTCTAACACAAGAACATGTAGCTTCAATTGGACGCTTAGCGTGATATTGCAACGGTCAGCCAGGTGTCCCAAAACATAGTTTGCTAAAGCACAACAGCAGACAATCTCGTTTCCTTTATTTGGAACTTGTGAAGTCGGTTAGCCCGAAAATTTTGCCGAACTTGATACAGACTTGCTTTGTATCGACGTAACTGGTTTGCATAACCGGTTAACTATGATCTCCTGAAACCAAGGTCCTGCCGGTGTCCTCTGTGACCAATTCGGAACCAGTTGGACAAACTGTTTTATATTCACACGAAACAGCAAGTTTACGAGCGGATGTTGCTTATATGACAGGACCTTGCGTCATGCACTACCAAAACACGATTCCCCATCAGCAGTTTTAACGTCATTTGAGCTGGTTTTACATGCAGAATAAATTTTGTTCCCATTAGGCCCTACAGAAACGACCCGCCATAAACTGGCCGCGGGAGATGCCATCTTCCGGGGTACCGTTCACCAACTGTGTCATGTGAGAGGCCAAACGGTTTTCGAGTACCTTCGGAATAGTTTCAATAGCAAAAGTTGCCCCTGTGAGTAACTAGTCAAGCACTACGCCATAAAGACTAATGGGGAGAATGGATGTGTAGCTCCATTTATTCTTGACCTTGGCATTATATGGAGGCGAGTGGTCAACTTCGGGCATCGTCCGCTTTACCCCTGAGTAAGCGTCCCTGGTGTCCATTGGACAGAAGCTTCAATGAGCCCCACAACCTGTCTGGCCGACATAGAAAAGAGAACAACGTCGCCAACGCCTGGGCTTGAACTCCGATCCCTCGGTCTTGCAGCCTATAGTCAATCCCCATACAGACTGCGCTATCCCGGCCCCTGTAGTTTGAATAAGACAGATTCCGTGGCCTTTAGTCCTCGAGCGAGCTATACAGACCGAGCGACCGCCGCTTGTCGCCGAAGTTATTGCCAATATTTTGTGGATAGAGGATGTTGCGTGGTCAGCACAACGGATCCCTACGGCCGTATTCTCGGTTTCCTAGACCGGAGCCGCTACTATTTCTTCCAGGTAGCTCCTGAATGGTACGCACGAGGCTGAGTGGACCCCGTTCTAGATCCACTACTCGGAAAAATCTGGTAGTGCCGAGAATCGAACCCGGACCTCTGGATCTGTAGCCAAGAACCCATACCACTAGCCCACTGCTGCTTATTTATTAAGATGTTTGATGAAAGGCTTCATAATCTGTTCTTCCATTGCCACGTATATTTATGGGGTTAGATCAGGAATACGACGGTACAATAAGCAGCATGGAAGATGAGGAACACGGAAAACTCCCCCGGAGATAAACAGGCCGGGGCGTGAACTCAGCACTCACCTCATTTCAGTATCGAGTTTATGAGTGCGTGAAGCTATACATCTTTACAGCGTGGTGCTAATGAAGCACATGGACCTTTCTCTTAAGCTGCAAGAGTGGTTACACAAACCTTTCTTTCTCTTGGCCACCCACAACCCAGACATGTAGGCCTACTCCGGTGTTTGCAAGGAAGAGCCTCGGCAGCACACAAAAAACGTGTACTCAGTCCTGGCCTGGTTAATTGGGATTACCCCCCTGCCGTTAGGACTGCAATGGGAGGGGACCAGCCTCAACCGGAACCCCACGGAGGGACCCCTGCTGCTCCCGACCATTCCCTTAAAGCCGACAGAAACCAGATAACGTGTCAATGCAAAGGGAGCCTTAGGGGGCCCCCCCCCCCGGCGGGGGGGGGGGGGGGGGGGGGCCGACAGGGAGGTCAGTAACGACGAGGTAACTGCCTGCGGGCCACGGCAGCTGGCGCGCTTGCCTTTCTGCTCTTGTAGTGTTACGATTTCAGAAATTGTAACACCTCATGAAAGGAGCGCGGGATGGAAGGCAGCACGGACGGACACGGCACGGACACAGCGCAGGCACCGATCTCGCGGCGGGCGTTCGCGCGGATCGCAGGGGCGGGAGCGCTGGCAGCGTTGGCAGGCCCGGTCCTCTCCGCATGCACCGCTGCACCCGAGGAGACGCCGGACGCGGACACGACGGGTGCGGACCCGAACGCAGGAGGCGTCATCGACGACGGTGCGGTCGCAACGGGCGCACAGGTCACCGTCGCCATAGGGACGGGCAACGAGCCGGCGGCGGGCTTCGACCCCTTCTTCAACTGGGGCGCGGGCGAGCACAGCCACGAGCCGCTGATCCAGAGCACGCTCGTCACCACCACGGTGGACATGGGGTTCCAAAACGACCTCGCGACGGACTACAAGGTGAGCGACGACGGGCTGCTGTGGACCTTCACCATCCGCGACGACGTGCGCTTCACCGACGGCGAGGCGCTGACCGCCGCCGACGTGGCCTACACGCTGAACGGCATCAAGGCCTCAAGGGGCTCCGAGACCGACCTGAGCATGATACGCGAGGCGGCCGCAACCGACGGCACCACGGTCGAGCTCCGCTTGGAGCGCCCCTACAACGCGCTGCTGTACACGCTGGCGAACGTCGGGATCGTGCCCGGGCACGCGCATGGCACGGACTATGGGGAGAAGCCCATAGGCAGCGGGCGCTACAGGCTTGAGCAGTGGGACCGGGGCCAGCAGGCCGTCTTCGTCGCCAACCCCGACTATTATGGGGAGAGGCCGCTGATGGAGCGCGTCGTCGTCGTCTTCATGGAGGAGGACGCGTCGATGGCGGCCGTGCAGTCCAGGCAGGTGGACATGGCGGCGACCTCGGCGGTCTTCAGCAGCCAGGTCGTCGACGGCTACGACATCCTGAGCTGCAAGTCGGTGGACAGCCGTGGCATCTCGCTGCCGACGCTGCCCTTCGGCAGCACCAAGACGGAGGGCGACGCGGAACTCCCCGCAGGCGACGCGGTGACCAGCGACCTCGCAATCCGACGCGCACTCAGCTACGCCGTCGACCGTGACCTGATGGTACAGAACGTGCTCAACGGCTATGGCACGGTGGCCTTCAGCGTCTCGGACGGCATGCCCTGGTCCTCTCCCGACATGAAGGTCGTCACGAGCGTCGACGAGGCCATACGGATCATGGAGGAGGGCGGCTGGACCTTCAACGAGGACGGCATCGCTGAGAAGGACGGGGTGCGTGCGGGCTTCGAGCTCTGTTATCCCTCCAACGACGGCATACGCCAGGCACTCGCAAACGAGTTCGCCAACCAGGTGCGCGCGGCGGGCATCGTGGTCAGCGTGTCGGGGCTCAGCTGGGACGACCTGTACCCGCGCGCCTACTCCACCCCCATCGTCTGGGGCTGGGGCTCGAACTCCCCCGCCGAGCTGTACAGCCTCTTCCATTCGAGCGGGAGCGGCAACTTCCCCTGCTACAGCAATGCGAGCGTCGACCGCTACCTGGACAGCGCGTTGGAGGCCGAGACGGTCGAGGAGAGCTTCTCCCTGTGGCAGAAGGCGCAGTGGGACGGGACGGAGGGCATCGCACCGCAAGGCGCGGCAACCTGGGTCTGGCTCGCAAACATCGACCACCTGTACCTCAAGCGCACCGGCCTCGTCGTGGCTCAGCAGAAGCTGCACCCCCACGGCCACGGCTGGGCGGTGCTCAACAACGTCGACCGGTGGACCTGGGAACAGGGACAAGGGATAAGGGAACAGGGATAAGGGATGCCCCCTTCGCCCCCCGCGAGGCCGCCGTCCCCCGCGCGGGCCGCGAGGGCCGCACAGCCGTCTCCCGCGCAGGGTGCGCAGGCCGCGCATCGGCATCGTGAACCTGATGCGCGAGAACTCCCGCCGTCCCCCGCGCAGGGCGCGCAGGCCGCGCAGCCTGTGCGCCCTCGGAAGGCCCCGGTGCTGCGCTTCGTCAGCGGACAGCTGCTGAGGTTCGCCTTGCTCATGGTCGCGGTGAGCATGGTGTCCTTCCTGCTGGTCAGCCTCTCGCCCATCGACCCCGTGCAGGCCAACGTCGGGCAGGTCGCCTACCTCAACATGAGCGAGGCGAAGCGCGCGCAGCTCGTCGAGTACTGGGGCACGGGCACCCCCGTGTGGGAACGTTACGCCCATTGGGCAGGCAGCGCCCTGCAGGGCGACCTGGGCATGTCCCTGCGCTACAATGCGCCCGTCACACAGGTGATCGCGCAGCGCTTCGTCAACTCCGCCGCCCTGATGGCAGCGGCGTGGCTCCTCTCCGGCATCCTCGGCCTGCTGCTGGGCGTCGCAGCCGCCGTGCGCCGCGACGGCTGGCTCGACCGCGCCATCAAGGCCTACAGCATCTTGCTCGCCTCCACGCCCACGTTCTGGCTCGCGCTGCTCCTCCTCATCGTGTTCTCCGTCTGGCTGGGCATCTTCCCGCTGGGCTTCAGCGTGCCCATCGGCGTGGCGCCGGGCGACGTGACCCTCGCGCAGAGCCTGCACCACCTCGTGCTCCCTGCGCTCACGCTCAGCCTCACAGGCGTCGCCAACATCGCGCTGCACACCCGTGAGAAGGCCATCGACGTGCTCCAGAGCGACTACGTGCGCTTCGCACGTGCGCGCGGCATGCGCACGGTGCCCCTCCTCTGGCGTCACGGCCTGCGCAACCTCGCGCTGCCGGCACTGACCCTGCAGTTCGCCTCGATCAGCGAGATCTTCGGCGGCTCCGTCCTCGTCGAACAGGTCTTCTCCTACCCCGGCCTCGGACAGGCGGCGGTGACCGCCGGCCTTGGCGGCGACGCCGCGCTCCTCGTCGGCATCGCGCTGATCTCGGCCGCCCTCGTCTTCGCCGGCAACCTGGCCGCGAACCTGCTCTACCCCGCCATCGACCCCCGCATGCGACCTCATGGGACGCGGCAGCAGTCAAAGGGGAGAAGGACGGAGGCTTCCCGTGTGTGACTCTCCCGCACCTGCCGTGTGTGACAGTGGGGACGGCGGTGACAGTGGGGACGGTACGTTTTGTGACAGTGGGGACGGTACTGTTCTGTCACACACGGCAGGTGCCCCGCAGCGGAAGGAGCGACAACCGTCGTCGGACCCTTGCGGCGTTCGTCGTCGCCCTCCTGCTGCTCGTCGCCGTGGTGGCGGTCGGACGCCTGCTGGGCACCGGCGAGCCCAGCCTGGCAACGACCACCGACTTCACCGCCAAGAACCTCGGCCTCAGCCTCGACCATCCCTTCGGCACCGACTGGATGGGGCGCGACATGCTCGCACGCACCTTTGCCGGCCTGGCCACCAGCGTGTTCGTCGGCCTGTTCGCCGCAGGTGCCTCGGCCCTGCTCGCCCTGCTCCTCGGAACCGTCGCCGCGCTCGGCGGCCGCCGCGCCGACGCCGTCGTCACCTGGCTCATCGACCTCGTGCTCGGAATCCCCCATATCGTGCTGCTGCTGCTCATCTCGTTTGCGCTCGGCAAAGGCTTCTGGGGCGTCGCCATCGGCGTGGCGCTCACGCACTGGCCCAACCTGGCGCGCGTGCTCCGCGCGGAGATACTCCAGTGCCGCGAGTCGGTCGCCGTCGCCCAGGCGCACAGGCTCGGTGCCCGTCCGACAGCCATCGTGCGCAGGCACCTCCTGCCGCACATCTTCCCCCAGTTCCTCGTGGGGCTTGTGCTGCTGTTCCCCCATGCCATCCTCCACGAGGCCTCCATCACCTTTCTCGGCTTCGGCCTGTCACCCGACCAGCCGGCCATCGGCATCATCCTCAGCGAGTCCATGGGCTACCTCAGCGTCGGCTACTGGTGGCTGGCGTTCTTCCCGGGCCTTGCCCTCATCGCCACGGTGCTGCTCTTCGACCGGGCGGGCTCCAACCTGCGCCGCCTCATCGACCCCTACCGGTCCCAGGAATAGGGAGGAGGACGAGCAATGGACGCCTCGGGTGTGACAGGGGGACGTATAATCTGTCACATTGCTGACAGAGGGGAATCAGGCGACAAAGAAGCGAAGGGCAATGAGACAGATTATACGTCCCCCTGTCACACACATCGCGAGAACCACGCAGGCGAGCCGGTGCATCACCGTCACGCCCACGCGCCTGCGTCCCGCCACCCGCAGGGACACCACCTTCTCCAAGTCGAAGGCCTGAGCGTCGGCTTCACGATGTACGATCCCGACGAGCCGCGCTTCTTCCGGGCGAGGCGCATTGCCGTGCCGGTCATACACGACCTGCACGTCAGCGTCCATGCAGGCGAGATAGTAGCCGTCGTGGGGGCGTCGGGGTCGGGCAAGACCCTGCTCGCCGACGCGATCATGGGGATGTTCGAACCCAACGCGACGGTGCAGGGCCGCATCTGGTTCGACGGCATCGAGCAGGACGCCTCCTCGCTGGCCCGCCTGCGCGGCAACGGCATCTCCCTGGTGCCGCAGAGCGTGAACTACCTCGACCCCCTCATGAGGGTCGGACGACAGGTCAAAGGCGACGCACGAATGCGCCGGAAGACGCGTGCGAGGAGGCGGCCGTCCTTCTCCCCAAGCTCGCATGCCGAGGCAGAGCCGTCCTTGTCCCCAGATTCGCACGCCAAGGCAGAGCCGCCCCTGCCTCTTGGCTCCCGCAGGCGTTCCGCACGGCTTGCGGAGCTGTTCGAGCGGTACGGCCTGCCTCCCGAGGTCGCCGACCGGTATCCCCATGAGCTCTCCGGCGGCATGGCCCGTCGCGTGCTGCTCTGTTGCGCGCTCATGGACGATCCGCAGGTCATAATCGCCGACGAGCCGACCCCCGGCCTCGACCTCGAGCTGGCGCAGCGAGCGCTGGAGGACCTCCGCCGCTTTGCCGACGAGGGCGGAGGCGTCCTGCTCATCACGCACGACATCGAGCTGGCGCTACGGGTCGCCGACCGCGTGGCGGTCTTCAAGGACGGCACCGTCGTCGAGGAGACCGCAGTCGCGGACTTCGCTTCCCCCCACACCCTGCGACACGCGTTCAGCAAGGCCCTCTGGCACGCCCTCCCCGAGCATGACTTCTCCTGTCGCCGTCACCAGAAGTCGTACCGTCCCCACTGTCACCGTCCCCACTGTGCTCGCTTGAGGCCCGCGACCTCCACTTCTCCTATCCGGGGCAGCCTCCGCTCTTCACGGGCCTCGACCTTGCGATGGGCCCACAGGAACGCGTGGCGCTCTTTGCTCCCTCGGGCGCAGGGAAGTCCACGCTCTGCAAGCTGCTCGCCGGCTACCTTGAGCCGCAGGACGGCAGCGTCCTCGTCGATGGCACGCCGTTGCCGCGCCAGGGCATCTGCCCGGTGCAGCTCGTCTGGCAGCACCCCGAGCAGGCCCTTGACACCCATATGCGTATGAACGATGCCCTGGCGGAGGTCGGCGGAGCTGCCAACAAGGCCGATGCGGCCCTGCTGGCCGAGCTGCGGCAGGAGCTTGGCATACGCGACGAGTGGCTCTACCGCCATCCTCACGAGCTGAGCGGTGGGGAGCTTCAGCGCTTCTGCATCGCCCGCGCCCTTGCCGCAAGGCCACGCTTCGTCATCGCCGACGAGATCAGCACCATGCTCGACGCGGTGACCCAGGCACATATCTGGCAGGTGCTCCTCGATGCCTGCGAAGCCCACCGCATCGGCCTCGTCTTCGTATCCCACTCCCCCGCCCTCACCGCCCGCCTCGCTACCCGCGTCGTCGAGCTCTGAGCTTGCTTAGGAATTGTAAAGTAATAAACTGTACGATAGCCTGTGGAACAGATTGCCCCGGGTCAAGGCGGGAACAGGCGGCCCTACTTGTGGCAATGCCGCCTGTTCCCAACGCAGAGCTGGTTACTGTGCACACCCCCACTGTCATTCCGAGCCTGCCGAGGAATCTTTGGACGCGCAGTGTCCAACGGCAGGTCAGGGGGCCCTTCGACCTGCGGTCGACCGCTGGCGCGGCCGAGGGTCCCTCGACAGGCTCGGGATGAGAGTGGGGTGTGCACAGTAACCAGAGCTGGGGCAATCTGACCGCAGGATACGTACAAGATATTACTTTACAGTTCCTTAGTAGCTCAACGCGCGGTTGCCCAGCGGGGCGCGTATGGCTGCGAGGCCTGCATGGCTGATGGGCCTGTCCTTGCCGACGTAGGGGTCGTTGTAGTAGAAGTTCTGCTCGTCGAAGCCTGTGATGGCGACGCAGTGCAGGCCCGAGCCGTACCGGATCCAGCAGGCGATGGCCTTGCCCGCCCGCAGGTAGGCCTTGAAGGTGTCGAGCGATGCCCCCGTGAGGTCCACCGCCGAACCTGCATAGGAGCGAACCGTACCGAGCAGCGCGGGCGGGTAGATGGTCACGCCGCTCCAGGTGCGGGGATTGCCCACGAAGCCCAGGTCGGGGTTGCTGCCGTGATAGGGCATGGCACGCACCACGTCCTCGATGCTCACGTCGTAACCGGCATGCGACAACATCATGGCGACCGAGGCAGCCTCACAGCCAGTGGGATAGCCAGGGAGCTGTAGGAACAACGGCACGTCGAGCCTGACCTGCGACGCCTCGTAGGCCGTCGCCCTGAAGCTGAACTTCTGCGCGTTGCGGTCCCTGTTGGTCGTGACGGCCACGGCGTTGGCGCCGGCCCTGCCCGTGCCCGTGCCCGCCAGCCAGGCCCCGGACTTGGACTGGAG
>JAISGJ010000016.1 GCA_031263105.1 Coriobacteriales bacterium
GCCGCCCCGGCCCCCACTGCCGCCCCGGCCCCCACTGCCGCCCCGGCCCCCACTGTCATTCCGAGCCTGTCGAGGAATCTTCGACCGCGCCAGCGGTCGACTGCGGGTCGAAGGATCCCCCGACCTGCAGTTGGTCGCTTCGCGACCAAAGATTCCTCGGCTTCGCTTCGCTGCGCTCGGAATGACAGTGGAGGTGTGACCTGTAGCCGACAACGCCGCTCGCCGCAGCGCCGCAGCGCTGGTGCTCCAGGGCATGTATCAGGGCGACGCGGTCGGCATGGCGGCCCCCGCCGAAGGTCGCGTCGAGGAAGCCCGCAAGGATCGCCTTGTTGGTCGCGACATCGACGAAGCGGCCCGAGAGGGTGATGACGTTCGCGTCGTTGTGCTCCCGGGCAAGGGCGGCGAAGGCGGGGCTGGTGACGTTCGCGGCGCGGATGCCGTCTGTCTTGTTGGCGGCAATCGCCATGCCGATGCCCGTCCCGCAGACGAGGACGCCGAGGTCGGCCGCGCCGCCTGCCACCTCTTCGGCGACAAGAGCGGCGAAGCGGGGGTAGTCGACCCGCTCGTCGGTCTCAGGCCCGAGGTCGTGCACGTCGAGGCCCTGGCCGACAAGCCAGGCGGCCAGCTGCTGCTTCTGCTCGAAGCCGGCATGGTCGCTCGCTATCGCGATGCGCGTCCGCGTGTCGACTCGCGCCTGCGTGTCACTCATGACCTGTCCTCACGTCCTTTCCGCCCGATTCGCTCGTGCCCCCGCCCGTAGGGGACGGCGGGCCAGAGGGGGAAGCGGCCTTCTACCTGTACGCTCGTGCTCCCGCCCGTAGGGGACGGCGTCCTCGACGTCCCGCACCGCCGCCGCACGGCACGAGGGCCCTCACGTCCCTTCCGCCCGCTCGTGCCCCCGCCCGTAGGGGACGGCGTCCTCGACGTCCCGCACCGCCGCCGCACGGCACGAGGGCCCTCACGTCCCTTCCGCCCGCTCGTGCGAACAGTGTAGCAGAAGGGCGCCGCTGCGCAGGATGCGGGGCTCCGCTCCCAGGCAGGAGACGATGGTCGAGGGCTGGTCGCCCGGTGTAGGGCCGCCGTCCAGCATCAGGGCGAGACGCTCGGCGAGCACCGGGTCGAAGCCGCTGCGCTCCAAGGCCGCCTCGCCGCCCTGGAGGTTCGCGCTCGTGGTGGCCAGCGGCGCTTGGAGCGCACGGACGAGCGCACGCGGGACGGGATGCGCACTCGCACGCAGGGCCAGGCTGCCGTCGCGTGCGACGAAGCGGGGCGGGGCGGCGCAAGAGGCGCGCACGACGAGGGTGAGCGCGCCCGGCCAGTGCGCGCGCGCCAGCTCGAAGGCGTAGGCCGGCACCTTCTCCCCATACTCCTCCAGAGCGCCGATGCCGTCGACGAGCCAGGGGACGGCCTTGGCGGGGTCGCGCTGCTTGAGCGCGAAGAGCGCGTCGGGCGAGCCCTGCGGAAGAACCGCCACGCCCAGGCCGTAGACGGTGTCCGTGGGAAAGGCGACGGGGACGCCCCGGCGTGCGAGCGCAGCCGCCCGCGCTATCGCGTCGGGACGGGGGCATTGAGTGTCGATGTCCAGAATCTCCATAAGGGTATAATAGCATTATGAAATCACACTTCCACAGTTACCTTTTGACCTTCGGGCATATCTGCACCGACATAAGCCAAGGGGCGCTTCCCGCCCTGCTCCCCTTCCTTGTCCTGCAGCACGGCTTCAGCTATGCAGCGGCGGCGGCGCTCGTCCTTGCGTCGAGCATCGTGTCGACGGTCATACAGCCGCTGTTCGGCTGGCTGGGCGACCGCCTCGACCGCCCGTGGTTCATGGGCGTGGGCGTCCTCATGGCGGGCTGCGGCATCGCGCTCATCGGCTTCGTCGACAGCTACTGGCTCATGTTCGCGTCGGCCTCCTTCTGCGGCGTCGGCGTCGCGCTCTTCCACCCGGAGGGCGGCAAGCTCGCCAACGTCGTCGCCGGCAGCGAGAAGGGCGCGGGCATTGCCAACTTCTCCGTCGGCGGGAACATCGGCTTCGCGCTCGGGCCGGCGCTCGCCGCCTTCGCGCTCGCCGCCTTTGGCATGCGGGGGACGGCGCTCTTCCTCGTGCCCGCCGTCCTTGCGGCCGTCGTGCTGCTGAGCCAGACGAGGGCCTACACCGCCTTCGGTGCCGAGGAGGCCGCACGTCGGCAGGCCGCAGGGCAGGGCCAGGAGCGCGACGACTGGCCGGGCTTCCTGAAGCTGACCTCGGTGAACACCCTGCGCTCCATCGTCGGAACCGGGCTTTTGGTGTTCGTGCCCCTGTACTGGGTGGCGGTTCTCGGACAGCCCCAGGAGCTGGCCGCGCTTATGCTCACCTTCTACTCGGCCACCGGCGCCGTCGCGACCTTTTTCGGAGGGCGCATCGCCGACAAGGTCGGCTTCAAGCGGATGATCCTGTTGAGCTTCTGCATAAGCGCACCTTTGCTCGGCCTGTTCGTGCTCAATTCGAATCCCCTCGTCGCGACCGTGCTCATCCTCCTCGTCTCCCTCTCCCACGGCATGGCCTACAGCCCACTCATCGCCCTCGGGCAGTCCTACCTCCCCAACCGCCTGGGCCTCGCCTCGGGGATCTCGCTGGGCGTGGTCGTGAGCGTCGGCGGCATGGCCTCCCCCGCCATCGGCCTCGTGGGCGACAACTTCGGCCTGACGCTCTCCATGGCCCTCATCTGCGCAGTGTCATTCCTCGCCGCCGCCCTCTCCCTCCTCGTCCTCCGCCACCGCAGGCCCCCCGAAGACTGAGCGGAGGCAAGGCGAACCGAGGAAGCGGGTTGCGCTGTCGGAGTTACTGGCAGACCGCCGGATGAGCGAGAGCGTTACTGTTCAGACCTCATTGTCATTCCGAACCCCACTGTCATCCCGAGCCCCACTGTCATTCCGAGCCCCACTGTCATTCCGAGCCCCACTGTCATTCCGAGCCCCACTGTCATTCCGAGCCCCACTGTCATTCCGAGCCTGCCGAGGAATCTTTGGCTGCGGAGCAGCCAACTGACCCTGTTGGGCGCTGATGCGCCCAAAGATTCCTCGGCTTCGCTCGGAATGACAGTGGGGCGTGAACACAAGAGCACCTTCTACCGCCGCCTGCGCGAGATGCGCAGGCTCAAACGGAGCGACGAGATGGTAGAGAATAGGTTGGCATGCTAACAGTTGCCCATACGCAGCCTGAGCCGACAGAAACCATCATTTTTGCAAACATCACAGACCTCCAGCTTGAGGAGCGCCTCCACTTCGAGGCTAAGGCCGCATTGGGCGGGGTGCCAAACAGCACTTGGGAGACCTACTCTGCCTTCGCAAACACCGACGGTGGCACCATCTGCCTGGGCGCGGCTGAGGACAAGAGGAAGAACGTTTACATCGAGGGCGTCGAGAACCCCGCCAAGACCATCAAGGAGTTCTGGGACATTATCAACAACCAGAACAAGGTCAGCTGCAACGTATTGCCGCCTGGCAATGTTTGGCGTGACGAGGTGGACGGCAAACAGGTCGTATTCGTCAAAGTCCCTCGCGCCGACCGGCTGTTGCGCCCCATACACATCGGCTCGAACATGTTCGTCGGAACCTATCGACGCAACGGCGAGGGGGACTACCGCTGCACACCAGAAGAGGTGCGGGCCATCCTGCGGGACGCCAGCGCCGAACCGCTGGACAATTTCATGCTGCCAGAGTTCGACCTCGAAGACATCAGCATGGATACCGTGCACGGCTACAGAAACCTCATGCAGTCAGTCAACCCCGAACACATCTGGGCAAAACTACCCGATGAGGAGTTCCTATGCAGAATCGGCGCAGCAGAGAAAGGCAAAAGCGATGGCGTTGTTCGACCTACTCGCGCTGGACTGCTGTTCTTTGGCTTTGAGTATCGGATAACCCATGAGTTCCCGCAGTATTTCCTCGATTACCGCGAGGATTTGAACCCTGCCGTGCGCTGGACAGACCGAGCGGTCTCCAGCTCAGGTCGCTGGAGCGGCAACCTCTTCGACTTCTTCATGAAGGTCGTCAACAGGCTGGACGACGCTATCAAGAAGCCGTTTAGGCTCGCCGAGAACAACATCACCAGGATTGACGACACCCCAGCCCATAAGGCTATGCGTGAAGCTATCACCAATTGCTTGGCACACGCAGACCACTTCGGGCGCGAGGGTATAGTCATCGTCCGACACAAGAATCGAATCACGCTGGCGAATCCGGGCATTCTGCGCATCAGCATGGAGATGGCATTGGAGGGCGGTCACTCCGACCCACGCAACCCGACCATCATGAAGATGTTATCGCTGCTCGACCCTCTCGGGGTTTGGGGTTCATTAACGTCAACTGACCCGATGCGGTGTGATGAAACATACTTGGTAGCCGTCCCTGCGGCAGTTTGTCAAGGGCTTTCTCATCACGGAGAGTAGCATCGCCTCCGATGCCGCAGAGGGGATTCATGGATTCAGTGGGTTAGACGTGCTTCAAGAGCTCGGCTGGTTTTATCTCCATCTTGGAGAATGCGAACATCCGCAAGGCCAAGTCTTTGAGCGATGCTCCAATGTGAT
>JAISGJ010000010.1 GCA_031263105.1 Coriobacteriales bacterium
GCGCGCGCCCCCCCGCGGCGCCGGCGCCCCGGGCCCCGCCCGGCCGGCGGCCCCCCCGCGCCCCCCCCCCGCGGGGCGGCCGCCCCCCAGTGAGTGTGACGCAGTAACGAAACGAACCCGGAAGTGGAAGACTTGGCGCGGGTCCTCCATACCTCTGTCGTCTGTGTTAGAATTGCACCTGCTCACCGTCGTGTGGGGATGTAGCTCAGCTGGGAGAGCAATAGCTTTGCAAGCTATAGGTCGTGGGTTCGAATCCCATCATCTCCACCATACATCATCTCCACCACAAGATTCTTGTTATGGTGTAGACACGGGGCGGAAGTCGGCGGAATGATGACAGAGACCTTGACACATCCTTGGCCTGCGGTCTATGACGGCGCGTCGCGCGTCCTCGTCCTCGGGACCTTTCCTTCGCCGCGCTCCCGGGCCGAGGGGTTCTACTTCGGGCATCCGCAGAACCTGTTCTGGTCTGCGCTGGCCGACTCTTTGCAGGTGCCGCGCCTGCCTGCCAACGCGACGATTGCAGACAAGACCGCGATGCTTCTGGATAACCACGTGGCGCTTTGGGACGTCCTGCGCTCCTGCCGCATCGAGGGGGCTGCCGACAGCAGCATCAGCGAGCCCGTGCCCCACCGCTTTGCACCGCTGCTCGCCGACTCGCAGATAGAGGCGGTCTTTGCCACGGGACGCACGGCCACCTCCCTCTTCAATCGTCTGGCGGCCCACGAAGCGGAGATGCGAGCCGCCTACGTTCCCTCGACCAGCCCGGCCAACCGCGCCTCACAGGCACGCCCCGAGTTCGCGCAGCGCTGGGGTGCCGTCGGGCGCGTGCTGCGCGGCGAGGTCGTCTCGGCCTTGGGCATGAAGGCCGCCGACCGTCACACCGTCACGCAGCTCGGGGTGCCTTCGCTTGAGCTCATGGAGCGTGCCGCACGAGCGGTCGTGCACGAGCTGCTCCACAAAGGGAACGGCTTTGACCTCGCACGGGTGCTCTGCGTCTGTGGCACCGGCAACAACGGCGGCGACGGGCTGGCGGCAGCGCGGCTCCTCCACGCCCAAGGGGTCAGCGCCCGTGCCGTGCTCGTGGGCGACCCCGAACGGCTCACCTCGGAGACCCGGCAGCAGCTGGCCTGGGCACGGGAGGCAGGCGTTGCGGTTCAGTTCTGCGGCGCGGCGTCTCGGGCCTCCACTGGCGACACGCTGCCGCCTCGGGGTGCCGACGCCTCAAGCGATGCCCTGCCCGTTGCCCCCGCCGCTGCCGCATCACTGCCCGAGGCCCTGGCCGCCATCGGCAGATCCTCGACGCTGGTGGACGCCCTTTTCGGCATCGGCATCGTCCGTCCGCTTGCCGGCTCGCACCGCCGCATCGTGCAAGCGATGAACGACGCGCGCGCCCGAAGCGGAGGGGCTGCCAAGGTGTTGGCCGTGGACGCCCCCTCCGGCATCAGCGCCGACAGCGGCGAGGTGCTCGGTGCCGCAGTGAGGGCCGACCGTACCGTGACCTTCGCCTACCCCAAGCTCGGCATGACCTTGGAGCCCGGGCGCAGCCACGCAGGCCAAGTCACAGTCGCCGACATCGGCATCGTCAGGCCGCCGCTTCTCAGACGGGAGGACCCAGGACGATGACGGCGATAGAGGTGTCTTGCTCGCAATGCGGGGCGAACGAGTACCGGCTCGTCGACGAGCGCACGGGCGAGGTCGCCTGTCAGTACTGCCGCAGCCAATGGGTCGTTCCTGAGCTCGCGCGTAAGACCGAGACCGAGAAGTTCCTTGAACAACAGGCCCAGCAGCCACGGGTCATTCACGACAACACGACCGAGACCGACCGGCAGCTGATGGGCATGATCGCCAGCCTGGCGGGCGGCGGGCTCTTCGCAGGCCTTCGCACAGGACTGAGACGCATTGCCAAGGCGCTCGTTATCGTTGCCGTCCTTGCCGTCACCGTTGTCGTCGGGGTGCTCGTCTACGCGCTGCTCGTCCGGGGCGCTCTCTGACGGGATTTCGGGACGGACAGCCCGAGCTCGTCGAACTTCTCACGTTACCGTTCACACCCACTGTCACTCCGAGCCCCGCCGAGGAATCTTTGGACACGCAGTGTCCAACCGCAGGTCAGGGGATCCTTCGACCTGCGGTCGACCGCTGGCGCGGCCGAGGATTCCTCGACAGGCTCGGAATGACAGTGGGGCTCGGAACGACAGTGGGGCTCGGAACGACAGTGGGGCTCGGAACGACAGTGGGGCTCGGAACGACAGTGGGGGTGTGAACTGTAAGACAGTGAGGGTGTGAACGGTAGCCTTGGAGAGCTTGGAAGTGGTCCGGGCGACCCGATATCCTTGCCTCATGCCGGACTAGCTCCTATACTGGGCTGTATCCTATAGGGTGCCCCTAAAGGCCCCTGAGTCGGCACGACACGGAAGGCGGAGCGAGATGTCTGAGACCTATTACAGCCCTGACGATTTGGCGAAGTTCGGCAACGTCGGCGACCATGCGCCGCAGTTGTGGGAGAAGTTCATGGGCTACTACGGGGCGGTCTTCGAGGACGGCGCGTTGAGCGCACGGGAAAAGGCGCTCATAGCGCTGGCCGTCGCACACGCCGTGCAGTGCCCCTACTGCATCGACTCCTACACGAACGCCGCCCTTGAGAAGGGGGCCGACCTCGAGCAGCTCACCGAGGCCATCCATGTCGCCTGCGCCATCCGGGGCGGGGCGGCGCTCGCGCACGGCATCCAGATGAACAACATAGCCGACGGCCTGGAGTTCTGATGCAGCCGTTGCAGCCGTTCGCGGAGCGCGTCGCCGGGCTGGGGCGTCCCGAGTGGCTGCGCACGCGCGAGACGCTCGACACCCTTCAGATCAACATCACCACGGCCTGCAACCTGCGCTGCCGCCACTGCCACGTACAGGCGGGCCCCGGGCGCAGCGACAGGATGGCGCATGCCACGCTGGAGGCCTGCCTCAGGCTCTTTGCCGAAGGCGGCTTCTCCGTGCTGGACGTCACCGGCGGCGCACCCGAGCTGAACCCGGAGTACCGCTGGCTCATCGAGGAGGCGACACGGATAGCGCACGCCGCAGGCCCCGTGGACGGGGCGGCGGCGGGCGGGGCGGGCGGCGGCGGGGCGGCGGACAGCGGCCCAGGTGCCCCGAACCCCACAACCGCCAACGTCCCGGACTCCCCCACTGCCCGCAAGGTCATCACGCGCACCAACCTCGTGATACTCACCGAGGACGGCTACGGCGACCTGCCGGCCTTCTGGGCCACACGCGGCGTCGAGGTCGTAGGCTCGCTGCCGTCGTGGGAGAAGCGCAACACCGACCGCCAGCGCGGGGAGGGCGTCTTCGAGCGCGCCCTTGTCGGCCTGCGCCTGCTCAACGAGGCGGGGTACGGGACGGGAAGGACGAACGGCGCAGGGCAGCCCCTGAGCCTGAGCATCGTGGTGAACCCCGGCGGCGCCTTCCTGCCGCCCTCGCAGCAAAGCGCCGAGCGCGAGTTCCGTCAGAAGCTCGAAGAGCAGCACGGCGTGCGCTTCGACCACCTGCTGACGATAACGAACAACCCCGTGGGGCGCTTCGGGGCACTGTTGAAAGAGCGCGACAAGTACGAACCCTACCTGAAGCGGCTCTCGGACAGCTTCAACCCTGCGACGGTCGAGAACATGATGTGCCGCTCGCAGGTCTCGGTCTCGTGGGACGGGCGCACCTTCGACTGCGACTTCAACCAGGCGACGGACTGGCCGCTGGAAGAGCAGCCCACGGTGTTCTCCCTTGTCGAACAGGGCGTAAGGCCACGGCCGCTGCGCCTGGGGGACCACTGCTACGCCTGCACCGCCGGAGCCGGCTCAAGCTGCGGCGGCGCCACCGCCGAGTAGGGGCCGGGCGGCAGGGGCGCCCTACAGCGCAAGCAATGCGTCGCGGACGGCATCGCCCAAGCCCTCTTTGCTGGCACAGATGACCGTGTCGCCCGGGCGCAGGACGGTCGCCCCCGTGACGACCTCGAGCGAGTCCCCCCTGCCAACGGCGACGAGCAGGCTCCCCTCGGGCAGCGTGATGTCGGCGACCCGGTGCCCGGGCGCGTCGGCCTCCTGCTCCTCATCGAAGGCCCTGACGTGCTTGGGGATGCTCACCTCGGTCAGCATCAGGTTGCCCTGCGTGAGCGACATGATGGCGTGCACCGCCCCCTCGGTCGCCTCCGCCTCTATCAGGCGCGTTATCACCGTGGTCGAGGACACCGCCTCGATGCCCACCCTGCGGAAGATCCGCTCGTTCTTCGGGTTGTTGACCCGCGCGATGGTCCGAGGCACGTCGAACACCAGGCTCGCGATCTCGCAGGACACCAGGTTCACGTCGTCCGACCCCGTCGTCGCAACGAATATGTCGGCGCCGTCCATTCCCGCATCGGCCTGATAGACCGAGTCGCAGCCGTCTCCAAGGATCATCAGCGCCGTGCCCGGCAGGGCAAGCGCCAGATGGTCGATCCGCTTCGCGCTCTGTTCGATGATGGCCACCTCGTGCCGGTTGCCCAGCAGCTTGGTGGCGAGGTACTCGCCGATCTTGCCCCCACCGTTGATGACCACATACATGGATGCCTCCCAGCCCGCCCGTCCTCAGCCGAGCATGTAGCGCTTGAAGCGGTCTATCAGATCGACGCGCACGCAGGCCAGCACGATGTCGCCCGCACGCAGCACGCTCTCCTCGGAGGGAATCGAGCTTTGCCCCGACTCCTTGCGCTCGAACGCTATGATCCGTATCTCGTGCTCGCGCTCCAGCTCGCTGACCCTGACGGACTCGCGCCCCTCGGCACCGAGGTCGAGGGAGAAGCGCAGCACCTCGAAGTCCCCGAAGGTATCCACATGGCTGCCATGCCCGGCGACCACCTTGGAGTACATCTCCTCCGCGACAAGCGCCGTGCCGCAGACGTAGTCGAGCCCCAGCTGCATATAGGCGCTCTCGCGGTCGGGGTTGTAGAGCCGGGTGAGAACATGCGGCACCTCGAAGAGCCTGCGTCCCACCTCCGAGATCATGAGGTTCGTGTTGTCCACGTCGGTCGCGGCGACGAGGACGTCGCACTCCTCGATCCCCGCGCTGATGAGCACCTCCTCGTCGAAGCCGATGCCGACGATGGTGCGTCCCTCGAAGTTGCGTCCCAGACCGATGAACGAGTCGGGATCCACGTCGACGACCGCGACGTCGTCCTTTTTGTCCGAGAAGAGCGTGGCGAGCCGTGAGCCGACTCTCCCGCATCCCACGATGATGATGTTCATGCGACGTCTTAGCTGTTCTTTATCGTCTCGATGAGCAACGCCACCGTGTCCTCGAGGTTGCTCTCCTTCAGGCGGGAGACCTCGTCGTCCGACCAGCGCCAACCAACGGGAGCCTGCCTGCCCAGCCCCATGATCGAGATCGCCCGTCCTCCTCGCCTGAGCGTCTCGGTACCGTCGGTCGAGAACGCAGAGAAGCTCACCGGCCCGATGGGAATGGCCATGTTCTGTGCGGCGCTCGCGATAAGGCTTTGCATGCGATGGTCGGTCTGTGCGGGACGGTAGTTGCCTTCGGAGACCGTGAACACCAGGTCGCCCACACCGACGCCCAACAGGTTGACGAACAGGGCGCTCTTCAGCTCGTTGTCGTGGTTGGCGAACAGGTTGGCGAGGCCGGCGTTCTTGGACTCGTTCGCCCCGAGCGCCACAAGCCAGACCTCTTTGTCCAAGAGCTCGCGGCTCAGGCTCATCATGGCCCCTGCGTTCTCCTCAAAGCTCGCGCCGCCAAAGGCACCGCCGCTCCAGCCCTCGTCGTCGTCCTCGTTGAAGTTGTCCCATGAACCTATGTCGTGGCCCTCCTTGCGCGCGTCGAAGCGCTCGTCCACGCCCAGCCACTTCGCGGGAGACGAGTCGAGCGCCTCCTTCTTCCTGCCCGAGAGACGGTCCCCCATCGAGCCAAGGAACGACTTCATCCTCGAATCGGGGATGTTCACCCTGTCCGGCTCCGAGTACTCGCCGGTCTTTGAATAGTGCTCGGAGATATAGGTGTCGTCAGCGTCGGGAACGAAGATCTCGCCCTCCTCGTGGTAGGCGAGCAAATCCTCGCCGACCGGCTTCATGACGCCCGTCGTTCCCAAGGGCACGAACGAGCCCGTCGCACTTACGACGGAGTCCTCGGTGGAGAACAGGGAGAAGATGTCCTCCTTCGCGACCGGCTCGGCATCGAGCGTCGCCTGCTGCACGGGGATGCCCCCCGTGTTCTCGATCGCGACGTTCGGCAGGCTATGGAGCCTGTTGCGCAGTTCCGCCAGCTCGGGCGGGGGGGCCGCAGAGGCCGCTTCCGGCTCGGCCTTCGACGGGGCGTCACCGACGGTCGCGTCACGGGTCTCTGCCGGAACGATGACCGCGCCGCCGGCCTCCCTCTCGCCGGGAAGCACCTTGAACGCCTGGCGGTCCAGGCCCGAGAAGTCCGGCCGCAGCGTCACCGGAACGACGGCCCGTCTCTCGGCCGATGCAAGCGAGTCGGGCTGCGCGGCAGTCGTGCCTCCGTCCGCCTCGTCCAACGTGGCCGGGCCTGCCGCAGGCGCAGGCGCCTCTGCGGCCTTTGCCGCCCCGTCCGCCGCAGGCACGGGCGCTTCCGCAGCACCGCCCGCAGCCACGGCCGCAGCACCGTCCGCTCCGCCCGCAGCGGCCGCCGCAGCGGCCGCCTTCTCCGACACAGGCCGCCCCTGCACGGCGCCGTCCGCCTCCCCTTCAGGTGCCTGCGGGCCTCCCAGAATCGGAAGGTCGGCAAAGCGCGAACGCACGATCTCCGACTCGTCGGAGTCGCCGCGCCTGCGCTCCGCCCGTTTCTCGGCGTTCTTCTTGGCGTTTACGAACCAGAGGGGCTTGCCGTTCTCCGCACGACCCTCTTCTTCCTTTGCCCGTCTCCTCTGCTCCTCCAGGCGCCGCATGCGCTCCTCGTTCCGCTGGCGGCTCGCCTCTTCGACCTCCGAGAGCGGCGGGCGCTGCGAGACGAAAGGGCTCGCCAGGCTGTCCGCCACGGACTTGACGATACCTCTCGCGGGCACCGCTGGCACAGCGGCACTCTGGGCAGGCCTGTCCTTATCGGATCCGTCCCCCTCGGCAGGGGCATCCGGCGCGACGGCCGTTTTGGCCTGTCTCGCCTCGCGCTCGGCAGCGGATGCCGTGGCTTTCCTGTCCTTTCGGTCTGCCGCACGAGAACCTGGCCTTTGCGGGGCCTTCTGCCCCTTCGCAGCGACCGCCCTGCGAATGCCGGCGACGTCGGTGCCGGAGGCGAGCGCCTGGGCAAGCCCGTACAGCACGCCGATGCTGGAGCCGTTGCAGTTCGCGCCTTGGTTGTACGGCATAAAGAAATTGACGACCTCCACGAGCAGGGCGACGAGCAGCACTGCCGCCATGACCCCCGTAACGGCCACAAGGACCGTGACGACAATCTCGGGAAACGGGACGAGCGTCGCGACCGCGCACACGGTAAGCACGATCGTTGCGACGCGGATACACCGGCGCAACAGCGCGTAGTGGGCGACAAGGGACGGGGCCGCCTGGAGCATCGTCCGCGCAGAGTCGTAATGGGCAAGGACGACCACCTTCCTGCTGCGGGCCGACGGCTCGACGCCCGGCGGAAGGTAGCGCGCGACGACGTTCTGGCTCAGGCTGCCCTTCGAGAGGGAGAACAGCGGGTTCCTCCCAAGAAAGTCGAGCAGCATGAACACCGCGCCGATGGCGACGAGCACGACCCCGACGACGCGAAGCATCGCAAAGAAGATGATGAGTGCCGCACCGCCGACGCACAGCGCATAATACAGGGCACGGACCCAACCGATGTTCCGTGCGCAGGGAAACTCCTCGATGTCCACCCTCATGCCGAACCCATCGAGCCGCGCGGCGATCATCTCCGCCGCTTGGTGCTCCTGCTGTGTGCCCGCAGGCCGTGGGCCTATTTCTTGGATAAGCTCATCGACGTACTCGACCAGATGTGCCATCGATCCTCCCAACAGGTATCTGTTGTCGTACACACCATTATAGGCCTAAAACCCTTGGACATCGACACCGAGGTAGGCGCGGATGTATACGTCGGCGTCGGCGGCCTGGGAGCGCGCGGTCTTGTAGTCCTCACGAAGCTGTCCGGTCGCCGACTCGTATGCCTTGACGACGATGTCGAGCGGGTCGGCAGGGATCTCTGCCGCCTTCTGTACCACTTCTGCATCCTTGGAGACGAACTCCTCGTTCTTGGCATAGGCGATATCGTAGTCTTCTGCAAGAAAGGCCTCGTCCGACGCAAGGGCAAGCTCGGCGGACGCAGCCTTCGTCTCAAGATAGTCGCGCAGCACCTGGAGGTCCAGTTCCGGGAACAGGCCCGCGGCGGCAGCAAGCGCCTCGCGCGCCTGGGCGAGCTTGTCGGAGGCGCCCTGGTTGTAGTCGTGCGACTCTGTGACCGCGTTCGCCTCCCCTGCCGCCATCACCTCGGCCGCTGAACGCATGTCGGCATCGGCATCGACGATGAGCGCCCAGCCTCGCTCGAGCTCGAGCGCGCTCTTCATGGCTGCGATGTCGTAGACGATAAGCCGACTGCTCGTCTCGAGCATCTGTTTGCGATGGCTTGCGGCGTCTTGGGCGTGTCGCGCCAGCTCCTGTCGCTCCGTCTCCAAGAAGACCCCCTCCGCCTGTTGTGCCTTGGCGATGGCGGCATCGAGGGAGCCCTGTGCGCTCTCACGCTGGTCGACCAGCGCTTCAAGCCGGGGAATGTCCGCCTCGGCGACCTGGCTCTCGTTCGCCTTGTCCAGCTCGACGATGACCCTGTCTGCCTCTTGGATGAGTGCGATCGACTCGTCGAGATAGCCGTTTCCCTCCCGTTGGATCGTCGCACGCTCTTCGGCCTGGGCCGCCAAAAGCCACCGGTTGAAGGCCGTGAGCCCTCCCGTCAGCACCAGGAACACGACGATGGCGCCGACAACAAGCGGCCAGATGTGAACCTTGTGGAAGAAGGGAAACCCCTCGACGAAGGAGGGCTCCTCGCTGCCGTGCGCAGGACGGGCAGCTGCCGGTGCGAGCGCTGCCGACACGACCACAGGCGGCGCGGGCGCAAGCGCGGGCGGCGGCGCGGGCGGCGCGGGCGGCGGTTCCGCAAGCCCAAGGCCCGCGTCTGGGCTCGCCTCTTCGGTCGCAGTGCCCAGGATCTCGCGCAGCAACGAGTCGACCAAGTCGTGCGAGTCGAGGGGGGGGTCCTCCTGCTTCAGGTGTTTTCCGCTCACGGCTGGCTCACAGGCCTCTTTCGCCCTGAACGGCACCCTCTCCTTGGCGGGTGCTCCAGCCCCGCATGATGGTCTGGCTGCGGTCGGGGCCCACGGCGATGAGGGACGCCGGGACGCCCGCCAGCTCCTCGATGCGGGCGATGTAGTCCTGCGCCTGACGGGGCAGCTCCTCGAAACTGCGGCAACCCGTGATGTCGGTCCGCCAGCCGGGCATCTCCTCATAGACCGGCTGCGCGTAATGGAAGGCCGTCTGCGAGCCCGGCACGGTGGTGTAGCGCCTGCCGTCGTGCTCGTAGGCGACACAGATCTTGATGGTGTCGAGGCAGCTCAGCACGTCGAGCTTCGTGATGCAGAGGTCGGTCAGGCCGTTGACCTCGGCGGCATACCTCATGATGACGGCGTCGTACCAGCCGCAACGCCGTGCACGCCCCGTGGTCACACCGAACTCCGCGCCCACGTCGCCGAGCAGCGCACCGGTCTCGTCGGAAAGCTCGGTCGGGAAGGGCCCCGAGCCGACCCTGGTGATATACGCCTTTGCTATGCCCAGCACCTTGCTGATGGTGGTGGGCCCCACCCCGCTGCCGATGGCGGCGCCCCCGGCCGTGCACGACGAGCTCGTGACAAAGGGATAGGTCCCGTGGTCGATGTCGAGCAAGGTGCCCTGCGCGCCCTCGAACAGCACCCACTGCCCCAGGCGCAGGGCCTCGTTGAGCAGCTGGCCCGACTCGGTGATGTGGGGGATGATGCGCGGCGCATAGGAGAGGTACTCGTCGCAGACCGCATCGGCATCGAAGGGCTGGGCCCCGTAGAGCTTCACGAGCAAGTCGTTCTTCTCCACAAGCGCGGTCCGTACCTTCAGGCGGAAGATATGCTCGTCGAGCAGGTCCTGCACCCGGATGCCCGAGCGCGCGGCCTTGTCCTGGTAGGCAGGGCCGATGCCCCGCTTGGTGGTGCCGATCTCGTTCGAGCCGAGACGCCGCTCGCTCTCCGCGTCCAGGGCACGGTGATAGGGCATGATGAGGTGGGCGTTTCCCGAGACGAGCAGGCGCTCGGTGGAAAGGCCGTCCTTCTCGAGCATGTCCATCTCCTCGATGAGCACGCGCGGGTCGATGACGCAGCCGTTGCCGATGAGCGGCGTGATGGAGGGATACATGATTCCCGAGGGAATGAGGTGCAGCGCAAGCCGCCTGTCGCCATGGATGACGGTATGCCCCGCGTTGTTGCCGCCCTGAAAGCGCACCACGTAATCGAAGTCACGTGCGATAAGGTCGGTGACCTTGCCCTTGCCCTCGTCGCCCCACTGGGTGCCCACCAATACGATTCCCGGCATTCTCTCTCCTTGCCTGTGTCTGCGTCGCACGCCGCGCCGCACCTGCGCCACGTCTTTTTTGCGCGTCCAAGTATAGCGCAGTGCCTCTTCCCCGTAGGGGACGGCGGCCATGAGGGCCGCCAGCCACGGAAACACCGAGCAGTGCCCCTTCCCCGTAGGGGACGGCGTCCCCGACGTCCCGCCGGGGCGGGACGGACTCGCGACGGGCCGATTGTATCCCC
>JAISGJ010000029.1 GCA_031263105.1 Coriobacteriales bacterium
CCACTGTCATTCCGAGCCCCCACTGTCATTCCGAGCCTGTCGAGGAATCCTCGACCGCACCAGCGGCCGACCGCAGGTCGAAGGGCCCACTGGCCTGCCGTTGGACACTGCGTGTCCAAGGATTCCTCGGCGGAGCTCGGAATGACAGTGGGGGTGTGACGTGTAACCATAAGTCGGCTGTCAGTTCCCTGATACGGTAACCAAAAGAGAGGGCTTGGGTGTGCTGAGTCTTGCTCTTCAAGACGCGAAGGGATACGGCAGAATTTCTCCTTGAACGCGACGACGCAGGCCAATGGCACTGGGCTGTCATGCTTTAAGCGCTCATCTGATAGCGTTCGCTGCAGAACTGCTTGAAATCCTCAGTGACAAAATCCTCGGAGTCATCGCTGTCCTCCGAGTTGAAGTACAGCCAAGTATCCACGTTATCCGAAATGAAGCTTCTAATAGCACGAAAACCCCTGATAGCAGGGATTTTCGATTGGATTTCATGGTGGAGATGATGGGACTCGAACCCACGACTTCCACGTTGCGAACGTGGCGCTCTCCCAGCTGAGCTACATCCCCAGAACCGGTACTGCCCAAAAGGGGCAAGGGGTATTCTAGCACACCTTTGCGCCGTTCGTGATATACTCTCAGTCCTGCGGTTTTGCCGCAGTCCCACAGCCTTATGGTTGTGCGGTGCGACACGGTGGGTGTAGCTCAGTTGGTTAGAGTGCCAGGTTGTGGCCCTGGAGGTCGTGGGTTCGAGCCCCATCATCCACCCCAGAAAACCTTGACGGCTTCTGCCTTGGGGTACCTGCCGCATGAGAAGACGGGACTCGAAGCCAGACATGGGGCGAGGCGTTATGCGAAGGTGCCGGCGGCACCTTCGTAGCCGAGCGTCCGAAATGAGCAGCGCGAACGAGGACACCAGACGTGAGCGTAGCGAACGGCTGTTCGAGCCCCGTCATCCACCCCAAGTCCCCCAAAGAGGTATCGAGAGCCCCTGAAGCCAGGGACTCTCTCGTGTTTTCTCAGATCTCGGCGAGAAGATGGTTACAGTTCACACCCCGCTGTCATCCCGAGCCTGTCGAGGGATCTTCGACCGCGCAAGCGGTCGACTGCGGCCGGAAGACGCTTCGACCTGCGGTCGGCTGCTTCGCAGCCGCAGATCCCTCGGCCGGCTCGGGATGACAGCGGGGTGTGAACTGTAACAGAAATTGCGTATCGAGGAGGACTATCTGGGCGCTGCCCACTTCGATGGCCGCGCCCGGCACAAGGCAGCGGGTGCCCTTCAGGGGGATGCCGTCGATCGATGCCTGCTGCGTCGAGCCCCTGTCCTCTATCCACACGGATCCTTGGGAACAATACAGCCTGAGGACATGCCGCCTTGACTCGGTATGGGGCAGCACGATGTCGTTGTCCCGTGCGCAGCCTATCGTGAGTTGCGCCCCCTCGGTCCCTCGCAGGTAGACGTCGTAACCGAAAAGCCCCGAGACCGTAACGTGGAAGCGGAGCTGTGGGGGCGGGGCGGCGTCCGGGGCGGGGGCGGGGGCATCGGGGCTGTCGCCCGCATCGAGGGCAGGGGCGGCGTCCCGTGGCTCCTCGACGAAGAGGTCGGCGTACTCGTCGGCATAGCCGTCGATGCCGTCTCCGCCGTCCGAAGGCGCATGGGGTGCCAGCGGGGGCGAGGATGAGAGCGGGGGCAACGCACCGACGAAGGGTTGCAGGCATCCGTAACAGACGCCTGTGTCCTCGAAAGCGGTGCTTGCGCAATGGGGGCAGGTCCTCATCGCCCCTCGCCTCCTGCTCCACAGGCCGTAAGCCCGATGTCGTCGCCGGGTTCGAACCACGGCTCCGTCTCACGGCAGCGGCGCTCAAGGGTGCAGGCCGCCCCTCTGCAGGAGAGGCGGCGGCACGGCACAAGCCCTCGCACCGACTTGAGCACACGCCCCCTCCGGTCGACGAAGGCGATGTCCAAGGGCTCCCGCATGCCGAAGGTGTGTATGCGGGCGCACGGTGCCAGCACGAGAATCTCCCCTTGCGCGCAGACGGCAGGGTTCAGCAGTCCCTTCATGCGGCCTGTCAGGCTTGTGGCAAGCACGAACGCGCTGCCGTCCCCTGCGGTTGCAGTACCCATTTCAAGCCTTTCTCACAGAAGCTCGGCGACGACCGAGGTGCCCTCGCCGCATTCGGAGCAGACGAACAGGACGTAAACCCAGGGAAGGTCGGCGGACATATCCTTTCGCACATAGCTTGCGATGCCCTGGGCGTTCATCTCAAGCGCCTCCCAACCCTGCGAGCGCATGACACCGTCGAGGCACAGCAGTGTCTGGGACACGTCGCCCTCGGCCGCATACCCCACGACCGCTCCCTCCTGCGCGATCCCTACGATCTCGAAGCCTGCGGGGAGGAGGCCGAGCGGGTCGTCGAGGCCGCCGCTGTCGCCCGCGCCCGACTCGGCACCGCCATCCAAGCCGGAAGCCAGCAGGAAGTCAAAGGCCCCGGGTGCCCGCTCGCACCGTTCAAGGCCCTGCTGTACGGCGAGCAGCACCAAGAGGGCGCCGAACGCGGCAAGGAACGCAAGCACGGGGCGCATACGGCCCCTCTGACGCACGGTGCCCCTCATAGCAGGGCACCCGGTCGAAAGGGGTCTATGGTGAAGCTGCGCGTATGGGTGACCCCCGAGAACCTGACCCCGAAAAACGAGTTCCCGAACCCCCACGGGCGGTACTCCAAGGTGCATATGTAGACCTCCTGATGGGGGACGAGCGCGAAGGAAGGGCCCTCCTGCCGCGAGGACGGGGAGCCGTCGGAGCCGAGGGCGTAGGCCCTGACCGAGGGGCGCAGGTAGTCGGCCTGCCCCTCGAGCATCTCCTCCAAGGCCTGCTCCACCCGCTCGCGCGAGCTGGCAAGCCCGTATCCGCCTGCGGCAGGCGAGGTCGCCGCGCTCCTCACCACCTCGGCCGCCATGCGGTCGAAACGCGCGCACTCGCCCAAGAACACCATGACGTTGAAGCTGACGGCGACCAGCGCAAGGACGACAGGGATGCAGACGGCCAGCTCCACGGACATCTGCCCTCCCCTGCCGAGGGCGCCCAGAGCGGCGGCCCTCTGGGCGGCGGCCCCCCGGACGGCCGCAACTCCTCGGGCAGAGGCCCCCCGGGCGTCGGCGAGTCCCCGAACTGCGGCAAACCCTCGGGCCCTACTCCCAGACGTCATGCCCGCCTCCCCCTCCTATCCTCGACGGCACGAGCGAAAGGAGCTCGTCCAGAAGCCCCTTGCCCGCATCGACGACCGACGACGGAAGCGTCACCTTGACGGGTATCTGGGGCAGGCCCGGCGCGTCGCCGAACGAGATGGTGAAGAGGGTGAACTCCCCTTCGAGCTGTGCCGAGCCGCGCCTGCGCACCTCCGCAAGCAGGCTGCCGATGGGGTCCGTCGCCAGGCTGCTGCGGCCTGCCCCCGGCAAGGCCGAGAGCGCCTCCTTCGCGCGCACGAGGCCGGCGGCGGCACTCGAGCCGCTGCTGCGCAGGACGTGGATGCTGTTGACCAGCACGGGCTTGGGCGTGTCGAGCTCGACCTCCTGCAGCCCCACCGCCTCTATCGCCTCGTGCAGGGCGTCCTCGCACCAAGACGCAAGCGGCGTCGCGTTCACCAGCGGAACCGAGCGCAGGACGTCGCCCATCCCTCGCGTCAACGACCCGACCCCCTCGTTATAGAAGAGGAGCGTCCCGCCCCAGAGGTCGAACACCTGGTCGAAGGCCCCCAGCGACCTTCCCAACGCACTGTCCCAGTCGGCATCCTCCTTGGCCTTCTCAAGGAACGACCCTATGAGGTTGCCGCTGTCGTCGGCGACGTCGTCGGCAAGCGCGGCAGCGGACAGGGCCATCCTCGGCTGCAAGAGCTGTCCGCCCCCTGCCGAGCCGCCTGCGGACAGGCGGGGAATCCCCTGCACGGTGGCATCGATGGCCACTGCGACACAGCCGTTGCGCCCCGGAGGACGGGGCGCGACACGCGGGGCATCGAGGGCAGCGAGCGCCTCTTCGAAGGTGCCCAGTGCACCCTCGGCACGCTCCTTCGCCTCGTCGGTCTCCTCCTGGTACGTCTGGGACGCCTGCTCATAGCGCTCGGCCGCCGCAGCGACGACACGGTAGTGGTACTCGAAGCCGTTCTCTATGGACGACGAGGCGCTGGCGACCCTGCCGATGGTGCCGAGGCCCAGGTTGCACTGGGAGCACGCATCGTATGAGCCCGCCTCCAAGTCGGCGATGGAGCCGTGGCCTGCGAGGTCGCCTTCCCAGCCCGGGCAGGACACGACGCCATGGAGGCATCCCTCGGAATCGACGGGGAACACGCGGTCGGTGTACAGATGCGTCTCGCGCACCTCGGCATTGTTGCGTGCAAGCAGAGGGAAGTATGCCGTAAGGACGCCGTCGGCGTCGGTATGCGCATAGCCTTGCGCCATCTCCTCGACCGCATAGGAGTAGAACATCCGTCGCGCGACCGAGCGGACCTGCTCCGCAAGCGTCGGGTCGGCCGGCGCCTCTGTCGCCAGACGCTTCTGGTAATAGGCCCTCGCCCGGTCGAGGGCGTAGTCGAACCGCCAAAGTTCGACCGAGGAGAACTGCGGGTTCTGTGCGCCCGCAAGCCCCGCAAGGCGTTGCGCACGTTCGAACATGCAGTAGTTGGGGTCCGCGCCGCAGTCTGCCTCGTAGCCCTCGCGCTTCGCCTCGTCCATCTCCTTGCGCGCCTCCTCGGCCTCTTCGGTCGCCTCGGAAGTCTCCCTGTTCTGCTCGTCGAGCGTATCGGCAGAGGCCTGCGCACCGTCGTCGTCGGGAAAGGCCATGCGCTCCCCTTCGAGGGGCACGAGTATCGCAAGCCCCCGATAGCGCACCTCGCCTGTGGGCGAGAAGCTGTTGGCGCCGATGGTGGCCGCCGCGTTGGCCACCGCAAGGAAGGGCAGCGCCTTCTGCAGCGTGTCAAGGGCGCTGACCGCCTGCTTCGCACAGGCGTCCCGTGCATCGAACACCCCGCGCCCGAAGTCCATGAGCTTCGCCCCTATCGCCTGACAGGAGGGGATGCAGCTCACCACGACAGCGACACCGAAGACCAGCAGGCCGAACAGGCTCAAGGAAAGGATGACCGCATCGGCCACGCGCGCAACGACGTAGTACTCGCCCACGACGTTCTCCGCAGCAAGCGCACCTGCATCGGCCGCGAACTGTATGTCGCCTGCGGTGGAGTTCACCCAGTACACCTGGGCAGTGGTAAGCAGCAGCGCAATCACCAGCAGCAAGGCGATGACCACGCCCACGCTGGTGAAGCCCCCCTCCCCCGTGACGAACCAGAAGTCCCGCCGCCTGTCCGACAGCGGCACCTGAGTGCCTTGCGGCAACGCCCGTCTGCCCGGCGACGCCTGCCCCTTCGACCGCTGTCGCCGGGCACCCGGCAGCTGCCGGGTGCCCGGCGGCGCCTGCCCGTCCCTCTGTGCCATCAGTCCCATTGCTCCACCCAATCCTGCGGCGTTCCTGCTCCCGCATCGTGTGCCCATTCCGGCTGCGAAGGCGCCGATGCCTCGACCTCTTGGGTCAGATAGCCCCGCGCGTCGCACATCCCCAACAGCTCCGCCCCCCAGCCGAGCAAGGGCAGGGGCCTGACCTTGTTGACGATCCGCACGGACACGACGGCGGCGTTCTCGTCTCCCCGTTGCTCTATCTTCCACGAACGCGTCACCCCGCGCACATGGAAGATGTCGACAGGAGGAATCGCCGCCAGACGCCTCCTGATGTACTCCTCGTACCGCTCGTCCGAATAGCTCCCCTGCACCGTCTTGGTCGCAAGCAGGCGGCAGCCCTCGTATGCGGCGTTCTCCATGACCATCCGGTTATACAGGAGGATGCCCGGCTGACAGAGCATCAGTATCAGCAGGAACATGAGCGGGATGAAGACGGCCGCCTCGACCGTGCCCTGCCCCCGCGACGAACACAGGGCCGTGCCCGCCCTTCTGCACAGGCGACGCGCAGGAGGGGCGCCGGACGCTTCGGCCCCAAGCCGGAGCATCCCCTGTTCAGGCATCCCCTGTTCAGGCGTCCCCTGTTCAGGCGTCCCCTGTTCAATACAGCAGCACATCGCCCACCGACCCTACCGGGTTGCCGGCTATGGTATGCGAGGCGCTCTGGGCGGCATGCTCGACGAAAAGGCCGGCATCGAGCACCCGCATGAGCAGGCCAAGCGCCACGACGAGCACGACGAGCACGGTGCCGACGACGACGTACTCGACCATTGCCTGCCCGAGCCTATTTCCCATGGCCGTCCTCCTGTTCCTCGGCAAACTCGTTCGGATGGTCCACAGAGGGCTGTTGAGAGGCCGCAGTGCGCACCAAGGTCATCCGAAGGGGGTTCGACCCGTCGCGTTCCCGCAGAAGCCTCTCGGGGACGAGCGTGATGCTGAGCGAGGCCTCCCCATGGTCCCTGAGCACGCAGCCCCACGCCTCGCCGAACAGGTCGAGGTAGTCGGCCTCGACGAGCTCCATGCCGCTCTCGCGAAGCCGCAGGAGCAGTTCCCGGGCGACCTCCCTGCACGAACCGTCGCTGACGGCCCTCCAGGTCTCGACATACGTCCCCTTCTCGTATCCTCTCGGTCGAAGCGAGGCGGGAAGCGCGAACGGCGGGGGCCGGGAGAACAGCCTGTCCTCGTCGAGGGCCTCCCCTTCCCCCTCCCCACGTCCCCGCACGGCATCCCCTGCGTGCGAACCGGAGGAGGAGCGAGCCGTGCCACCGACAGGCGCATCCGTCGGCTCGACGGATGCGCCCGGCACCGCCTGCATGCGCAGGACAAGGACGGACACGGCCACCGCCGCAAGGAGGCAGAGCGCGACCTGCCGAGTCCGCCTTGCCCTGCGCATCTCCTCGCCCCTCACCGTCGGCCCCTTGTCATCGGCCCGCATCCTACAGCCCGTTGATTCCCTCGGATATCTCGTTCCAAAGCTCTTCGAGCCTGCCCCTGAACGCAACAAGGGCGATTATCGCTATCACCACCAGGACGCCGACCAAGATGGCGTACTCGGTCGTGCCCTGCCCCTTGGCCTCGGCGAGCTTCTGCCTCCCCGTAAGCCATGCCCGCACCATCCGCTCGTTCACGTGCCTGCCTGCTTTCTTCCACATGACAATCATCCCATCTTCCTCATCAGGTCCAATACGATCGGCCCCATCACCAGCAGCAGCATCGCCGGCAGCACCAGCACGCCGGTCGGCAGCAGCATCTTCACGGGGGCCTTTGCCACCAGTTCCTGCCGCTTGGCGCGATACTCCTTCCGTGCCTCCTGCGCAAGGTCCAACAGGAGCTGGGTCATGGGCGCGCCGAAACGCAGGGCGCGCAGCACGCTGGAGCAGAAATGCTGGAACGACGGCGTGCCCACCCGTTCCGCCAGCTCGCGCATCCCCTCGTCACGGCCCTTGAGCCCTCGTTGCCATACGCGCAACGACTCCTGGCAACAGCGCGCCAACGGTGTCTCGAAGCGCTCCGTGTACAGGGCGAATGCCTGCTCGAAGCCCATGCCCGCCTGCATCCCCAGCGCGACGACCTCGAGCAGGGCCGGCAGGTCCCGCTCAAAGGACAGCGCGCGCCGTTCCCTCTCGCGCCGCTTCGACCGAGGGCCGAACGGCAGCCTCCCCAGAAAGGCCGCCAAGCCCTTGGGCATCCGGCCCTGCCCCGCCCCCTCGACGGCGCCCAGGCGGCGCTTGGCCTCCCCCTTGCTGTGCGCCCTGTCCCGTGCCTGAAGCCATTCATAGCCGAGAAGGCCGGCGGCAAAGGCCCCCATGAGAAGCGCCAAGGATAGCGCCGGCAGCAAAAACGACATCACGAACACCTCCTTGGGAGACGACGGTCAATGCCTGTGTGCCGGATTCCGAGTCAGTCTGCCCCGTCCCCGTTCGGGCGGACGGCGGCATGCAGGCATTGACCGTCGTCTCCCTACCCAAGATCGACACCCAGTATCCTACGGATGGCGCACACGCCAAGAAGCTCCATCCCCGAGGCGACGGCCAGGATGGCAAGGCCCTGTGTGGAGGAGAAGAAGCTCTGGAGATAACCCTCCATCGCCATCGAGAGCACGGCGACCAGCACCAAGGGCAGGATGATGACGATCCTTGCGGAAAGACGGGCCTGGGCGGTCTGCACGCCGAGCTGCCTGCGCAGGTCGGCCGATGCGAGCACCGCATCGGCGGCATTCTCCAAAAGCTCCTGGAGGCCGCCGCCGGTACGATGCTGGATCTCGAGCGAGACGAGGGCGAAGCGCAAATCCGCCGTCTTCGCCCGCGCCTCAAGGGCAGACAGCGCCTCCTCGATGCCCTTGCCTGCCCGGATGTCGAAGCAGACCTGCGTCAGCTCGGATCCCAACGGGTCGGAGGTGTCCTCGGCCACCTGCTCGAACGCCTGTTGCAGGGAGTAACCCGCATTGAAGCAGATGCCGAGCGAGCGCAGGGCATCCGGTATCTGCCCCACCAGCCGGCCCTCCCACTGGTCGAGCACCTTCTGTGCCCTCCCGAACAGCAGGACGGCCGCCAGCACCGCAGCGCAGAGCGCCGTGACAGGCATCCCCGTGAGCACGAGCACTGCCAAGGCCAACAGGGAAAGGGCCACAAGAAGCGACTCGCAGACCGCCAGGTCGGCGATGTCGCCCGTGGCACGGGGACGGCCGGCGCCAAGGTCGAAGGCCGCATCGCCTGGGGCACCGTGGCCCTCAAGGCCCTTGACCTCCAAGGCCCTGCGACAGACATGGCACTTCTCATGGAGCCAGCGGACGCGCAACAGCAGGCGGGCAAGCGGCCTGAGCGCAGGAACGCCCCGCCGGGCCGGGCCGAAAGGAAAGGCGGCCCCGCGAGCGGCACGGGCATCCTTGCCGTCGATGAGCCGCGTCTGGAGGCGCGAGCGACGGAGTCCTTGGACGCCCTGCCCGAGGACGACAGGCAGGGCAAACGCCCCACAGAGGGCAGCGGCGACAAGGGAGACGGTCAGGACAACAGCAGGGACGAACGCCACGCTTCCACCTCGCCTTCCGTCAGGGAACAGGCCTGTGCGAGCACCGAGAGCCAGGGAGGCGCCGCGTGCCAGACATAGGCCTGCAAAGAGACGTCCCAGCTGACCAGGGGCATGAGCCTGACGCGCCCTTGCCGACCCTCGCAGCTGCACAGCTGCGTGACGCGGCGCCTGCCCGAGGCCGAGCGGTCGACCTGCACGATGAGGTCGAGCGCGGCGCCTATCTGCTCCTCGATGACCTCGACGGGCAGATCCATGCCGTAGCGCGCCATCATGACCAGGCGGGAGACGACGTCTGCGGGTGAGTTCGCATGCAGGGTCGTCAGCGAGCCGTCATGCCCGGTGTTCATCGCCTGGAGCATGTCGAGGGCCTCCGCCCCCCGGCACTCCCCTACAACGATACGGTCGGGGCGCATACGGAGCGCGTTGAGCACCAGGTCGCGGATGCTTATCTCGCCGTTGCCCTCGATGTTCCTCATGCGCGCCTCCAGCCGGACGACATGGGGGTGCACCGAAAAGCGCAGCTCTGCGGCGTCCTCGATGGTGATGACCCGCTCCCAAGGCGGAATCTCGACCGAGAGAGCGTTGAGCAGGGTGGTCTTGCCGCTGCCCGTGCCGCCGCTGACCGCGATGTTCCTGCGCCCTACCACCGACCAGCGCAGCAGTTGGGCTATCCGCGCCTCCATGCTCCCCTTGCCGGTCAGCTCTTCGAGGGTGAACACCTCGTCCCTGAACTTGCGGATGGTCAGGATCGGCCCATCGAGCGACAAGGGCGGAATCACCACATTGACCCTGTGCCCCTGCTCCAGCCGTGCGCTCACAAGAGGGCACTGCTCGTCCACCCGCCTCCCTAAAGGCCCGACGATACGGTCGATCACCATGCGGAGCTGCTGTTCGTCATCGAAGACGACATCGCTCGCATGCAGGCGTCCCTGCCGCTCAAAGAAGACGTGCCCGGGGCCGTTCACCATGATCTCGGTCACCGTTGGGTCGTCGAGCAGCTTCTCCAGAGGGCCCAGCCCCACGACAAGGTGCAGCACCTCCTGGACGAGGCAACGGCGCTGCTGGGCGTCCGTGCCCCTATAGCGCGCATCGAGCGTCAGCTGCTCAAGGACGGCAGACACCTCGCGCTCGGCATGCGCCCTGTCCCTCACGAGGAGCTGCGCTATGCGCTCACTGGACAGCCTTTGGTACAGGGCGTCCTGCAGCTGCGACTTGCGCCCGCGCCATTCCTCGTCCAAACCCGCCTGCGCAAGGCTCCCGGGCATCTCCCGTAGGTACTCAAGGAGCGACACGGCGCGCCCCCTCGAAGAAGCCGCGCAGGGCGGCAAGGTCGAATATCCTCGCCTTGTGCCCCGAGGGCTGTCCCGAGGCCTGTCCCGAGGTCTGCCACAGCTCCCCTTCGACCAAGGACAGCGCCTGATAGCCCACCAGGCCGTCAAGGAAGTCCTCCAAGGAGGAGACGAAGGCATTGCCGCTCGTAAGCAGCTCCCACGGGCAGCCGAGCGCAAGCAGCTCGTCGACCAAGGAGCCGCCGTCGGCAAGCCCGCAGACCTCGACCCCGCCGAGGGCAAGGCTGACGTCCTGCACCGTCAGTGCGGCATGCCTCCCGCAGCCGTTCAGCAGGTAGTGGAAGCGTGCCTGCGGCGTCTGGAGCCTGAGACAGAGGTCGACGGCCTGTTTACATGCCTCGATCGACGTCGCCCGCTGGTCCATGAGGAACACGAGGTGGTCGCACTGCTGCGCCACCTGCGCGTGGACGTCCATCCAAAACGAGCCGGTGTTGAGCACGACCAGGTCGCGTTGGGACGAAAGCCTGTCAAGCAGGGACGGGATGGCGGATACGAGCCGCTCGCCCTGTTCGGGCTGCTCGGGCGCGGAAACGAGCACGAGGCCGTCGTCCGGCAACGGGGGCATCTCCTGTTGGGCGCAGAGCTGCGCAAGCGGAAGGCGCCTGATGCGGCCCGCAGGCTCCTTGCCGGCCAGGTAGTCCATGTCCCCGAACTGCAAATCGAGGTCGACGAGCGCGACCGACATGCCGCGCCTCTGCGCCGCCAGGGCCGCCATCAGGGACACCGTGCTCTTGCCGACCCCTCCCCTGCCCGAGAACACCCCGACGATGCGCCCCTGCCCGGACGGGGGCGGCACCGGAACAGGCTCCGAGGCGGGCTTCGGGGAGGCCTCATGGACACGCACCGAAGCAGATCCAAGGACAGGCTCTGGGGAGGATGCCGGGGACAGCGCCATGGCAGGTGCCGGAACGGGCTCCGAGACGGGCTGCGAGGGGGGCTCCGGGGCGGACGCCGGAACGGGCTCCGGGGCGGGCACCCGGAACGGCACCCGGACAAACTCCGAAGCAGGCTCCGAAGCAGGCATCCCGACAGGAACCATGCGGCCCCGGCCGACGGCAAGGAGCTTCTCCACCTGCGCGTGGTCGAGGATGCCCCGTATGCCCGCCCGGTACGCACGGTACGCCAGCGACTCGGTCGGCACGTCCTCCATCAGATAGACGTCCCGCTCCGGTGCGTCCGCGCACAGGGCCGCCGCCAAGTTGATGGGCGTGACCGTCCCCGCGCCGTTGCAGACGACGACGGGCACCATGGAGGGCGTATGCCGCAAGACCGCGCGGCACTGCTCGCTTGACGCGAACATCGTGATGCTCCCCTTGTCGCCCATGCTGTCGCCCGACTGCCCGCCTCCCCCCAAGCTGCCGTCGCCTCCTTGGGAAGGCGGGGTGAACGAGTACGCGACCACCTGCTCATTCATCGAGGGCACCCCCTGGCAGCACAAGGTACAGATCCCTCGTGCGCGAAGCCGCTATCAGCTCCTGCGCAGTATCCGTCTCGACCGCCAAGGTCACCCAGGAGAGCCTTCCACGGGTGCCCGAGGCACCGAAGAGCCCCGAGTCGGCGCCGGATGCGGCCTGGGAGCCGTTGCTGGTCTCCAGGACAAGCACCTCCTCGGCTATCATCTCGACAATCGAGGCATCGGCCGCATAGACCGTCACGAAGGTCCCTGCCTGGATCGCCCCACCGACCGCCAGCACGTCCTCGGAGGGAATGCTCACCGCACAGAGGCCCTCGGGCACATTCACGGGCCCACCCGTCTCCCCGAGCTTCGCGGCGACTATCGGCTCGTTCTTCATGAGGGGCACCACCGTCCGTTGCCCGAGCACCTCGCCCTGCTCGTGGAGTGCGCCCACAGGGAGCAGGTCGGCCAGCCAAAGCTGTAAAGAGACGTTCTCGCTCGAAAGCTCCTCCCCTACGGCGATGTCGCGCGTGGCGGTATAGACCTCGATCTGATCCCCTCCATAGGACGAGAGGGCCTGTTGCCGCGTCTGGGTCGCCTCAGCCCGCACCTCCGCCGCATACCAGGCCATGGAGGCTGCCGCGATGGCCCCGCAGGCAAGTGCGAGTATGAGCCGCTTCTTCGCCTTGATCACCGCTCGACCTTCCTGTCCTGTGCAAAAGGGGGTATCTGGACGTTCCAGAAGTATGCGCCCCTGTCCTGTGACCGAGGCTGAACCGCAGCGGAACGGAAGATGCCCGGACGATGACCCGGAACCGAACGGCCGCTGAACGGGCGTGGAAGCCCCAGCCCACGGCCTCGCGTCAGCGATAATCCAAGAGGAACCTGTTGGGGAGAAGGGAGCGCCCGCCTCGGGCCGGCCCAAGAATCGAAGGGGCGAACGGCATATCGAGGGCACCGAACGGCATCCTCGCCCGCCCCTCGCCCGCGTATCGGGTATGGTGATGCAATGCAGGAATACGGAAGGGCAGCCCTATGACCGACCTTTACGCGAGTATCGGGCAGCAGCTCGAGCCTTTCGCCGCCCATATGGCCGGCAACCCCCTTGCCTCGCTCGTGGCCGTCAAGGGGATGCCCGGCAGGGCCGAGCGCGACGGCGGCACGCCCTTCAGCGGCGAGGACGGGTTTGCCCTCGACAAGGCGTTCGGCAGGCTCGGCTGGGGCTTCGGCAGCCAGGACACGCGTGTCTGGCTGGGCATACTGTTGCCGCCCGCCTCCGAGGAATCACCGAGGGGCGGCCGTTCCGCCCTCGACCTGCGCCTCGTCTGCGAGATCGTCGACCCCTTGGCCATCGTCGCGCTCGACGAGCCGGCACGCATCGCGCTCATCGATGCCTTCGGGCCGTCCGAAGGCAGCCTCCCCACCGAGCTTGCGCCCGGCGCGGAGGCCCAGGCACTGGGCCGCCGTCTCGTGAGCGTGGAGGACTTCGAGGCCTCCCTGGCAGACGAGGCGGCCAAGCAGAAGGCCTGGGCGCAGCTGAAACGCTGCACCTTCCCCCAATGAGGGCCGTCAGATGCAGACGGGGCGGAGGGCAGGGCAGGAAGGGGACAGGAGACAGGAAGAACGAGTTGACGGAGTTGACGGAGTTGGCAAGGGTGACGGAGTCGACAAAGGGGCGGTATGTTTGTCAACCCGTCCGCGGCGGGCGGATAAGGAAGGCCGCGACGACGGCTGCCACCGCGAACGCCGCCAACAGGAGGAAGCCGTAGCGGTATGAGCCGCCCATGGTCTCGATGAGGCCTATGAGCGGCGGCCCGACGAGGGCGGCCGGGACGAAGTCCATATAGGCGACGGCGAGGTTGCTCGCATAGTTCCTCTGCCCGTAAAACCGGTTCGTCACGGCCGCAAGCACCGTCGATATGGAGCCGAAGCCCAGGCCGACGAACATGTACCCGCAGAACACGAGGGGCACCGCCCGCATGCCGGTCGCCACGAACAGCAGCAGCGAGGCCACCACATACGCCACCGAGATGCCGATAAGGCTCAAGCGGTAGCCGAAGCGGTCGAAGAACAGGCCCGAGCCCAGACGCCCCACGCCGTCGAACAGCGAGATGAAGCCCACCATGAAGGTCGCCAGATGCATGGCCGCGCCCACCTCGAGCGCTATCTGCTTGGCGTTTCCCATGACGGAAAGATAGGTCGCTGCGACCATGATCGACCAGAAGAACGTGAGGTAGAACACCTTTGTGCGCAGCATCTGGCGCGTCGTGTAGTCGCGTTCCTCGACCTCCTCGCCGCCCCAGGCCCCGCCGCCCCAGGCCTCGCCAGGGCCGTCCTTGTGCGCACGGAAGGGCAGGAAGGGCAGCCGGCGATGCACGCGGCGCAGCCCCACGGAGGACGCAGAGGGCGGTCGGGAAGGCTCCGCAGGAGACGTGCGGGGCCGCCGGCCCGCCGCAGAGGCAGGCGGCGGCAGCGGCTGCCCTGGGGCAGGGATGCGCACAAAGAACGAGGCGGCGACCATCACGAGCGCCGTCGCCGCACCGATCGCGCGGAACGACCAGCGCCAGCCGAGTGCGCTTATCCCCATGCCTGCCACCATGCCTATGACGAGGCTCCCCAGCCCGAAGCCGAGGGTCAGAAGGCCGGACGAGGTCCCCACCTTGTCGGGGAACCAGCGGTTCACGCTGCTTAGGAACGCGTTGTGGGCCATGCCCGTGCTGCCTCCGACGGACGCCCCGTAGGCGGCCGTCAAAACACCGAGCCCCTCGGCGGTCACCGAGGCGGAGACAAGGTAGCCGCCTGTCAGCAGGAACGCCGCAATGAGAACCGTCACCTGCGGAGAGATGCGGCGCGTTATCTGGCTGCCGACAAGCCCGCCGACGCAGAACATCGCCATCGAGGTCGTCCACACCACCGCGAGCTGGGCGCTCGTCCATGCGAACTCCTCCTGGAGCGGCACTGCAAGGATCGACCACCCGTAGATGAAGCCCAGCAGCAACAGAGAGAAGGCGCCGATGGCAAGGTACAGCCACCGGCGCCTCAATGCAGCGGAATACTCGAGCACGCGCTCGACCACAGGGGCCCTACCTCCTCAGCGCCTTGACCTTGTCTCCCGGCACGCCCTCGGAATCGATGTCGGCCTGCAGGGCCTCGATGACGGGCAGGACGCTTCGCAGGTCCTCAAGAACCTCCTGGTAGAAGCGCTTGCCGTCCTCCCATGTATAGACATACGGCTTGTACTGCTCGATGATGCGGTAGAAGCTCGCATTGTTGAGGAAGCGGCGCTCCTTGTACAGGTCGTCCAGATCCTTGCCGACCTCGCGCAGGTAGACGGCGAACAGCTGCGGCAGCTTGTCGGGGTCGATATAGGTGTCGATGAACTCGGACACGACCGTCTCGTCGGCGAACTCCGCACGGAAGCGCTCGAGCATGTCCGCGAGCTTCGGCGGGGCCTGCGGGGCCTCTTGGGGATGCCCTGCATACATATAACCCTTCAGTATCAGGTCGACGCCGTGGGTGACCATGTACATCAAAGGAACCGTGGCGATAAAATCGCTCGTGCCGTACTCCAACTCCTCCGCCTGCTGCAGGTAGTCGCCGTAGACGCCCTGGCGCATGTAGGAGTCGATATTGCCGTCCTCGGCACCCATCTCGGCCAGCTTCTCTGCCAGCTGCAAAGCCTCACGCGCGGACATCCATGACGACTTGGCGTGAATATAACGATACGTTTCCATAAGCTGCTTCCGTCCTACGAGAGCTCGTCTTGTATCTTCGCAAGGTCTGTGCGGTATGCCTTGCCGAACAGGAGGGCGAAGAGCAGCGCCACGACCGCCAGCACCGCAAGCAGCCCATAGACGGTCACGTCGCCCGCGTCCGCCGTGGTGGTGATCGAGCCGAACAGCGCCACGATGACGATGTTCAGGAGGGCCGCAGAGGCGATGTTGAGGTTGGCGATGCCCAGGTTCTTCGCGAAGCCGACCGCCCCGTACCGTTGCCGCGCATACGCCGAGGCCATGACCGGCACGCCCGAGTAGGGGAAGGCGACCAGGATGCCCGCGACCACATAGACGGGCCACAGCAAGGTCGAGAACGCCAAGGCAAGCCCTCCCATCGTCACGATGGCGAGAACGGCACCGACGACCATGACGGGGACGAGGCCGAAGCGGTCGAAGAGCGCACCGTTGATGACGCGCCCCACGCCGTTGAGCGTGGAGACAAGCCCGACGAGCAGGAAGGAGAGGCCCGGGTCGAAGCCGGTCGCCACGGCACCCTGCTTCGCGGTGCCGATAAGGGTGAGGCCGCAGGCGATGACGATGGTCGCCCAGACGCAGTACAGCCAGAACACCTTGGTCGTGAGGATGCCCTGCTGCTGGGTCGCAGACGCCTTGGGGGCGCCTGATGCGGCAGACGACGCCGCGCCGGTCAGTATCTGGTCGATGTTTGCGGGGGCAGGCTTGACGACGAGCGCCAGCGCAACCATGACAGCCATGCCGACGACGGCGATGAGGACGAACACCGCCTGCCACGGTATGATGCCGAACAGGAACTCAGCCAATGAGCCGAAGATCAGGCTCGCGAGCCCGAAGCCCATCATCTGCACGCCGGAGGCGAAGCCTATCCTGTCGGGCCACCACGGGTTGACCAGCGAGATGATGGCATTGTAGGCGATGCCGCAGCCCGAGCCCGCAAGGATGCTGTAGAACACGAACAGCGTCCACACGCCCCAGCCCGCGCCGACGGCGGTGAGCACGAAGCCGGCCCCCAGCAGAACGGCCGCGACGATGATGGCCAGTTTGGCGGAGGTCCTCTTTATGAGCTGGGCGCCGAACAGCGCCGAGACGCAGAACGCGAACATCGAAACCTGGAAGACCTGCTGAAAAAGCCCCTGGTACGCAGGGAAGTCAGTGCCGAGCGGGCTTGCGAAGATGGACCACGCATAGATAAGCCCCAGCACCAAGAGGGTAAGGGTGGCAAACACCAGGTAGAGCATTCGCCTTGACTTGACGGTGGCAAGGGAGAGTTCTGTCGTACTCATGCATTGGCTCCTAACTGACCGGTCGCTACGTCCTGAGACACCCTACACGAAATTCAAAGCTGCCTGCCAAAGCTGCCCGGAGGGGCACCCTCGATGCCCCTCCGGGCAGCCTGGTCACCGTGTCCCCGGTGTGACCCTCTTGGCCTCCGTGTGCACGATGACCGCACCGCACTTCTTGCAGACCTTCGCGCTGGGGCTGTTGAAGGTCTTGCATTCCTCGCAGTAGCCTCGCGGCACGATCTTCGTCTCGAAGCCGCCTTGGCACCTCCCGCAGCCGGAACACCCGTACCCGCACACGATACCCCTCCTTCACAGGGCCTTCACAACCCAAGAAAGGGCCCACGCAACAACGGAAACTGTCACATGGGCCCGTTCCCTTCTCAAGATGCCGCGACACGATGGGGGTGCCTCTGCCGAACATGGCATACGCCGACACGAATCCCTCGCGGCCAGCTACTCGACGTACAAGAGCAGACGCAGGTCTTTCAGACGCCAGGGGCGCCAGGCGGCCTGGGGGCGCCGGGGGCACCCGGGGCACCGGGGGGCCTGGGGGCGCCGGGGGGCCTGGGGGCACCGGGGGCGCCGGGAGGCCCGGGCGGCCTGGGGGCGCCGGGAGGGCCGGGCACGCCGGGGGGCTTGGGCATCCCCGGAGGGCCGGCGGCACCGGGTGCGCCGCCTCCCCCATAGCCCATCTCTTCTGCATACTTGGCAAGATCAGCCTTGCAGAAGGGACACTTCTTCATGACGACGCCGCCGATGGCCTGGAGCTTCTTTCCGCACTCAGGGCAAATCGGGTCGGGCAAATCGACACCTGCTGGCCTGAAACACATACTCGGTCTCGCTTTCTGTTCGTCCGTCTTTCACTGGTCTTTTGAGCTCGGCCTCTATCCTCGTTTGGGACAGCACCTATTCTATCTTAGTCCCTCCGATGATGCCAGCATCGTCGGCCTTCTCGTTCCCGGAAAGACGGGTGGTCTGATACCCGCGCATCGGCTTTATCATAAAGCTCTTTCTCGGCGGCACATAGAAGATACCGACCTTGCCAAGACCAGCCTTGTCGGTTCCGAGCTCCGCATAGACGTCATCGGGGGACTTTCCGGCGGCCAACTGGTCGTTGAGCCACTTCCCCTGCTCCTCAGTCGCAAGCTCGATGAACTCGTTTAAAGTCATTGCAAACCTCCCTGAGTCTCATGTATATTCCCTGTTGACTATATAGTAACAGAAAATACCAAGTTTCAGAGATCGTTTCAGACTGCCTGTCTGCCTCCAATCTTTCTCGTCATGTGCCACTACCTAAGGCCTTCATGTCTCGGGGCAAGCCCAAAGAACACAGTCTGAAACAATCTCTCGTTATGCTACGGCTTGAAGATGCTGACCTTGTGACCGATCTCGGCAGCACGCTTGGCAAGCTCGTCTATGGGGCCGTACTCGATGCACTTTGCCAGGCAGTGATGCACGCAGGTCGGCTGCTTGCCAACGTCAAGGCGCTTCGCGCACAAGTCGCATTGGGCAGTCGGCACGGGGATGTACTTCCAGTCCCACGCGTCCGAGTTGCCCTCTTCGAGCTGATAGGGGCCAAGCTCCAGCACGACGATGCCGGGCTTCTTGGCGATATCGGTCCCGAGGTAGTTCTTGCATGCCACTTCGCACGTATGGCAATTGGAGCAGTACTTATAGTCGAACAGAAGAGCGTAGTCTTCGTATGCCATTGTTCCAACCTCCTTTTCTGGTGTTCAGACGTCAGTCCAAGTTCCTGTGCCAGGCATGGAGCTCGACGAGGTTGTTGAGGTCAACGCCCTCCTCCTTGACGAGCTCGTCCTGGTCCTTGACGATATCGTAGGACTTCTTGACCACAAGGTCGTCAAGGTTATCGACCTTCTTGATGGAGCAGAAGACGCTCTTGAACGGAGCGCCGAAGCCAAGGCGGCCGATATCGAAGTGCGGCACCAGGTTGTTGACGTTGGACTTCCAGACACCGAAGAGGTTGGGCTCCTCGCCGTCCTGCTCGGGATACCACCAGCCGTGACGGGTATGGACCACGCGGGGGTCGATGGTGATGACGAGGCTTGCCTTCTGGCGGGCGCGCCCGAAGGGGTTCTCGACCTCTACCCAGTCGCCTTCCTTGATGCCGTACTTGGCAGCGGTGTCGGGATGGATCTCGATGTCCGGATACTCGCGGAAGTGACGCAGGGTCGGATACATACGGTGCTCGGAATGGAAGGTGTTGTACTCGCGGCTGCCGGAGGTCATCATGAACGGATACTTGTCGGCAAGCTCCGGGTGGCTGATGGGGCTCCAGCGCGGCTCCTCGTAGTAAGGCATGGGATCCTCGCCCCAGGCCTCGAACAGGGTCGAGTACAGCTCGACAAGGCCGGTGACGGTGTTGAAGCCCTGCTCGCCGTCGAAGCGCAGCATGCCCTTCTCGTACTTGCGATAGTCATATCCGGGCTGATACAGACCGATGTGGCGCAGCTCGTCGAAATCGAAGCCGAGCTGGTCGACCGTCTGTTTGCTGAAGAAGTCCGGCACGAACTTGTCGCGCGTGTCGCCCTCGAAGATGTCCCACGTCGAGGTGCCGTCAGGGCCGGCGTTGTTGAGGCGCTTGCCGAACTCGATGCAGATCTCGACGTCCGACTTCGTCTCGCCGACGCGCAGCGCCTCGTTCATCGCGCCCAGGAAGACCGTGTTGCGGCCATAGTGGGTGATGACGATGCCGTCGTGCTCGGCGACGGTGGGCAGCGGCAGGAAGACGTCGGCGCAGGCCATGGCCGTCGGGGTCATGGTGAGGTCCTGCACGACGTTGAAGTCCGTCTTGATCAGCGCGTCGTGCCAACGGATGGGCGCGGCCGAGCAGGTCGGTGCCAACAGGTTGGACGAGTTGAACCAGACCATGTGGATCTGGTAGGGCTTGCCTGTCTCAAGGACGTCGAGCGTGTAGTCCGGGTGGGTGGTCGCCATCGCGTTGGACAGCGCGGGATACTCGCCGGAGCCGAGACGCTTGTCCCAGAGGCCCGGGGTGACCTCGAGGTCCTTGCGGGTCTCCATGCGCCACTTGCCCAGAAGGGCCGACGGGGGACCGAGGGTCAGGCCGCCGGGGATGTCGAGGTTGCCGGTGATGGCCTGCAGGGCGATGGTGATGTGGCCGACCTGCGTGCCGTTCGGGTTCTGGTCGACGGCGAGGCCCCAGGCAATGGAGACGGGCTTGAGCGCCATCAGGCGGGCGACCTTGCGAATCTGCTCGGCGGGTGCCCAGGTGTACTCCTCGACCAGCTCGGGCGTGTAGAGCTTGGCGCGCTCTGCGAACTCCTCGAAGCCGAAGCACCACTTCTCGACGAACTCGTGGTCGTAGAGGTCCTCCTCGATGATGACGTTCGCGAGGCCGAGGCCGATGGCCGCGTCGGAGCCGGGCTTGATCTGGAGGTTGATGTTGCCCTCCATGGCGCCCAGCCAGGTGATGCGCGGGTCTATCATGATGATTCTCGTCCCAAGCTTCATCATGTCGATGAGGGCATGGCCGAACAGGCCGTCACCATTGGACGACAGCGGCATCTTGCCCCAACAGACCACGTACTTGGGAAGCTCGAACTCAGGATTGTCATAGCGGTCCTCGAAGTAGCCGGCGAAGTCGATCTCGGGATACCCGGCGCCGAGGATGTAGTCGGTGATGGAGCAGCGGGGGCCGTAGCAGGACCACCCGGACTGGGCGTAGCAGACGTTGGGGGTCTGCAGGGTCGAGAAGCCCAGCGGGTAGTAATAGATGCAGGCCTCACGGCCGGTGCCGCCGAAGACGAGGATGGACTCCGCTCCGTACTCCTCCTTGAAGTAGTTGACCTTGCCGCACACCAGGTCGAAGGTCTCGTCCCAGGAGATGCGCTCCCATTTGTCCTTGCCGCGGTCCTCGCGGGCGCGCTTCATCGGATAGACGATACGCTTGTCGGAATGCACGATCTCCGGCAGGTCAAGGGCGCGTATGCACAGACGGCCGTTGGTGATCGGATGCTCCGGATCGCCCTCGACGTCTATGAGCTTGCCGTCCTTGACGGTCAGCAACAGGCCGCATCCCACCGGATGGTCGCCGGGGGGCGACCAGCAGCTGGAGCGAACGGTCACCGACCCGTCCGGATTCTCACGCTTCCACTCTTTACTCATTGCCATAACATGAACCTCCTTAAGATCTGCTTTGGCTCTGACACACATGCATACTCACGTTCGACCGGCGGGCCCGTCGGCACTCGGTCGGCGGGCCCGCCGATGCAAAACCTACTCCTACTTCCTACTCCTACTTCTTACCGCCCTTGGCAATCTCCATGCCAGCAAAGATGAAGAAATGGATGAAGGGCAGCACCAGGGCCAGGATCATCAGGGGCAGCCTGACGGCCACATAGCCAGGGTTACCCGCGAAGGCGATCGGGCAGAAGATGCAGACGATCAACATGTAGGCCAAGATCACCATCATGCTCCAGAACGCCACACTGTTCTCTTGCTTTTCCATACGTAGCTCCATTCCGCCGCGTCACAGCGGCACAATCAGTGAGGGAAAATAGCGCGCTACTGCTCTCGCACTGCTCCCCTACGCCTCCACGGTCTCGGCAACGAGCGTGTCGAGGTCCTTGCCGCTGGTCTCGCGACGGACGAAGACGATGGTGCAGAGCAGGCCGATTGCAGCGGGAGCCAGCAACAGGAGCATGATGTTGTTCCAGTTCCCTGCGAAGATGGGCGTGATGGCACTGAAGACGATGGGCGCTGCGGCACCGCCGAAGCGCGCGAACGCCTGGCACCACGACACGCCCGTGTTCCTGACGAGCGTCGGATAGCTCTCGGGCATCAGCGGCTGGACGCCGGTGATCGCGAAGTTCATCGCGAAGCCGATCAGGAAGAACAGGAACATGCAGTAGGCGAAGGCGCCCGGGCCGACCGTCAGCGCGAAGATCACGACGGCAACCATCAGGAATATCCAGGAGAAGATAAGGGTCCGCTTCCTCCCGAACCGGTCGGACAGGAAGCCGACGGTGACGTTCGAGCAGATGGCGGCGACGTTGTTGAACGTCTGCATGGCCGACGCCTGCTGGGGCGTGTACTCGAAGCCCGTCATCATCGGGACCATCCACGGGTTGAGGCCGTAGACGAATACCTGGCCGATGAAGTACATGGTCCAGATCGCCGCAGTCGCCACGATGAAGTTCCTCGTGAACAGCACCTTGGGGCTTGCGCTCTTGAGCTTCGGCGGGACGACGAGGTTGGCGACCTCGAGCTTGCCGATGCTCACCTTGCTCTGACGCCCGGCGAGGTCGTTGAGGCGCGCGACGGCCTTGTCGGCGAAGCCGGCGTTCGCATACCAATGCGGGGTCTCCTTCATGAAGAGGCCGAGCAGGACCCCGTACAGGACGGGGATGACGCCGATCAGATAGGCAACACGCCAGTTCTGGGTCTGTCCCTCCAGGACCGAGCCGTCAGCGCCCGTGAGCGAATAGATCTCCCCTGCGCCCGCAGGTGCGAACGGGATGACGATGGGGTCATGGATACCGTTGAGGAACGTGATGACGAGGCCGGCGATGACCCAGCCGAAGACCATGAAGGCCATACCGAAGGTGACGAAGACGCCACGGTTCTTCGAGGGGATGGTCTCCGAGAAACAGGTCGTCACCACAGGGATGCACGAGCCCACACCAAGACCGGCGATGAACCGGGTGGCCGCGTAGAACGCGAAGTCCGTGGCATAGGCCTGGGGAAGCGTGAAGGCGCCATAGAAGATAATGGCGATCACGAGCATCTTCTTGCGGCCGATCTTGTCGGAGACGATGCCGCCGATGGCACCGCCGATGACCATGCCGAGAAGGCCCCAGGACGATATCGAGCTGCCCAGGGCCTGCAATTGGGCCCTGCCGTCCGCAATGGCGACGATCGACGTGTCGGTCGGATTGCCGCCTATGGCAACAAAGTGCTGCAGCGTGTTGGCCACGTTCGCGGTCGTCTGGCTCGCGACCATGAAGTCGTAACCGTCGAAGATCATCGCCAGCCCAAGAAAGGCGAACATGGCCCAGGTGAACTTGCTGATGCCCAGGCTGTCGATGACATCGGATACCGAAAACTTCTTCCCTTCAAAAAGTCCTGACATTATCCCTCCTTCAAAAAGAGTGCCTGCACGTACGCTCCGCATTGAAAGGCCCCACCTGGACAGGTCGTTCCTGTGCGCTCGGGTTGCAGCCGGACCTCCTACTTGCCCAAGCAGACGTCTGAAAACACGGAGTAGAGCGGGGGGTTCACCTCCTCCAAGGAACTCGATGTTGCGTTGTAAGAAAATTGATTTGCCTGTCCGATTCTAGAGGGGATGCGTGCAGGAATCCAGCGACATATTCATACGCTGGAATTGATTTGGGCATATCCGCCATCATACGCTACGGTATAAATCGTTCCCTGGCAGGCAGAGCGGGGCCTTGCCCGTATCGAAATATCATACGCAGTATATGACTGTGCTCCCTTGCCCGGCGATGGAAGCCATTGTATAGTGGGAGGCGTTCCGAGGGTTGCAGTTGTTACAAGGTTCTCCTAGAGGAAGCTCGGTGCGCAGGAGTGCGCGGGCCTGTGTGGGTCAGCCTGTCCGCAGCGCTGGTTTCGCATGGACTTGTCTTCAGGATGGGAGGAGGTGGTAGCGCCCACAGAGCGAGTCATCGAACCTACATCGAAGGGGGCCGTCTGACGGGGACTGCCCCCTTTATGCTCTATGAGCAGTTGCTCTGAGTGGTTGCTGGCGGCGGGCGGTGTGGGGCATTATACGTGTTCAGTGTTCAGACGCATTGCGATTCCCGAAGGGCAACTTGGCCACATGCTCAAGGACTTCAGAGAAAACCGCGTTTTCAGGAAACTCTTCCTCGACAACGACCGGCTCATCGACCCGAGCATGGTGCTCGGCTTCGGCTTCCACCTTGCGTGGGGCTACATGGTCGTCTATATGGCCTTCCCCTCGTTCGTCTTCGACGGCCAACCGATCGAGACGCTCTTTCGGAACCTGAACAGCATCACCTGGGTGGTCTCGATCGTCGTCATGCTGTTCATGGCATGGACCCTCAACCAGATCACCTATACCATCCGCAGACAGAACCTGCAGATAAGCATCGCCTGCATGATGTCCATCGGCACCATCTTCCTGTTCGTCGCCGAGTATGTTCCCTTTATCCCCCTCATCGTCGCAGGCAACGTCCTCGCAGGAGCTTCCTCCGCATTCCTCTTCCTCATCTGGGGAGAGGCGTTCAGGCGCCAGGAGACCCCTTCCATCGCGGCGAACACGATACTGAGCTGCATCGTCGCATTGCTCAGTTATGGGATAATGGCGGTCCTTCCCACGGACGTGACCAGCGCCGTCCTCTGCATCATGCCCCTGTTCGTCGTCACGGGCCTGTTCTTCGTCCTGCACGGCGGCAACGCGTTCTTCGGCAAGCAGGAGTTCCTCATCAACGACGAGGGGCAGCGCATGCCCATCTTCGGCATACGGGAGGTTCCCACCTTCCGCAAGCTCAGGGTGCACAGAGGCAAGCTGATGATCCGCCTCGCCATCCCGAGCTTCCTGTTCGGTGTGGCCTTTGGGCCCTTGACCCTTCAGACCTTCACCTTGATACGGGAGCAGGCCGCATCGTCGACGAACCTGATGGTCACGATAGCAGGCGCCTGCGCGGTCGCGGTCGCCCTCGTCATCACCTTGCTGATCATCAACCGCGACGAGGACTACATGCGGTTCTACCGCTTCATCATCCCGGTTTTGGCCATCACGGTCTTCTTCATCAACTTCCTGGAAGACGGCCTCACGCTCAACCTGTTCACCTTCGTGACCTTCATCTGCTTCTCGTTCATGATGTGGGTGGAGTTCAGCGAGCTTTCGCGGCGCTACCGCATATCCCCCATCCTGATATTCGGTTTTGGGAGGGCGGCGGCAGTGACCGCGCAGTTCATCAGCATCGTCGTGCTGGAGACCCTCCATATCGACCAGTTCTTCTCCGCCAACGGGAACGTCCTGAGCACCCTTCTCATCCTGGCGATGCTCCTGGGCTACTTCTTCCTGCCCCGCGACAAGGCCATCCGGGAGATGGCCATCATGGACTACCTCGACCCCGCAAAGGCGAACGCGGAGGACTCGGGCCCGAAGGAGGCAGGCAAGGGGCGCTTCATCGTCCGCTGCGAGCACGTCGCGAACACCTACCTGCTCTCAAGCCGCGAGGCCGACGTGCTCTACCTGCTGGCCAAGGGGCGCAACGCGGCCTATATCGCCCAGAAGCTCTTCATCTCCGAGGGAACCGTCCATACGCATACCTGGCGCATCTACCGCAAGATGAACGTGCATGCGCAGCAGGAGCTCATGGACCTTGTGGACAGTTACTTCGTCCACGACGACGGGCGGGTGGAGAAGTCGCCGAAGCGCCTGGACGCGCAACGGCCTTCCGGGCCTTCCGGGCCTTCCGGGCCGTCCGCTCCGTCCGAGGCGGAGCCGCAGACGGAGCGCAAGGCCAAGAAACGGGGGTAGGGGCCTCTCAGTCCTCCTCGATATCCTCTATGGCGCCCATGGGGCACTCCTCCATGCACTCCCCACAGGCAGAACACTCGTCCTCGTTCACGACGGTCGCGGCATCATGGACGATGTCGAGGACGCCCTGCGGACAGACATCGACGCATATCCCACAGGCGGAACACTCATCCGCATTGATGATTGGATGTGGCATGCATACTCCTTTCGATGGGGTTCGCCGCACCGACGATGATGAGGCCCCCTGCGCACACTGTTTTCAACCCGCCCGGAATATATATGAAAGGCCTGTGCTATGCAAGCTACTTTCTGGAAAATGTTGGGCAGGGACGGCAACGGAATAGCAACAGTGCGCCCGTATCGCAGGTTTCTTGCGCGGCCACCCGTTACTGTACACACCCCCACTGTCATTCCGAGCCCCGCCGTGGAATCTTTGGACACGCAGTGTCCAACGGCAGGTCGCAGGGCCCTTCGACCAGCGGTCGACCGCTGGCGCGGTCGAAGATCTCTCGGCAGGCTCGGAATGACAGTGGGGTATCCGTGGGGCGTGAACTGTAACGCAT
>JAISGJ010000180.1 GCA_031263105.1 Coriobacteriales bacterium
TTGCCCGGATACCGCCACACACACCCGCACAACCCCCCCCCCTGCTGGGCGGGCGCCGCGCCGCGCCGGCCCGGGTAACCCCCCCCCCTGTACCGGCCCCGTTCCCCCCCCCCCCCCCCCCCCCCCCAGCCAGCCATCAACCCTTCGGTTGCGCTCAGGGCAGGTTCCGGGGCGATGCCCCGCAGCCCGCTGTCATCCCGAGCGGAGGGGCCGCAGGCCCCGCAGCCGAGGGATCTTTGGCCACGAAGTGGCCAACCCATGCCGGGAGCCCGCGCAGCGGGCGACACGAGGTTCGCCGCCGCACACAAGATGCCGTCGCGCCCTCACGAGCGCTCTCAGCGAAGGCGGGCGCTGCCGCGCCCGCAGATCCCTCGGCTGCCGGGCCTGCGGCCCCTCCGCTCGGGATGACAGCGGGCTGCGGGGCCTGCGGCCCCTCCGCTCGGGATGACAGGGGGCTGCGGGGCCTGCGGGGCCTCCGCTCGGGATGACAGCGGGCTGCGGGGCATCGCGACGGGGCGGCAGCGGCCGCTCTCCTCATGCGAACTCGCCCATGCGGCGGCTTGCCCCGTCGCGGCCGTAGCGCACTGCCGTGATCTCCGCGAAGACGGCCAGGGCTATCTCCTCGGGGGAGCGCCCGCCGAGGTCCAGGCCTATCGGCCCAAAGATGCGCGCAAGGCTGGCGGGAGGGACGCCGCGCTCGGCCAGCGCCCGATGGCGTTGACGCTGCGTCGTCGGGCGTCCGAGCGAGCCTACATAAAAGGCAGGCGAGGCCACGGCAAGCTCCAGGGCGGGGACGTCTATCTTGGGGTCGTGGGTCAGCACGCAGACGGCGGTCTCGCGGGTCAGCGCAACCTCCTTGAAGGCCTCCTGCGGCCATGCGTGAAGGAGCGTGTCGACATGGGGGAAGCGCGACTCCGTGGCGAACAGCCCGCGAGGGTCGATCAGGGTCGTCGCATAGCCGAGCGGATAGGCGATCTGGGTGAGGAAGACCGCCACGTGCGTGCCGCCGACGCAGACGAGCTGCGGACGCGTGCGCTCACGTGAGAACGAGAACCCCAGCAGGCCTCCTTGCACGGCGACCTCGACAAAGCCCGAGGTCTCGCTGAAGGGGATCTCCGCGAAGGCCGCCTGCAGGGCGCGGGTCGTCTCACCGTCGAGCGCGGAGTAGAGCAGGCCCTCGGCATCCATGAGGACGGCCTTCCCGAGCAGCTCCTCGCTGCCTGCGGCCAAGGTCAGCCGAGCGTAGCCCCGGTCGTCGTCCAGGGCCTGCCGCTCGGCGCGATGGCGCTCCTCGTCAAGCATCTGGACGAGCACCTCGATCTCGCCGCCGCAGGAGAGCCCGACGTCCCAGGCCGCCTGATAGCTGGCCGTGAAGGAGAGGAGCCGGGCCTTCCCTGTCTCAAGGACCTCTGCGGCCGCTCGGGCGACGGCGCCCTCCACACAGCCGCCGGAGACGGAGCCCACCATGTCGCCCTGTGCCGTGAAGGCCATCATGGCCCCTACGGGACGCGGCGAGGAGCCCCAGGTGCGCGTCACGGTCGCTATGGCTATGGCTGCGCCTGCGGCAAGCCAGGCATCGAGGGTGTCAGCGATCGGCTTCAGGGTCATGGAGCGTCGGGTGTGGAAGGCGCGGGGGCGGCCGTCGAGCCCGCCTCCATATCCGTTCCCTCCGACTGTGTGGAACGTATGACCTTTCCTGCCTCCGTGTCGGTGACGGTCGGCGAGGTGCCCGTCTCGACGCTGTCGTTGTCGACGCTGATCGGCAGGTCCTGCTCCTGGGAGTCGGACACGCCGCTTGGGGCGCCACACGCCGCCAGCGTCAGGCAAAGAAGCAGCGATGCCGCCGCCAAAGCAAGATGTCTGAGGTACCTCTGTGCACTCATACTGCGTGTACTCATATCCAGTCCTCTCGTGAAGCAAATCGGGGGTTCATGAAGCCTGCAGGGGCTCAAGGACGGCTGCGAGCGCCGTCCTGTCATGGCCGACGACATGGGTGGCGAAGGCCCGCAGGCCCGTCTCCTTGGGTCCGAGGCTCACGTCCGGCCGCGCCTCGCGCAGCACGACCTGGGTGGGCCGGGGACAGTCGGCCAGCTCGGAGCGCGAGCGCACCTCCTGACGCTTGTCGAGCGAGGCGTACTCCAACGAGGAGAGGTGCTCCACCATCAGGTCGGGGGCACGCATGCTCTTCTTGGAGCGTTGCGCTATGACCGGGACGACGGCAGGGTCGTCCACCTTGTACAGGAGCAGCACGCGGTGGCAGACCTGCCGTGCGGTGTTTCCTCCCGAGGTGAAGTCACGCGCCCTGCAAGGCTGCGTGTACGAGACGATCTCCGTCGAGTGCTCGAACTTGTAGGCGAAGCAGGAGCCCGACGTGGTGACGAAAAGCGCCTCGGGCAGACGGTAGTCCCTTGAGGCCGCCTGCGCACCGAGCACGATGCGGTCCGTCGGGCGGGCCTCGAACGCCCCTTCCGCCACCCTCTGGACAGCGTGGAACCCGACCGGCCCGAGCAGCTCGATGAGCCCATAGGCGACCCACGCCTCGTACAGATAGCGGTCGGTCTCGGCCAGATGCGCCGGAACCTCCTTCTTGACGAACGCCACGAGCCCCTTGGCATCCATGCGCCCCTGCAGGAGCCGTATCGCGGCACCGAAGAGCAGGCGCGCGGCAGTCGAGCGGGCGTCATGGCGGTAGTCGTCGAGGGTCCGCGACAGCTCGACCCCGACGATGCCGGCCGTGGCCTTGAGCGAGGCCTCCACCTCGTCGAAACGCTGCTGCGCAGACGTCCTCAAAAGCCCCGGCACCGGTGCCAGGTACTCGTCGACCAATGCGGACGTCAGGTCGTCAAGATGCCCGTAGAAGGCCTGCTTCGCCTCGGCGTCGCCGAAGGAGAGCGCGTCTCTCCCCACGCTGATGGACGGGTTCGCCTTCATGAGGCCCCGGAGGGCACGGTATGAGTCCTCCCATGCCCTCTGTCGCGTGTCCGTGACCATACGTCTGCGTCTCTTTGCAATCGGGCGACGCGTCAGGCGATCTCGAGCAGCGTCCGGCCGACCAGCGCACGGGCTATCTCGACCTTGTAGGCGTTCTTCGACAGGGGCTTTGCCAAAGCCACGACCGCATCGGCTGCGGCGCCTGCCGAGCCCTCGGAGATCCCACCGGCCAGTGCGGCCTCGGCATCGGGCATGCGCAACGGCATGGGGAAGACCCCTCCGAGCACCAGGCGGACGCCTTCCGAGCTTGACGCGGCGGCGCAGTTGACGAGCGGGAAGTCGATCGCCTTGCGTTCGGCGAACTTCTGGAAGGCGCTTCGTGTCTCGCGGTTGGGTATCTGTATCTCGGTGACGACCTCCCCGTCCTGAAGGACGTTCGAGCGGGCCCCGTTGACCGCGAAGAAGTCGGCGGCAGAATACGACGCCGAGGTCGTCTGTATGGTCGCGTCGAGCGCGATGAGCGCGGGGGCCGTGTCGTGGGGCGAGGCGGCGATGCATCCCTGCTCCGCCCCGAAGATAGAATGGTAGCGGCTGTCGCCGGTGAAGGCGAAGCAGGTGTCCCCTCCCTTGCGCAGGCACGGGAAGCGGTTCTCCGGGGTGCGGAAATACCAGCAACGGTGCATCTGGCAGATGTTGCCGCCGATGGTCCCCATCTTGCGCTGCGTGGGGCCGGAGACGCGCTCGGCGGCGGCGGCCAGACAGGCGAAACGGCTTCTGACGGTCTCGTCCTCAGCAAGGGCCTCAAGCGTGACGAGCGGGCCTATCTTGACGACGTCGCCCTCCTCTTTGATGTAGTCGAGGCCCTCGATGCTCTTGAGGTTCACGAGCCGCCTTGGGTACGTAGGCAGTATCTCGTCTTTGAGGGTGCCGAGCACATCGGTCCCCCCGGCGATGAACAGGGCTCCTCCGGCGGAGGCGGTTGATGCGGCGTCGCTTGTGGAGGACGCGTCGAAATGGGTGAACGGTCTCATGGTCTCATCCTCCTCAGTCGATCTTCCCGAGGGCCTTGAGGACCTTCTCGGGGGTAAGCGGCACGGACTCGGGCCAGGCGCCGATGGCGTTGGCGACCGCCATGAGGGGCAGGGCGCGGTTGAGATGGGCGTGCGCCACGCCGCTCGAGCCGTAGGCCCCCACCCCGAGACGGGACTCGACGGACACGGTCTCTATGGGCGGCGTGTCGAGGCGCGTCGGCACCTTGTAGTCGATGACGTTGCCGTTCAGGAGCACGCCGGTGTCCTCGTCCCAGACCACGACCTCCCCTTGGGCGATGCCGTTGAGCATCGCGACCATGTTCTCGATCTGCCCGGCCGCCGAACTGAGGCGGAACAGCTTGCCGAAGTCGTGCGCCACGAGGTAGTCGAGCACCTCGACGCCGCCGGTCCCAGGATCCACCGCCACCTCGCAGAACGCCATGCTCATGGTCTTGGGAATCTTGCCCTGCATGGGCGAGAGGTCGTCTGAGAAGGCGGCGATGTGCCCGAGCGCACCGAGCGGCATCGCCTGGGAGGGATCCGCCTTGAGCACGAGCAGGGAGTCGACGATGTCCACCTCTGCGGGGCCGGACGCGCCGAGGCGCACGAAGCCGGCGCCCAGGATGCGTTCCCTCAGCATGACGGCGGCCTCCTTGGCGCCGTAGGTGGCGGACTTGGCGTGATCGGAGGACGAGCCGGGATTCCAGTTGGGGTAATGGGGCGAGAAGTAGCAGATGACGTCCTCGAGCCTCATCCCCACCTCCTCGGCGATGACCATCTGGCACATCTCCGCCCAGTACGACCCCAGGACGGCCTCGGAGAAGGGCAGGTACACCTTGCCGTCCTCCTTCAGGGCGAGGGTGATGTTGTAGCGGTCGCCTGGCCCGTTGGAGTTGTCCCCGTAGCGCATCGCCGCGCCGTGCAGCCGCCCGTCGGGCAGCGTGCGGGCGCCCGGCCTATGCGACTTCTCCGCCCAGCCGAACTCCTTGAGTCCTGCGTCCATGCACATCGTGAGCGAGGCGTTCTCCCTCATGTTGAGCCGGTAGACGTCCGCGACGTCCAGGTCGAGGGTCTCCGCGATCTTCTGCAGGGCGACCGTGACGACGTCGATCTCCTTGGCGGAAGGCTCGGAGGAGATGCAGGTGCCGTTGGTGTAGGTCTGCTCGAGCGTGGAGTAGAGGTTCTCACAGTTCGTGACCTCGAATCCCGACGCCCCGAACGTGACCGCGATGTTGGGGCCGCCCACGCGAAGCGACATCGTGGAGCGCACGCCCGTCTGGTGGACCTGATGGCTCTGGACGGCCGTCAGGCGCCCCTCGGCGGTGAAGCCGATCTTCTGGTGGAAGTAGTTCTGCGGGGTGCAGTAGTCGAACTCGTCGCGCCGGGAGTACACATAGCGGACGGGCACGCCGAGGCGTTTGGAGAGATACGGCGCCAGGCATATCCCGCGCTTGTTGTGGTAGTTGCAGTAGCAGCCCCCGATATAGGGGGTGGTGGAGCGCACGTGGTCGAGGTCGAGGCCCATCGTCTGACGCGCGAAGCCGTAGAAGCCGTCGTCGCCGAAGACGCGCGCGCCGTTGATGTAGAGCACCTCCCCATAGTCCGCCGTTCCCCAGGGGTCGGGCTCCCAGTAGGCGAGATAGGCCGGCGGCGTCGCCCGGAACGTGGTGTGGTTCGGCCAGCTGTAGTCGTACTCGATGATGTGGTCGGCCTCCTTGAAGCCCTCCACGACGTTGCCCTCCTCCCAGAGGTTGGCGTCCGCCCAGAGGAAGCCGCCGATGTTGCCTGCGGGGTTCATGTCGGGGAAGAGCAGCGGGGCGTCGGGCTGGGCGGCGACACGGGGGTCGAGCACGTGGGGAAGCACCGTCCATTTGACCTCGACGAGGTCCAAGGCCCTGCGGCAGAGCTCGTCTGTCCGCGCGACGACGACTGCCCCGCACTCGTCGCCCTCGTACTCGCCTTTGTCGGAGAGTATCGGCATCCAGCCGAGCGCCTCCCAGTTGTTGGGGTACTTCTGAAGGTCCTCGTCGTCCCAGCGGATGACGGCGAGCACGCCCTCGAGCTCCTCGGCCGCCGTCGTGTCGAGGACCTCCACGGTGGCGCGCCCATAGGGGCAGCGCAGGGAGCGGGCGTAGTACATGCCCTCCTTGACCATGTCCCGGGGGAACTTGGCGACGCCTTTGCCCATGTCCCAGGACTGGCGTCCCGGCTGGGAGAGCTGCCCGCAGTACTTGAACTCGGAACGGTCGTCGTTGGTGCCCGGATGTTGGGCAAGATCCATCTCGACAGGGCTCATTGGCTGCCACCTCCCATGACCCTCACGGCCTCCTGTATGGCGAGAGGGTGACGTTGGTACGTTCCGCAACGGCAGATGTTGCCGGCCATCTCGTTGACGATCTGCTCGTCGGTGGGACTCCCGTACTTGTCGATGACGTACTTCGCCATCACAATCTGCCCCGGCGAGCAATAGCCGCACTGCATCCCGTCGTGGTTCGCGAACGCATCGAAGAGGGGCTGCCACTTCTCTTCGGCGGCGATGCCCTCGATGGTCTCGATCGCCCGTCCCTCGCATTCGATGGCGAGCATCGTGCAGGACAGGGCGGGGACGCCGTCGATGAGCACCGTGCACGAGCCGCAGCCTCCCCTGTCGCACATGGTCTTGGCGCCCGTGAGGCCCAGGGCGTGCTGCAGGGCCTCCTGCAGGGTCCACTGGGGCTCGACCTGCACCTGAAGGACGGCGCCGTTGACCGTGAGCGGCATCACCTCGGGTATCGCGTCCTGCGGATGGTTCTGCTCGAAATGCTCCCTCATCGCGTCGTAGGAGGCAAAGCGCTTCCCGTCGATGGGACAGGTGTACAGCGTCTCCACCTCGACCGACGCAGCGACCGCCTCCTCCGCGCAGCCGACAAGCGTCCCCGCGCCGAGCGTCACGGCGCCGCCCGCTGCGGCCAGTCCTCCGTATTTGAGGAAGTCGCGGCGGCTGACCTGCCCTGTGTCGAGCCTCTTGTCCTTCATACACGCTCCTTTCCCGTTTCCCGTGCAGCCTTTTGCAACAGCGCCTCCCAGTCTATTGTGAGCGGAAGGCGCGGGATAGTACGCATTTGTAGTAGGAGGTGAGGTATCTTTCTGGGATGGTGGGTACTACCGAGCCCCCACTGTCATTCCGAGCCTGTCGAGGAATCTTTGGTCGCGAAGCGACCAACGGTAGGTCGGAGGGCCATTCAACCTGCGGTCGACCGCAGACGCGGTCGAAGATTCCTCGACAAGCTCGGAATGACAGTGGGGGGGGGGGCTCGGATACGTGCCGGGTCAGTCCCTGACCTGCAGGAGCAGCTGTGTGCGCGAATGGACGCCGTGCTTCCGGTAGATGTTCGCGACGTGCTTGCGGACGGTCTGTCGGGAGATGCACAGGCGGGTCGCGATCTCCTCCATCGCATAGCCTGATACCAGCAGGTAGAGCACATCGCTCTCGCGGGACGTGAGCCTGACCTTGCCTGCGTCGCTCACCATCTGGCGCTCGCCTTTGGAGATGCGGAGCATGGTGGCGGCCAGGTCGGAAGGGAAGCCCGCTTGCAGCCTCCGGTGTCCGAGGCGTTCGAGGATGGGGGCGACACGGCGATGCTCGTTGTAGAACACCTGGCTCAGATGCTCGGGGGCGGCGGCCTCCATGGCATGGAGCAGGGCCTGTTCCGCCTCGCCCCTTCGCCCGGACTCCTCCTCAAAGAGGGACAGGAGCAGATGTGCGAGGACCGTGTCGAGTCGTCGCTCGGGCTCGATCCCCGCAATCGACGAGCGCAGCTCCTCGGCCTGTCCGTGGTCTCCGGCCAAAAACCCCGCCATGAAGCCCAGACGCCGGTACTCGTGGCTGTGCCCGTATGCGGCACGGGTCTTCTCGAGAAAGCCCTCGAACGGCACGAGCCTCTCACCGACGGATTCCAGGAAATCCAGAGGCAACGGTGCGATGACAAGGCCATGAGGGGAGACCTGCAGCGACTCGGCCATCGCCTCCAAGGCATCCTCGCGTTGCCCGCGCACGAACAGGAACAGCGCCCGAAAGGCGACGGAGAGCGAGAGGAGGTCCACGTTGAAGTTCCTCCTGGTGATGGTATGGTGCTGCTCCTGGCTGAGCTCGGCCTCGGCGATGTTCCCCCGATGGAAGGCCGCCATCAGCCTGACAAGGTACATGTTCATATAGGTCACCCGATAGGGGTAGGTCGCCTTCTTCGGCAGGGCGAGGGCCTTGTCCGTGCATTCCAGGGCCTTGGTGAAGTTTCCCAGATAGGCCTCCGAGACGCCGAGGAAGGCATAGTTGTTGCAGGTGTAGATGGTGTCGCCGTAGACCGAGACCTTCCCGAGTATCTCTTGGACGACTCGGGCATGCTCAAGCCAGTCGGGCACCGAGGACGCGACCACGCGGGTCTGCAGCATGCTGCTGCGCAGGAAGTGATCGGACGGCGGTATGAGGCGCATGGCCTGATCGACCGCCTCAAGCGACTCGTCATAGCGTCGCAGCAGCTGAAGGACCTGGGCCCTGACGGCTATGAACTCCGTATAGCCCTCGACCGCCTCCTCCGTGAAATGCTCCGATGCCCGTTCCATGCAAAGCGACACCAGCGGCATGTCGTCCTCAAGGAGCGCAGGGAGCGCGAGGATGGCACAGAGCAGCGGGTTTGCCATGAGAACCTCGTGCGGCAGCAGCTTCGCCCATTGGTAGAACATGTAGGAGTTGTCCTCCCGGTACATGACCCGCCAGTGCTCGGTCATCAGACGCTCGACATGGCCCCAGTCCCTGATCCTCACGGCGCACCGAACCGACTGGTTGAGGTTCCCGTGCCCGCCGTACCATGCGCTTGCCCTCTTAAGGACATGCTCGACCTGCAGGACGTCCGTCCAGAGCGCCTGACGGCGCAAGGCCGTCGCAAGAAAGGGGACGTAGCTGTACCAGGTCTCGTTCCCGGCCCTCTGCGTCTCCTCGACGATGACGCCGTCCGCGCAGAGCCTCGCGATCGTCCTGAGAACGGCCGCATGCCCGCTGCCGGTCATCGCCTCGGCCAACGAGGCGCAGAACACCTCCACTTGCGCAGTGACGGCGAGGAAGCGGCCCGTCGTCCCGTCAAGCTGCCCGAGCAGCTCCTCGACGAGATACTCGCAGACGGCATTCGAGATATCGGCATGCCCGCCGTCCGGGGCATTCGGGGCATTCGGGGCGCCCGCGCCCTTCCGCCTGCCTGCCTCAAGGGCAAGGAGCCGAACGATCGCCGGCCAGCCCTTCGTGTGCTCCCAGACGTCCTGTGCGCACGCATCGTTCAAGACCACGTGCTGCCGCGAGTACGCCTCCACGATCTCGTCACGGGTGAGGCACAGCTCCTTTTGGGAGAGGACGACGAGGCGGTCCTCGAACAGCCATTTGGTCAGCCCGAGACGAGGGTAGGAGCGCGAAGAGACGATGAGTCGCAGATTGTCCGGCATATGCGACACCAGATAGGAGAGCACCTGATGAGAGGGGCCCTGTTCGCTCAGCACGTGGCAGTTGTCAAGAACAAGGAGGCAGGCGTCACGCGCGGCGTCGATGGCGGAAAGCAGCGCATCCACCCGGTCGATCGCGTCCTCCACCGAGTCGCACGCGCCCTGCGGCCCCGTGCTCGAAGGCGGAGGCGGGACGGAGGCGGAGGCGCCCTCCGGGAAGGCCAGTGCCGCACACAGGTAGCCCATGAAGCGAGAAAGCCGTTCGTCCTGACCGTCCAGGCTGAGCCAGGCCGACCGCAAGGGCTTCGAACGCGCAAGCCACGCCGAGGCCAGCATCGTCTTGCCATAGCCGGTCGGCGCGACGCGCACGACGGCCCTCACCCCCCCCCCCCCCCCTCGGTCAGACGGTTGAGGCGGGCATGGAGGCGCGGACGCCCGAGGATCTCCTTTGAGACCGACGGTGCGGAGACCTTCATCCGCAGAAACGAGCTATGTGTTGCCGAATCCTCAGACATGGCATCCCTTATCCCAGAAAGTGTCCCGTATCCGTATGATATACGAAAAGCGCACAGGGGGCACCTCCTCTTGACAGGTCGCAGCAAGGTGTTATACTTAACTATAAGACCATAAAGGCAAAGTGGCGGAGGGGCGGCCGCGCATGAGGCCTTTTGGGCACACCGGACACAGGCTCACGGAAAGGATCGGACACAGCCCCATGCAGCCTGCACTGGACAACGACCGACCCATCTTCCTGCAAATCAAGGAGGCCGTCGAGGGCGACATCCTCGCGGGGCTGCTCGCGCCTGACGACCAGATACCCTCCAACAGCCAGCTGGTCGCCTTCTTCGGCGTCAACCCCGTGACGGTGCACCGGGGCGTGAGCCTGCTGCTCGAGGAGGGCATCGTCTACAAGAAGCGCGGCCTAGGGATGTTCGTGGACCCAAAGGCCCCCGCCCTGCTCCGCACGAGGGAGCGCGGCAGCTTCGAGCAGGACCTCGTCGTGCCCTTGACGCGCCGGGCGGCCCTGCTGGGAATCGACCGTGACGCGCTGCACGCCTGCATCGACAGGGCCTGGGCAGACGCCGAACATAAGGAGAGGAACGACCATGACTGACGTGAGCTACGCCATCGAATGCACCGACCTGCGCCTGCGCTACCCCCACCAGCGCACCGAGGCGCTGGCGGGCGTGAGCCTCGCGGTGCCAAAGGGGGCCGTCTGCGGGCTGTTCGGGCGCAACGGCGCAGGCAAGACCTCGCTGATGGCGCTTCTGGCGGGGCTGCGACGGCCGAGCGGCGGCAGCGTCCGCGTGCTGGGCGAGGATCCCTGGGAGAACCCCCGTATCGCGCCGCAGGTGGCCTTCGTCTACTCCAAGGACAGTCCCGACGCCACCGTCAACTCGTTCACGCCGCACAACCTGCTGAAGATGGGGGCGCTCTTCCGCCCCAACTGGGACGCGGGCCTCGCCGAGCACCTCCTCAAGCGCTTCGACGTGCCGCCCAAGAAGACCGTGTCCAAGATGAGCAAGGGGCAGGCGGCCGCCCTGCGCTGCGCCGTGGGACTGGCTGCTCGCGCGCCGCTGACCATCTTCGACGAGGCCTACCTCGGCATGGACGCCGTCTACCGCAAGGTGTTCATCGACGAGCTCTTGGCGGACTACCTTGCGCACCCGCGCACCATCCTGTTCTCGACACACTACATATCCGAGATGGAGCGCCTGTTCAGCGAGGCGGCCGTCATCGACGCCGGAAAGGTGCTGGTGCATGACGACGCCGACACGCTGCGTGAGAGGGGCAAGACCCTGCAGGACCTGTTCATCGCCCTGACGCTCAAGGAAGGTGAGAGCTATGGCAACTGAAGACTACGGCATGGCCGGGACAGGGGCCGGGGTGCCCGGCACTGCGGCCGACAGCGGCAGCGGTGCGGGCAACGACGGCGGCGCGGTCGGCAGAAGGCCCGGGGCGCCCGACGTGAGGCACGCGCTCGTCTACTACCTGCGCTCCATGGGCCTTGCCACCGCCTGCTTCCTGGGAATCCTCGTGCTGCTCTCGCTGCTGTTCGACCTCCTCATTCTCACCACCAACGTCTTGGAGCTGTTCGACCGGTCGGAACTCCAGGCGCTCCCGACCTTCGTCGCGATGCTCCTCACCTCGAGCAACGTCTTTCTGCTGGTCATGGGCATCGTCATGCAGACCTATCTCGAGACCATGCTAGGCTTTGGACTCACGCGCAAACAGAACTCCTGTGCGCTCCTGCTGGCCAGCGCCCTCATGGCGCTCGTCCTTGCCCTCGTCGGCGCCCTCGGGTTCCTGCTGGGCGGGCAGTTCGAGCTGCTAGGGAGCCTGCAGGCCTTCACGGGCGGCTGGCTGTCGTACCTGATAGGCTGGTTCATCGTCATCGGCTATCAGTACCGTCGCGTCCTTGCCGCCGCCCTCTCGACCGCGCTCGGGGCTGCGCTGTTCTGGCTCGTCGCCTCCTATGGGTCGTTGCTGCTCGTGCCGCTGATGATGCGGATCGACGCCCTGGGCAGGGAGGAGGCCTCGGCACTGGCCTACGGCCTCTCCCTGCTGGTCGGCCTCGCCCTCATCCCCGCCATCCTCGCCCTCGCCCGCCGCATCCCCCTCAAGGTGTAATCCGGTTCACCCCCCCCCCCCCCCCCCCGCCCCACCCCCCGGGGGGGGGGGGGGGGCGCGGCCGGGGGGGGGGGGGGGGGGGGGGGGGGGCGCGCCG
>JAISGJ010000015.1 GCA_031263105.1 Coriobacteriales bacterium
TACTCTGGGCGGGCACCGCGCATTCTACGCACACCCAGAAGTGGAGCGCTGGCTCCGTCCCCATGTACTACACTGAGACCAACGGCTTGCTGCTCGCCTCGATGTCCGACTGTTCGCGGACAGGGGCATATGAGGCCGGGCGGCGGAACCTGATGCCGTACTTCTGTTCCAATTCAGCCGCCGCCGCATTGGCCCTGTCCGCTCGCTCCTGCGGTGTCAGCCCCTTGGTCTCTTCATATATTTGGAGCCGTATCTCATGAATCTCTCTCATGGCCTCTGGTTCATTCTTCATGTTCGATCACTTCCGTAGGTGAGTAGATACCGACCTTCTTGAAACCCTGTTGATAATTTACGAGCTCGGTCATCTCTATCGTTTTTCGTTTGACAATATGCCGGAAGTTGTAGCTGACAATAAAGTGCAGTCCATTGACAGCAGTCAAAGCGATGTGCAGTCCATCTGTGCGGTATCTTTCAGGAACGATACCCTGCTCAACATATACGTCAGCGAGCTCCTCAGATTTCTCGTCAACTGGCAGAACCGTGATTTCAAACTCGTCAATCAACTTTACCATTTGACCCTGCTTCGGCTCAGACGCTCTGCTCAGTTCATCCAAGACGGCATCAGAGGTATATGGCACGTAGGCACCTTCGCGAATCTCCCCAAAGAGCTTCAGGGTGTCCCGCCTCTTCTCTTCGTCCTGCTCCGAGAAGTAGAAGTTGAAAACCGAAGTCTCGATATAGATGCCCAGCGGATTCATGCGCAACTCTGCCTTCCTGTCGTATGCTGTTCATAATAGCATGTCCGCTTTTGTGTCGCCTTGGGCAGCAGTGCCCGAGAACCTGCGCGAGAACCTGCCGCGCCGTTCTCGCTGGAGACGCAGTGAGTTTTCCGAGCGCTCGGTTTCCGTGGATCTGTCGGCCACTTCTCGCCGAAAACAGCCCAGTGGGCCGTTTTCCGGGCACTCGAACCCTCATGGAGGGGAATTAGCGTCCTCAGTCGCAGCAACCCTCTCTAAGGTGGCGGGCGCAGGCCCGCCATCTTGGCGCAGTGAGCACAAAAGAGCGGAGCGTCGTGCAGTCGAGCAGCGAAGCTGCGACACGCTTCTGACGGGAGCGCGGACGGCAGCGGACGCTTTTCTCCCCGCCCTTCTCTCCAATCCCACCGAATTGCAGTTGCTGTTCACGCCCCCACTGTCATTCCGAGCGAAGCCGAGGAATCTTTGGGTTCGAGTGCCCGGAGAACAGTCCGGCGGACTGTTCTCCGCGAGAACGGGCCGACAGGCCCACGGAACGCGACAGCGCCCAACCGGGCCAGTTGGACACTGTGTGTCCAAAGATTCTCACGCTGTGCGCCCTTGCGGGCGCTTCGCTCAGAATGACAGTGGGGTCTGTACAGTAACATCCGAATTGCGCGTTCGCGGCTTTTCTGCGGGAGGCCGGTGGCGCGTGGTGCCGCGTGGTACACTGTGGGCGGACGATTTTCGGCAAAGGAGTTGCATGGACCCTCAACGGAGCCTTGATGGCGGCGTTGTCCAACAGAACAGGGAGTATGCCGCACCTGAGCGCCGTTGGGCATGGGTCGAGATAGACCGCGAGGCGATACGGCACAACCTCAAGCGATTCCGCAGGCACCTCGGGCCGGACGTGAGGATGCTCGCGGTCGTCAAGGCGGACGGCTACGGGCACGGCGCGGTGGAGTGCGCACGCGTCTCGCTTGCGACCGGGGCCTCCGTGCTCGGCGTCGCGAGCGTCGACGAGGGCATCGAGCTTCGGCACGCCGGGATCGCCGCACCTGTCCTCATCCTTGCGGAGCCGCCCATAGAGGCCATACCGCTCGTGCTCCAGCACCAGCTCGTCCCCTCCGTCTACAACATGGAGTTCGCGCTCGCGCTCGGCGAGACGGCGGACGCGCAGGGCCGCCCCTCCCCCTACCACCTCAAGGTCGACACGGGCATGAACCGCGTCGGCGTCCATTACAGCGACGCAGGGGACTTCCTGCGCACCATCGACTTCCATCGCGGCCTTGAGCTGCAGGGCGTGTTCACGCACTTCGCGACTGCGGACGACATCGACACCTACGAGTTCAAGCGCCAGATAGAGCGCTTCGAGCAGGCGCTCTCGGTCATACGCTACATGGGCATCGACCCCGGGACCGTCCACGCCGCCAACACCTCGGCGGCCATCCGCTACCGGCAGTCGCACTACGACATGGTGCGCCTCGGCATCGGGATCTACGGCCTGTACCCGAGCGAGGTGACCAAGCAGTCGATCGAGCTGCACCCGGCGATGAGCGTGCGCGCACGGGTGAGCTTCCTCAAGGCGGTGCCGGTGGGGGAAGGCGTGAGCTACTCCCACAGCTACCGCTCGCCGGGCAACGTGCTCGTCGCGACTTTGCCCATCGGCTACGGGGACGGCCTCTCGCGGGTGCTCTCGAACCGCATGGACGTGCTCGCCAAGGGCAGGCGGCTGCCGCAGGTGGGCAACATCTGCATGGACATGACGATGGTCGAGGTTGACCAGCGCTCCTCGGCGCTCCATCCGCGCACGGACATCGCCCTCGGCGACGAGGTCACCATCATCGGCAGGAGCGGCAACGACCTCATCACGCTTGACGACATGGGGAAGATGACCGGCACGATCAACTACGAGCTCGCCTGCCGCTTCGGCCTGCGGCTCGACCGCGTCTTCGTCGACTGAGGGCTGCGGGGCAAGGCGACGGGGGCGAGGACGGCGGGGCGCATGGCAGGCGGTAGCCGCACTGCGGGCGGCGGGGCGGCGGGGCGCGTCGATGCGGGCGGGCGGCGGGGCAGGGCGAGACGGACGGCAGACAGACGACAGGAAGCGTGACGGGCATGGCACAGCCGTTGGACGACATACGGGCGGAGACGACGGACTGCCGGCTCTGCGCCTTAAGCGAGACCCGGACGAACGTCGTGTTCGGCGTGGGCAACCCCCATGCCGAGGTGATGTTCATAGGGGAGGCCCCCGGGAAGAACGAGGACCTGGGGGCGGAGCCCTTCATCGGCGCGGCGGGGCAGTACCTCAACAGCCTGCTGGCGCTCGCGGGCCTCAAGCGCGAGGAGATCTACATCGCGAACGTCCTGAAGTGCCGCCCCCCTGAGAACCGCGACCCCCGCCCGGAGGAGATAGAGGCCTGCACCCCCTACCTGCGTGCGCAGGTGCGCTCCATCGCACCGGAGATACTCGTCACGCTGGGGAACTTCGCCACGCGCTTCATCCTCAAGACCGACCGGGGCATCACGGGGCTGCGGGGGCAGGTGCACATCACCGGGCGCTTCTCCGTCCTGCCGATCTTCCATCCGGCCGCCGCCATCTACGACCGCAGCAAGGAGCCTGTCATGGAGAACGACTTCCGGCTGCTGGGGCGCCTGATCGCCCAACGCAGACGCGAGCGCGCCGAACGCGGGGCACAGGGTGCCTGAGCCCTTCGAGACCACGTCGCCCGAGCAGACCGTCGGCCTCGGCGCGACGCTCGGCGCCTTGCTGCAGGCGGGGGACGTCGTGCTGCTGACCGGCGACCTCGGCGCAGGCAAGACGCAGTTCACAAAAGGCGTGGCCCGCGCCCTGGGCGTGCGGACGCCCGTCACGAGCCCCACCTTCAACCTCATGTACGAGTACGCGACCGACAGGGGCACGCTGCTTCGGCACTTCGACCTGTACCGCCTCGACGACGAGGCGCAGCTCGACGACATCGACTACTTCGGCCTGCTGGAGGACGGCTCGATAAGCCTTGTGGAGTGGGGCGACCGCTTCCCCGACGCCCTGCCGCCCGACTGCCTGACCGTCGCCTTCGAGCTTGTCGGCACGCAGCTGCGCAGGCTGCGCCTCGACGCGCAGGGCGCACGGGGGGCGCAGCTGCTGGCGGCCTTTGGGGAGGCGGCGGCCGATGGCGACTGAGGGCGCAGATGCGGGCGGGGGTGCGGGTCGCGGCCCCGGCGACGGCCTCGTCCTCGCCTTCGATACCGCCAGCGAGACCATCGCCCTTGCGGTGGGGCGCTGGTCTCCCGGCGGCGGCGGCGCGCCCTCGGAAGATGCTGGTGCGCCCGCCACAGCACCCGCCATGCCCGCCACGGGCGCCCTCCGCCTCCTCGCGTCGGACGACCGCGCCGCGCCCCGGCAGGCGAACGTGCGGCTCATGCCCTCGATAGCGGCGCTGTTCGAGCAGAACGGCCTGTCCCGCGACGACGTCTCCTGCGTGGTCTGCGGCCTGGGCCCCGGCTCGTTCACCGGCGTTCGCATCTGCGTGGCGACCGCCAAGGGCATCGCACGCGGCCTCGGCGCGCCCCTCTTCGGGGCCTCGACCCTCGAGGCGGTCGCCTGGGGCGCCTGGCTTGCGGGCGTGCGCGGGAACGTGGGCGTCGTCGCCGACGCGATGCGCGGCGAGGTCTACCCCCTGCGCTTCCTGCTCGACGATGCGGAGGTGCGGCCCCTCGACCCCCACACGGTGGCGAAGGCCGACGAGGCAGCCGCACGCTGGCGGGAGGCCGGAGACGACCTGCTGCTGCTCGGCGACGGGCTCAGGAAGCATGCCGAGGCCTTCGCGCCTCCCGGCGGCGGGCGCCTCGCCATCGGCGATGCCGCGCTCTGGACGCCGACGGGGGCCGGCCTGCTTCGCGCCTTCGAGGCGGCCTGCGCCGAAGGGAGGGAGGGCAGCGGCGAGGCAGGCGTGCTCCTCCCCCTCTACACAAGGCTCTCCGACGCGGAGGAGAACGAGCGCAGACGGCTCGCCGCAGGGGGGCAGATAGCCCAAGGCGCCCTCGCCGAGGTCCCACGCAGCGGCATCGCCGACCCTGCCCGCAGCGAGGAGGTCGCCTACCGTCCGATGGCGGCAGGCGACCTGGAACAGGTGTGCGCGCTGGAGGCCGCGTGCTTCCCGGCGGGGGCGAGCACGTCCGGGGAGCGCTGGAGCCTCGGCATGTTCGCCGACGACCTTGTGCGCGACGACCGGATATGGTGGACGGCGTTTCGAGGGGACGTGCTCGTCGGCTTTGCGGGCGGCCAGATGACGGAAGACGGCTTGCAGGTGCTCGATGTGGCAGTCGATGAGGCGGAGCGGCGGAGCGGCATCGCCAAGGGGCTGCTCGCCCGCCTGCTGGACGATGCCGCAGGCCTGGGGGCACAGGCCGCCGCCTTGGAGCTGCGAAGCTCCAATACGGGGGCACATGCGCTCTACGCCTCGCTGGGCTTCGGACGGGCCGGCGTCCGCCCTGCGTATTACGCGCCGCTCGGAGGCGAGGGGCCGCGCGAGGACGCCGTCCTCATGACGATGCCCCTTGCAGAAGGCGCGTGGCGCTCCCGTCCGACCGCTGCGGCGGGAGGGGCACGGGGCGGGGCGGCCCCCGTCGTCCTCGCCATCGAGACCTCGTGCGACGAGACGGCGGCGGCGGTCATCGAGGGCACGGGACGCATCCTCTCGGACGTCGTCGCGAGCCAGGTCGATTTCCACGCGCGCTTCGGCGGCGTCGTCCCCGAGATCGCCTCGCGCAAGCACACGGAGGCCATCGTCGGCGTCGTCGATGCCGCCCTTGAGGAGGCGGGGGTCGCAGGCTGGGAGGGGCTCGACGCGCTCGCCGTCACCTACGCACCGGGCCTCATCGGCGCCCTTGTGGTGGGCGTCGCCTTTGCAAAAGGGCTCTCCTGGGCGACCGGCCTGCCGCTCGTGCGCGTCAACCACCTGGAGGGGCACATCTACGCGAACCGCATGGGCGACGACCCTCCCTCCCCTCCCTTCGTCATCGCGCTGCTCAGCGGGGGGCACACCATGCTCGTGCACGTGCGCGGCTGGGGCGACTACCGCCTGCTCGGCCAGACGCTCGACGACGCGGTGGGCGAGGCCTTCGACAAGGTCGCCAAGGCGCTCGGCCTCGGCTACCCCGGCGGCCCCGCCATCGCACGGCTTGCCGCGCACGGGGACCCTCACGCCTTCGACTTCCCCCGGGCGCTGCTCCACAGCCACGACTACCGCTTCTCGCTCTCGGGGCTCAAGACGGCGGTCATAAGCTTCATCCGGGCAGAGCAGGGCGCGGGCAGGGCGCTCAGGCTCCCCGACATAGCGGCGTCGTTCCAGCAGGCGGTCTTCGACGTCCAGGTCGCAAAGGCGCTCGCCGCCCTCGAAGAGACGGGCTGCGCCACCTTCTGCATCGGGGGCGGCGTGGCGGCGAACCGGGCGCTGAGGGACGCCTACCGGGCCGCGATGGAGCCACGGGGCATCCGCGTGACGTCCCCGCCCGTCCATGCCTGCACCGACAACGCCGCGATGATCGCGTGCGTCGCCCTCGACCGCTTCCGCGCAGGCAGCCTCATGGGCCTGGACGACGACGCCCAGGCGCATTCCCCCATCGCGGCGGCCTAACAGCACCCCCCCCCCCCCCCCCCCCCAAAGAAGCCGGAACCTGCGTGTCGGTCTATGGGGGCTCACGATGCGACATGCATAACTTATAACGATTGTCAATAGCCATCTACCCGGGCAAACGGCATCTGGCAATATATTACAGAGCGCGTATCATTAAGCCAATCACTTGGATTCGCCACGATTGCGCCAAGGAGCTCATGTGAAGGGGAAGTCGAAAAAGACCATCGGGCACGCCATCTTGACAGCTGGCCTCGTCTTCATGCTCGGGTTCCCGTTACTCGTCTATATGGGCAACGACCCGGTGCAGGCGGATGCGGAGCCTTGGGCGGGCGGCACTGCCGACATCACAGTGGCAGAGGCGGACGTGCAGGCGGCTTCCGACGACCCGGACGCCACAGGCGCCGCCCCGGATGCAGGGCAGTCCGATACCGGTTTGGAGACCATCCCCGACAACGACACCCCCCTCAGCGTGCGGCCCTACGAGCTGGGCTGGGCCTTGGTCAACTTCCTCACCGCGTCGCTTGCGCTCGTCATCGGCGTGGCGATGGTGGTGTCCACCATGTTGCGGCGGCAGGCAGAAGGCGGCCGCCTGTCGGACAAGTTCGGCCTGACGGTGTTCGGCATGTCCGCCGCGATCCTCTCGATAATCCTCTTCACGAGCACGGAGGACTTCAGCACACCGATGATTTTGGTCGACAGCTTCACGGTCGCCCATGTCGTCCTTTTGGTGGTCGCCCTGACCTGCGGGGTGTTCTACCTGAGACGCGACCCCGACAAGTCGTCCTCCCGTTAGGGACGCGCTCCCGGCCCCGTCACCCCGTCACCCGGCCTTCCCGCCAAGGACGCGCTCCCGGCCTCGTCACCCGGCCTCGTCGCCCTCCCAGGTTATCAGCGTGACGGTGTCGCCGGGACGGATCCTGGTGCCTCCCTTGGGGGTCACGGAATCCCCGTCCTCCCTCGCCACGTTCGCGACAAGCGTGTTGCCCGGCAGGCTCAGGTCCCGGACGAACATGTTCGCCCAGGCGTCCCCCTTCCCTATCGTCGTCTGCTCTATGCGCACGTCGTCGTCGTCGGTGTAGGACTCGCCGGTCATGACCAGGATGTCCTCCGGCATGACGACCGTGTCGCCGTTGGGCGCGATGGTCTTCTCTCCACGTTTGATGAGGACGATGAGGTTCTCCGGCCCGATCTCCAGGTCGCGCAGCGCCTTGCCCACCCAGATGTGCTCGGGATGCATCCGCATCCTGAGGAAGGCGCGCTCGGACTGCTCCTGGAAGTCCGTGAACGAGCGCATCACGTCCGAGTCGGTGTCTATCATGTCGAGGCGCCGCGCGACCTTCTCCAGAAGCGTGCCCTGCAAGGAGATGGAGAAGAACGCGGTGAGGACGACGACGGAGAACAGGTCGCCCTCGAGCACCACCCCGCTCGTCGTGGCAAGCACCGCGAACACGAGGGACGCCGCGCCCCGCAGGCCGACCCAGGAGATGAGCAGGCATTGGCCCGTCGGCGAGCCACGGAGGCGGAAGATGAGGAACACCGCAAGCGGGCGCGCGATGAGCAGCAGGAACAGGGTGAGCCCGACAGCGGGCAGGATGGCCGGGAGGAGGGCGGCAGGCTCGACGAGCAGCCCCAGCACGAAGAAGATCATGATCTGGCCGAACCAGTCGACGGTGTCGAAGAAGTGCGCCATCCTCACCTTGTTGGGAATCCTCGAGTTGCCGAGGATGATGCCGCAGAGGAAGGCGGCGAGGTAGCCGTTGCCGCCGAGCATCTGCGTCAGCGCAAAGGTGAGCACCGCGACGGCGAAGACGAACACCAGGTCCATGCCGTCGGCGAAATGCCGGGAGAAGCGCACGATGAGCGGCACGGAGAGCTTGGCTATCAGCACGCCGACCAGCACGCCGAAGAGGACCTGCTTGAGGACGAGCAGGGGGATCTCGGCCAGCGGCTGCCCCTGCAGGATGACCAGCGCGATCATGGTGAGAAGGTAGGCGGTGGGGTCGTTGCTCCCGTTCTCGATCTCCAGCACGCTCACGGTGTTGTGCTTGAGGTTCATCTTCTTCGTGCGCAGGATGGAGAACACCGAGGCGGCATCGGTGCAGCTGATGACGGCACCGAGCAGGAAGCTCTCGGCCCAGCCGAGCCCGAAGAGGAGATGGGCGAACAGCGTGACCGCCGCCGCCGTGACGCACACCCCGAGCGATGCGAGCAGCCCCGCCTTCACGGCGACGGGACGAGCCGTCTTCCAGTTGGTGCCGAAGCCCCCGTAGAACATGACGAAGATGAGGGCCACCTCGCCGATGTTCTCGGCGATATGGGGGTCGATGAGCTTCTGGTCGATGGGGAGCGCGCCCGCGACGACGCCCAGCACAAGGAAGATTATCAGGGCCGGCATCCCGAAGCGGTGGATGAACTGTCCGGACGATATGCAGATGAGCACGATGAGCGAGCCGATGACGAGTGCGGGGATCAAGCAGGCACCTCCAAGGGGCGGTCCGTCGGTGTATAATCAGTGGTTCCCGGTGTGCCCTATTCTACCCGATAACAGATTGCCCGACATCAGACGCAGATGCTTTGTTTCAAAAAGGTCTCATACCGTTACCCGTCCGCAACGGCGCCCACGCTCTCTGCGGTGGGCTTCTCGCTGTCGCCTGCCGAGCACGTCGTGCTCCTGGGCAGCAACGGCTCGGGCAAATCGACGCTCGCACGCCTGGCGAACGGCCTGCTCCTGCCCGAGCAGGGCAGGGTCCTGGTCGACGGCATGCAGACGGGGGACCGCTCGACGATACGGGCGCTGCGCTCGCGCGTGGGCCTCGTCGCCCAGGACGCGGACAACCAGATCGTGAGCACCAGCGTGCTCGACGAGGTCGCCTTCGGCCCCGAGAACCTCGGGCTCGAACGCACGGAGATACTCAGGCGTTGCACCGACGCTCTCGCCGCGCTCGGCCTCGACGGCCTCGAGGCGCGCGACCCCAACACCTTGAGCGGCGGTCAGAAGCAGCGGCTCGTCCTCGCAGGCATACTCGCGATGGATCCCGCCTACCTCGTGCTGGACGAGCCGACGTCCATGCTCGACAGCAAGGGGCGCTCCGAGGTCCGCCGCGCCCTGCACGGCCTGCATGCCCGTGGGCACGCGATCGTGCATATCACGCACGACCTCGGCTTCGCCCGCGACGCCGACCGGGCGCTCGTGCTCAAGGCCGGCAGGCTCGTGTTCGACGGCGCCCCCGAGGCGCTGCTTGCCGACGAGGGGCTGCTGCTCGCCTACGGCCTCATGGTGCGCGGCGAAGACGAGCTTGGGGAGAAGCGGCCGGAGGAGGGACCTGCGACGGCACGGCCCGGGGAGAAGACGCGGGCCGGAGGGTCGGCGGCGCTGCCTGGGACCCCGGCGGCCCAGGCCTCGCTGCGCCTTGAGGGCGTCGGCTTCTCCTATGGGCATGACGGCCCGGGCGGAGACGGACGGCACGAGGTCCTCAAGGGAATCGACTTCGTCGTCGACCCGCAGAGCCACGTCCTTGTCACCGGGGACTCCGGCTCGGGGAAATCGACCCTGCTGCGCATACTCGCAGGCCTGCTCGAGCCGACCGTCGGAGCCGCGCGGCTCGCCCAGGGAGCAGCGGGCCGCATAGTCCCCGGCTCGGTGGGCCTCGTCTTCCAGCACCCGGAGTCCCAGCTCTTCGCCCAGACGGTGGCCGACGAGGTCGCGTTCGGCCCCGAGAACCTCGGCCTTGTCCCCAGCCGCGCCCTCCGGGACGGGGCCGTGCGCGAGGCCCTTGAGGCCGTGGGGCTCGACCCGGAGGACTTCGGCCCCCGCTCCCCGTTCATGCTGTCGGGCGGCGAGATGCGCCGTGTCGCCATCGCGGGCGTGCTGGCGATGCGCCCGCCGTTCCTGCTGCTCGACGAGCCGACAGCCGGGCTCGATGCCGCAGGGCGCGCCTTCGTGCACGCCCTCATGCGCCGCCTGGCCCAGGCAGGGACAGGGGTCGTGGTGGTCTCGCACGACGTGGAGGAGTTCCGGCCGCACGCCCGCACCCACTTCGAGCTGAGGGAGGGCAGGCTGTGGCGCCGCTAGTCCCCTTCGGGCAGTACGTCCCCGGCGACAGCCTGCTGCACCGCACCGACGCACGCATGAAGCTGCTCTGCATCGCCGCCTATGTGTCCGCCCTGTTCATGGTCGACGGCTGGCCGGGGCTGCTGCTCTGTGGCGCGGCGTTCGTCGGCGCCTACCTGTTTTCCGCCGTGCCCCTCCGGCTGCTGCTGCGCGGCTTCAAGCCGATCCTCGTGCTGCTGGCGTTCACCTTCCTGGCGAACGCGCTCACCTTCGGTGCGGGGGATGCGGGTGCCTGGGCGGCGGCGGATCTGGCAGAGGCGACGGCCGGGGCGGCCGGGACAGGAGCGGCGGGGGACGGGGCGCTGCCGGGGCCGACGGGCGGGGGCGGCCTGCCCGAGAGCGTCGCGCTCGTCGGCAGCTTCGGCATCAGGCCCCTGGGCGCGCTGCGCGGCCTGTACTTCGCCGTGCGCATCCTGCTGCTGGTGGCCATGACCTCGCTGCTCACCTACACGACGCCCCTCGTCACGCTGAGCGACAGCCTCGTTGCCCTCATGCGCCCGCTCGCCCGCATCAAGGTCCCCACGGAGGACATCGCGACGATGTTCTCCATCGCGCTGCGCTTCATCCCCCTCACCGCCGAGGAGGCCGAGAAGATCATGGTCGCACAGAGCGCACGGGGCGCGGTGTTCGACAGCGGCGGCCCCCTCAAGCGGGCACGGGCCTGGCTCCCGGTGATGATACCCCTGTTCGTGAGCCTGTTCAGGCGCGCAGACGAGCTTGCCGGCGCGATGGAAACGCGCTGCTACCTCGGGCAGGGGCGCACACGTCTCAGGGTCGTCGAGCTGCACGCCGCCGATGCCGTCCCGGGCGCCCTCGTCGCAGCGGCCTTTATCGCGCTGGGGATCCTCCTCTGACGCACGGCACCGGGAGACGGGGCAGAGAACCTGCCCTCCTTTGAGCGGAAACGGGGGAGGGGGTCGTTTCCCTGCCTCTGTGCCGTTCAGACGGGCAGACGGCACATCGGAAACAGGGCATGTGCCCTTCCCACTGTCCCGCCCGGTGCTACAATAAGGCCCGTCCGGGAGGGGCCCGGTCGTTCGGCGCCTGTGCGGCGCCCGCTTGGTGCAGGGGTCCTTTTGACATCCCGGCGGCAGAAGGCCACGGATCGGAAGGGCAAGTGGGGCTATGGACCTTGACGTCATTGTAGAGGTGGTGGATCCTGCGCGGGCCGCCGCCCTCCTCCCCTCCACGGGGGACACCGCAGCTATCTCCCTCGTCGTCGGCATCTTCCTTGCCGTGGCGGCCGTCGCCCTCCTCGCGCGCCGCCGCCTGCTTCCCACCCGCACGGCCGCCTGTGCCCACACCGTTCCTGCGCATGCCGCCCCCAAGGACGGCACGTCCACGGCAGCGGGGAGCACGGCAAGGCGGGCGGTGCGCACGGCCTTGGGCGCCCTGTGCGCGGCTGCCCTCGTCGCGGCGGCCCTCTGGGGAGGAGGGGCCCTTCGCGGCTTTGCCGAGGACGGCACCGTGAGGATAACGCTCACGAGGGGCCAGGGGCACGACGTGCAGTCCACCGTGGCGGTTCCTCTCGCCCTCGATGCCGCCGCCTCGCACGGCTCGAGCGTGCTGCTCGCCTGTGCATCCAGCGACCTCGGCACCTTCAAGGCCTCCCTCGCCGCCCCCGCCGCGCTCCCGGCCGGCACCGTGGGCTTCGCGCTCTCAGCGAACCCCGCCCCCACCAAGGCGAACACCGTCCCGAACGGCTTCGGCGCCTCCTATGCGCCTGCGGCCAATGCGAAGGCGGACACCCGCCTGTTCGCCGCCCTGCCCAAGACGCGAACCCTCGTCCTCCAGTCGAGCGCTCCCTCCACCTCCAAGGCTCCCACCAGGCTGTACCTGTCCGCCAAGGCCTCGCCCGCACTCGAGGCGGGCACCTACCACGTGCGCCTGCGCCTGGAGGTCGTGGAGAACGTCCTCATGAGCCTGGACGCCGGCGAGGGCACGGGGACGACCTCTCCCCTCCTTGCGTTTGCAGGGGCGGAGGTGACCGTGCCTGCCGCCCCTGCGGACTTCGTGCGCACGGGCCACCGCTTCGCCTCTTGGAACAGTGCGCCGGACGGCACGGGGAAGGCCTACCGGCCCGGCGACACGCTGGGCCTTACGACCGATGTCACCCTGTACGCCCAGTGGGAGCCGGAGAGCTACACGGTGAGCTACCACGCCAACGCGCCCTCCAGTGCCACGGGGACGGTCACGAGCGCAAGCGGCATGCCCGCGCAGACGGCCGCCTACGGCAAGAGCCTCAGGCTTGTCCCTAACGACTTCACGCTTGCAGGCCATGTCTTCAGGGGTTGGAACACGGAGCCGGACGGCGCGAGCGGCACAGACTATGCCGACGCCCAGGCCTTCAGCCCCTGGATCCTCATGGCAGACCTTCACCTGTACGCGAAGTGGGAGCTTGCCACCTACGCGCTTGCCTTCGACAAGAACGGCGGCGACACAGAGGCGAACCCGGCCTCAAGGCCCGTGACCTACGGTGCCGCAGTCGGCACGCTCCCTGCATCGGGCAGCGGGGCGCCCGTGCGTGCAGGCTACACCTTCTCAGGCTGGTCTGCGGACCCGGGAGCCTTCGCGGCAGGCGTGGGCACGGGCAACGTGGCAGACTTCTTCGACACGACGACCGTGGACTGGACGGGCCCTAAGGCCGTCTACGCCGTGTGGACGGCGAACCCGCACACGCTCAGCTTCGATGCCGGCGGCGGCACCGGCACGATGGCTGCCTTCCCGGTCAATTTCGGCCAGACCAAGGCGCTCGCCCCGAACGGCTTTGCCAGGCCCGGCTACAACTTCACGGGCTGGGCAACGAGCGCAGGCGGCCCTGTCGTCTACGCAGACGGGGCGGACTACACGCTCACGGCAGACGCGGACCTGCGGCTCTGGGCCGTCTGGGCGGACAACACCCCTCTGGCCTTTACCGTCACGGTCGCTGCAGGCGAGGAGTTCCTTGTCCCCGTGAACGGCTACGGCACCAGCGGCGCAGGCGCGCCCTACGCATGGGACATAGAGTGGGGGGACGGCGAGACCTCGGAGAACGAAACAGGCGTCTCGACCCCGAACACGACCTACCAGGGCCATCTTGGCATACCCCATACCTACACCGGTGCCGGCACGTACACCGTCACCATACGCCCACACGACCCCTCCATGCCCTTTGGCTGGGCCCGGGCCTTCGGGTTCGCGTATGAGCACTCGGGCTCCTCTGTGGCCGCCAACAAGGCCAAGGTGCAAAGCGTCGTCAGCATGCCGGCCCGGGGCTTTCTCGAAAGCGCGACCTCCACGGGCGACTTCTTCCTGAACAACCTCTGGTACGGCTGCTCCGGCCTCGTCACCGCCGTCGTGCCCGATACCTCTGATTATGAGATTCGTACCGTCGGCACCTACTTCCTGAGCGGCACCTGGTACTACTGCACCGGCCTCGTCGATGCCGACGTGCCCGACACCTCGGGCTGGCCGGTCACCGATGTCGGCCGCGGGTTCCTTGAGCTCACCTGGTACCACTGCGACAGCCTCGTCGATGCCGTCGTGCCCGACACCTCGGGCTGGCCGGTCACCGATCTCGACACGTACTTCTTCCTATGCAGCACCTGGGACCGCTGCAGCAGCCTCGTCAACGCCGACGTGCCCGACACCTCGGGCTGGAAGGTCGATGCCATCGCCGACAGCTTCCTTGTCGACACCTGGACCCTCTGCACCAGCCTCGCCACCGCCGTCGCACCCGACACCTCGGATTGGAGGCCCGCCAGCATCGGCAGCAACTTCATGGCGAGGACCTGGCAGCACTGCAGCAACCTTGCCGCCGCCGCCGTGCCCGACACCTCGGATTGGAGGCCTACCGACATCGGCACCTGGTTCATGACCAACACCTGGCGCGACTGCAGCAGCCTCGCCACCGCCGGTGTCGCGATGCTCGATACCGAAGACTGGGACGTCGACAGCATCGGCAACAACTTCCTGTTCTATACGTGGTACGACTGCATCGCCCTCAAGGACCTCTCCGGCCTGCACTTCTCCGACAGCTTCAAGGACGTGCCCGACCTCTACAGCAATCTCAACAATTGGAACCGTACCTTCCATTGGAGCACTCCGGCCGGTTCGGCCACCGGTGCCCCTCCCAGCTTCTACGACGGAACGCCGATAACCGCCACCGCCCCGACCACGCCCCGCGCCACCTTCACCAACCGCAACGGCATGCCGCTCTACGCCAGCCTCAACCCCAACTGGACGACGGCATAACGGGCCGCATCGGCCGCAGACAGGCCAAGGGCGGCCCCGAACGGGCCGCACCGGCCCCGATATAGGGTTATCGAACCTGATGTTGCCCTACGAAAGCCCGTCCCTGTAGCCGACGTTCACATGCGAGGCGTCGCAGAAGGGCTTGTTGCGCGACGCGCCGCAACGGCAGAGGGCGTAGCGGTTGCGCTGCTCGTAGGTGCTGCCGCTGGCAGAGACGAGCGGGATGCCGCCCTTCACGTACAGGGGGGCGCTCACCTCGCGCTCGGGGTCCTGCAGGAGGGATATCGCAGGTTCGAGGTCGGGCTCTATCTCCTGGTAGCCGTCGAGCTTGTCGTGATGGACGAGGCGGCCCGCAGGGCAGTCGGTCGAGGCCCGGACGGCCTCCTTGCGCAGGGCAGGGTCGTCCGACTCCTCCGTCAGCGTCCAGACCTCGCCGTGCTCCTGATGGCAGAAGCGCGCGAAGGCGCAGCGGTTGTCGTCGTACAGGTCGAGCGTGGGGCCTGCGAAGACCTCGACGCGCTCGTCGAAGGGCGCGGTGTCCGCCACCTCGGTGCCGTCGAAGCCGGCGGCCACATGGGAGCCGTCGCAGAACGGGGGGTTCTTCGAGTGCCCGCAGCGGCAGAGCGCATAGCGCTCCTGCGCCTCGAAGACCCTCCCCTGCTGATACTCGCGGTGATGGCCCTTCGAGACCATGACCTTCTCGTCGAGGGGAACCGCCCCCTCCACGAGGTACGGCCCGTCCTTCACGATGGTGATCCTCTTCTCAGATGCCATGGGTCAAACCCCCTGTCCTGTCCGATTGCCTTCTGCCAACATACCTGCACCCAGTATAGCCCATCGGGCGGGTCACGGCCCTTGGGATGACAGATGCATGGGCTACAATGGTATCGACACGTTACAGTTCACACCCCACTGTCATTCCGAGCTCCGCCGAGGAATCTTTGGACACGCAGTGTCCAACGGCAGGTCAGGGGGCCCTTCGACCTGCGATCGGCCGCTGGCGCGGCCGAGGATTCCTCGACAGGCTCGGAATGACAGTGGGTACGCCGAGTCAAGGTACGGAGGATGGACCGGGGTGCCGAGGATTCCTCGACAGGCTCGGAATGACAGTGGGGTATCCGTGGGGGTGTGAGCTGTAACACCGACACTCTGGTACGCAATGGGAGGCTTGCTTGATGGACCCTTCGACATCCCGGCTCTTCTGCCTGACGGGCGACGTGCAGACAGGCAAGACGCGTTGGCTGCTCAGGCTGCTCGACGAGCTGGCGGCATCCGGCGTGACGGGCCTTGGCGTGGTGTCGCCGGGGATATGGCGCAAGAACGACGTCGACGGCGAGAGGAAGGGCGCAGCGCCTTTTGAGAAACTCGGCATCGAGGCCGTCCTGCTGCCGCAGAACGAGCGCCTGCCGTTCGCGACGCGACGCGATCTTCTGGACGAGGAGGACGCTGAGGCCCCCACCGCCGAGGCCGACCGGGCCCGGCTGCGTTGGGCGATCCGCGACGACTCCATCCGAGCCGTGAACCGACACTTCGACGCACTCATGCAAGACCCGATGGACGGCCTGCTGGTCGTCGACGAGCTCGGACGCCTGGAACTCGAGCAGGGAGGCGGCTTCACCCAAGCGCTGCGCCTGCTGGAGGCCGGCCCGACCGCGCACTGGCCCTGTGCGCTCGTCGTCGTGCGCGACCGGCTGGCGCGCACGGCCGCAAGCCGCCTCGCCCCCGCTTGGGGCGAGGCCGTGCCGCTGGCCCCCGACGCACAGGGCCGACGCCTCATACGAGGCTCCCTTGGCCTGCCTGAACATAGTCGAGGAGAGATATGACTTTAGAGTTTGTGTGTTGCCAAAGTATCTCCAAGTTTTGCGGCAAATTGATACAATGATAGTCCAAGTTTCGTTACGATTTGTGAAAATGTATGTCTGATTTTCGTGAAGGCACGGGCTGAGCCTGCTATACTGCCGTCATGGAGAGAACCCTTTACAGAGAACTGCTGGCCTGGAAGGCCGACAAGGGGGCGAAGCCGCTGCTGTTGTCCGGTGCCAGGCAGGTCGGCAAGACCTACCTCGCCCGCCAGTTCTGCACACGGGAATACGCGCGGGCGCTGGAGGTCAACCTCTTCGACTACCCCAACGTCGTCGCGCTTTACGACACCGCCCTCACGTCGGCGGAGAAGTTCGAGCAGCTCAAGCTGATCCTGAACACGGACTTGGACGGCGAGGCCTTCCTGCAAGACGGCATCCTGTTCATCGACGAGGTGCAGGAGTCCGAGTCCCTGCTGACCGAGCTGAAGTACCTTCGCGAGCATAAGCCCAGGCTGCGGATACTCTGCTCCGGCTCCCTGCTGGGGGTCAAGCTCAGGCGCTTGAGCAAGGCGCTCCCGGTCGGCCAGGTCGACATGCTCAAGCTGCGCCCGTTGAGCTTCGAGGAGTTCCTGCTCAACACTGACAACGCCATGCTCAGGGACGCGGTCGCGGACTGCTTCGGCCGGGACAAGGCCCTGAGCGCGCCCGTGCACGAGCGGGCACTGAACGTCTACCGCTCCTACCTTTGCCTGGGGGGCATGCCGGAGGTCGTCAACTCCTACCTCGAGGCGGGCATCGACCTGGCCGGCGTGGACAGGCGGGTCGCCGCGAACATCATGGCCGCCTACCTTGACGACATGAACAAGTACGTCAGGAACCATGCGGAGTCCAACCGGATCGCGGGCATCTACAACAGCTTGCCGTCGCAGATGCTCAACGCCTCGCGGAAGTTCCAATACTCGAAGGTCGACCGCTCGGCGCGGGCCAAGACCCACGCGAGCGCCTTGGACTGGCTGGTGGCGGCCGACATGGTGCTGCTCAGCCGGGCGGCGACGTGGGCCGAGGTGCCGTTGAGGGCAAACACCGACAGCGACGTGTTCAAGCTGTTCTTCGGCGACATCGGCTTCCTCGTGTCGCTGACCGGCTTGGATTTCGCCGACATCATGACCAACCAGAGCTTCGGCTTCAAGGGCGCCCTGGCCGAGAACTACGTGGCCTGCGAGCTGGCGGCCGTAGGCAGGGACCTGTACTACTGGCGCTCCGAGCACAGCGCCGAGGTGGACTTCCTGCTGGAGAACGGCATCGCGCAGGGAGGAATACTCCCCGTCGAGGTCAAGGCCGACAAGCACGTCCAGACCCCCAGTCTGAGCGTCTACCGCAGACGCTTCGACCCTTCCTGCTCGCTGCGCGTCTCGGCCAAGAACTTCGGCTTCGAGAACGGCATCAAGTCCGTGCCGCTCTACGCCGTATTCTGCCTGGGGAGGCGATGATTAATGCTTGTGCGCTGGATTCCGAGTCGCTTTGCCCCGTCCATGGCCAAACTCTCCTCCCAACCATTACGTTAGGATAGCCTTGGCGGCGGCGGAGACGGGGGGGCGGACGGCGGCGAGCAGGGACTCGCGGGTGTTGGGCAACTCGCCGTCGATGACTGCGTCGAGGAGGCGGGCGAGGGTCTCGCCGAGGAGGGGGCCCTGGGGGATGCCGAGGGCCATGAGGTCGTGGCCAGAGACGGCGAGGTCGCGTAGGGAGAAGCAGGCCTGCTGCGCGAGGGCCGCGTCGAGGGCCTCCTCGCTGAGGCGCAGGTCCGCGAGGCCCCGGGCCGCCACGTCCTCGGCGTGGGCGGCGATGTCGCCGCGCTTCACCTCGATGAGCAGGCGCAGGCGCTTCTCGCCCAGGCGGTTGAGCCACCGCAGCATGTTCTCCGGCGCGAGGTGCCTCTGGTGGTCGCGGACGAGCTCCGCGACCGTCTCCGTGACGTCGTTGCCGAAGCGCAGGGCCCCAAGGCGTGCGCGCGCGATCTCCTCCCCCCTCCTGTCGTGGCCGTAGAAGTGGCCGTGCCCGTCCGCGTCCACGGTGAAGGTCTCCGGCTTGCCGAGGTCGTGCATGAGCAGGGCGAGCCGCACGAGGGCGCTGGGCGCGGCGGCCGCCACGGCGTGGGCGGTGTGCTCCCAGATGTCGTAGCGGTGGTACACGCTCCTCTGGGCGTGCCCGACGGCGGAGGCCACCTCCGGCACGGGGACGGCCAGCACGTCGGGATAGGCGAGCAGCACGGGGAGCACCTGTGCGCCGGGCAGCATCCTTACGAGCTCGGTGCCGACGCGCTCGGGGGCGATGCGTGCGAGGAGGGCGCGGTTCGCGTGGAGGGCCTCTGCGAGCCGCCCGTCGAGGGAGAAGCCCAGGACGGAGGCCAGGCGCAGGGCGCGCATGATGCGCAGGGCGTCCTCGCGCAGGCGCCCTGCGGGGTCGCCGACGCTGCGGAGCAGGCGGGCCTCAAGGTCGGCCTGCCCTCCGAAGGGGTCGACGAGGCCGGTGCGGGGGCTGAAGGCCAGCGCGTTCACCGTGAAGTCGCGCCGGGCGAGGTCCTCCTCGACGGAGGCGACGAAGCCCACGCTGGCGGGGCGGCGGTTGTCGAGGTAGGGGCCCTCGCTCCTGAAGGTCGTGACCTCGAAGGGGCCCTCGGGCAACAGAACGGTGAGGGTGCCGTGCCGTATCCCCGTGTCGAGCACACGCACGCCTGCGAACAGCTCCTTGACCTGGGAGGGCAGCGCCGAGGTGGCGAGGTCCCAGTCGTGGGGCACGACGCCCCTCAGCGCGTCGCGCACGCAGCCACCCACTACGAATGCAGCAAAGCCCGCATCGTTCAGGCGGTCGAGGGCGGCGGCCATGTGGGCGGGGAGCCACCGGTCGAGGGGCCGTGCGCCGGATGGATGGCCGTCCGTCTCCCTCATCCTCTCCCCTCCTTCCGCTCCGATGCCCGGCCTGTCCGTGCCGAACGTTCCGCCGCAGAGGGCGGGCGGCATATGGTCAGCTTCCTGTCTGACCACACGTTACAGGGACGCGCAGGGGCATAAACCTGAAAAGTGGAATGAGCCGCCAGCAACAGTAGCCGTGACCTGCGCAAACCAGCGTGCCACGGCTTTTTGTTGTCTGCTCACCGAAAACCATGATACACCACCGGACTGGCTCCGTCATCGATTTTGAGGTGAAGGGGTCGTCACAGTGAAGGGGTCGGCACGTGAAGGGATCCGTGAAGGGGTCGACCCTTTCCGTTTACCTGCAATCTACGCCTGCTGGCGCGGCGACATCGCTGACGACCTCTGCTGGCTCATGTCAAGCCTTGCTGCCCGCAGTCCAACCGAGGCTTTCCGTTTGGAGCGTCCAGAGCCTTCTGTACAGTCCGTTCCTCCCCATAAGCTCGTCATGCGAACCGTGCTCCGCTATACGGCCTTTATCAAGGACTATTATTTTGTCCGCCTCGGCGATGGTGCGCAGGCGGTGCGCTATGACAAGCACGCTCTTGCCCGCGATCAGGGCGGAGATGGCCTCTTGTATCGACGCCTCGTTTTCCGGGTCGAGGCTCGCCGTCGCCTCATCGAGCAGGACGATAGGGGCATCTTTCAACAGGGCGCGGGCAATGGAAACGCGTTGGCGCTCCCCGCCGGAGAGCGTCTGACCGTTCTCGCCGAGCATCGTGCTGTAGCCCTCGGGCAGACGACTGACAAAATCATCGCAACGGGCGGCCTTCGCGGCGGCAAGAACTTGTTCGTCCGTAGCGTCCATATTGCCGATGCGAATGTTGCCCAGAATCGTATCATTGAACAGTGTCACATCCTGAAAGACAAAAGACATATAGCTCATCAGATGCTCGGGGTCGAGCGTTTTGACGTCCACGCCTCCGATTGTTATCCTCCCCTTGTCCACATCCCAGAACCGCGCTATCAGCCGTGATACCGTGCTTTTCCCGCTTCCGGAAGGGCCGACGAGCGCCGTCAGGCTGCCTGAGGGAATCGTCACAGACAGATCGCTTATCGCCGGCTCTGCGCCCGCACCGTAGGAGAATCCAACGTTTTCACATACGACAGTGAAGTCTGTCAGTTTCCGCTCCTCGTCGCCGGTCATGGGTTCTATGGTGAGTAGATCGCTCATACGCCGCAAGCTGATTTGAAAATAGAACAACTCCGGCAACAGCGTGAGTACGGTGATCACCGGGGCGTATATCTTCACTACGATGATCAAAAACATCAAAAACGGCACAAAGCCGAGTTGCCCGCCTGTCAGAAGCGTTGCGCCGACGAGCGCCGTGAGTCCGATGCCGCCCTGCAATACGGCTTGGGCCCCCGTCACAAACACGCCTGTGCCGACCTCCATAGCCATCGCCAGACGCATCATCTCTCGCAAAGCCGACTCCAGCGCGCCAAAGCGCTCGCCATCCATATTGCATGCCCTGATGACCTTTATGCCCTCGATATACTCCTGTACGCGTTCGGAGGCAGCCAGTTTCGCTGCCGCGTGTTTTTTCGAGACGTTGCCGTAGATTTTGCGGCTCAACATGATGATACCGAACGCCAGCGGAACGGTGATAAAGATTGCCAGCGCCATACGCCAGTCATATATCGCGAGCATGACGCAAATCGCGGTGATGGATATGATATTCCCTATGAGCTCTGGAATGATATGGCTCATCACGTGCTCGCTGGTAGCTACGTCGCCCATGACGTTGGTCGTAAGCTCAGAGAGATTCTTTGAGTTGAAAACGCTCATCGGCAGGCGGCGGATGTGCTCCGCCACCGTTACGCGCGTCTGCTCGCACTGGTTGTATGAGACGACATAGGTTTTCTCATAATCGTTTCGCTGACAGAGGTACACAAGAAACGTCCCAACGACAGCCGCGCCGAACAGCAGCCACATCTTTTGCCACGAGAGCTCGTCGCCCATAAGTGGCTTCACCAGTTCCATGATGAAAAGCATGAGCGCCCCAAGCGGCAGTATCATGGACAAATTCGTGAGCGTGCAGGCGAAAGCCGCCTTTTTCAAATCCTTATAGCCGCCATCGGTCAACAGCAACATCTTTTGCAGTTTACTCATTGGTGTTTTCCCTCCCTGGTCTTGGAAAGCTGCCAGTTTGACGTTTGGGTGTAAACGTGCCACATGTCGCCATATCTCCCGCCTTGACTGAGCAGTCCATCGTGAATACCGCGCTGTACGACGCGCCCATTGTCTATCACAATGATCTGATCCGCACCGCGTACCGTGGACAGCCTGTGCGCTATCATGACGACGGTCTTGTCTTTCATCAGTCGCTCAAAGGCCTTCTGAATCAAGTGTTCGTTCTCCGGGTCGGAAAACGCCGTCGCCTCGTCGAGCACGATGATGGGCGAATCTTTAACGATGGCGCGGGCGATGGCGAGGCGCTGCTGCTCGCCGCCCGATAGATGTATACCCTTCGTGCCAATAACCGTTTGATAGCCCTGCGGCAGCTTTTGTATGAACTCGGCGCACTGTGCGTCCCGCGCTGCCTCGTATACCCGTTCGTCGGAAGCGGCGGGATTACCCATGCGGATATTATCCATGACGCTCTGCTTGAAAAGATACACATCCTGAAAGACGAAGCTGACGTTGTCCATCAGCGTATGCGGGTCAATCGCGCGCACGTCTGTGCCACCTATCAGCACGGCACCTTCGCTCACATCGAAGAAGCGGGGAATCAGATGCGCTATTGTGGATTTGCCTCCGCCTGATGGCCCTACTATCGCGGTCACCTCACCCTGCTTTGCTGTAAAGGAAACACCGGAGAGCGCCTCGATCTCTTTATCCTTGTCATAGGAAAACGTCACCTCATCAAATTGCACATCGAATCCGGTGACAGGTTTTGGGTTGGGGGAGGCGGAGAGTTCAGGCTCAGCGAGTATGGCATCCATGGCATCCACGTGGCCCGTGAGCTGCATCATCGTTCCGCTCGCATAAATGACTTTCAGTATAATGCCGCCCACCGCTTGCGATAAAATCAGATAAAAAAGGGTGGTTCCGGCGAATGCCGAGAAAGTCGCCGTATCGTCTTGTGCGACACCCACACCGATGATTATGGCTACAGGCATGACAAAAAGAAATACGTTCTGCACAACGGTCACGGCGGCGGCGTAGCCGTTTTTCATTTTGAGTGTGTAATCAATGACCCAGGTCGTGTAGTTTTTGATGGAGTCGTACAAGCGCCGAAACGAGTATACCGTCTGCCGGAACGCCTTGACCACCGATATGCCCCGGATATACTCCACGGTGGCGTTGTTCATATCCTCCAAGGCTCCTTGATAGCGCGACATCCGCTCCTGTGCGCTCTGGTCGCCTATCATCCGCGAGTATATGAAAAGCCCGATGGCTACGCCCACCATTGTGGCTAACCCAAAACGCCAATCCACCGCGAATAGCAGTACAAAGAGCAGAATGGGCGCGGCAATGGCCGCGGCAAGATCGGGTAGCTGGTGAGCGATGAAGCCCTCGATCTTCTCTATGTTCTCATCCGTGATCTTACGCAGCTTACCGCTACCGATGAGCACGTGGAAGCCCAACGGCAACCGCGCCAGATGCGAAGCGAAGTCGACCTTCAGCTTGTAAAGCGTTCCGAAAGCTGCGAGGTGGCTACACATCAGCGCCGCGAAATATACGAGTATATTGCCGACCACCCCCGCGAAGGCTATCCAACCCCATCGAATAATGTACCCCGCGTCCGCGCCGGAAACATCCGGCAGGGCTTCAATGACCTTGATTATGATGAAGTAGATGGATACGTAGGGTACAAAGCTGAGTACCGCTGCCGCTGCGGATAGTATAAGTGAGCCGACGACGAGTGCTTTTTTCGTCATGGCGAGCTCGAGGAGTCTCGCGAACCCCGTCTTAGGTTGCGCCGGTTCCCCCTTTGATGTTCCCATGCCTTCCCTCACTTTCTGCTCCAGCCACGAGCATTTTCCCGTGCCGTCACGAAGTTGCAATATATGCCATCTTTTTGCAAAAGCGCCTCATCCGTACCGCGCTCTGCGATTTTTCCATTCGCGACCACCAAAATCTCATCCGCATGGCGAATTGTGTTTAAGCGATGGGCGATGACAATCAATGTCTTGCCGTGGCAAAGCTCGCTGATGGCGGCTTGTATATAGCTTTCGTTATCGGCGTCCACGCTGGCAGTGGCTTCGTCAAGGATGATGATCGGAGCGTCTTTTAAGATGCACCGCGCGATGGAAATGCGTTGTTTTTCTCCGCCTGAAAGGGTCTCGCCTCCGTGCCCGACCATGGTCTGAAAGCCGTCCGGCAACGCCTGTATGAAGTCGTAGCACCGTGCCTTTTTCGCGGCGGCGTAAACCTCGTCCTCCGTCGCGTCCGGCCTACCAAGCGCTATGTTGTTATAGATGGTGTCTTGGAAGAGATAAACCCGTTGGAAAACCATGCTGATGTTTGCAAGAAGCTCCTTCAACGGAATCTCGCGCACGTCCACGCCACGAATGCGTACCGTGCCATTTTTTACGTCCCAAAAACGCGG
>JAISGJ010000044.1 GCA_031263105.1 Coriobacteriales bacterium
TCATTCCGAGCCTGTCGAGGAATCTTCGACCGCGCCAGCGGTCGACCGCACGTTGAGGGACCCGCCGACCCAAAGATTCCTCGACAGGCTCGGAATGACAGTGGGGTGTGAACAGTAACCGCGCGAGCGATTGTCCTGATTTCGGGCAGGGTTCTCATTGCTATTTGGCGGTCAGTTGGGGCATAATGGGCATTGGCGCATTTCTTTGGAACGAACAGTGCGCATGAAGTGTGCACGAGGTGGGCGGAATGGCCGTGTGAAGGCGGACCATTTCCAAATTTCTTACAGGAAAAGAGGGCATCATGGCGGTAACTCTGCGCGTGGCATTCACGGAGGAGATAGACGAGCTCGACGTTGCCTTGGAGGAGATACTCGATCAGCTGAAGCCCGAGGAGCTCAAGGAACACACGCTCGGCATCCTGTACAGCCACTTCGAGTTCATAGAAAGCGGCGTGGCCGCACACATCTCCCGTGAGCTGCCGTTCGATGTGATAGGCATGTCGAGCCTGGCAAGCGCCTCGCTTGGGGACAAGGGCTCCTATCGGCTGACACTCACCGTGCTCACAAGCGATGACGTGCACTTTGCTGCCGTCTCCACTCCGTCCCTGTCGGTGGACGGCTACCAGCAGGCCTTCGCCGAGGCCTGGCAGGAGGCCGCCGCAGGCATCGGGGCGCCGGCGCGCTTCGCCATAGGCTTCTTCCCCTTCTCCAGGGATATCGCGGGACAGGAGATGCTCGATGCCTTCGACGAGGCATCCGGCCACGTTCCCCTGTGGGGCAGCATCGCCAGTGGCAGCGACATGACCTATAGCGACTGCTACACGATCCACAACGGCAACGTAGGGCAGAGCAGCGCGGTGTTTGCCTTGGCAGAAGGCGCCATCGAGCCCGAGTTCGTGGTGACCTCGATACCCGAGCGCAACATCTACGAGCACAAGGCCGTCATCACCAAGTCACAGGGCTGCGTGCTCAGCGAGGTCAATGACGTGCCGGTGTTGGATTATATGCGCAAGCTCGGCATCCTCTTGGACCAGAGCGACCAGACCACCATACCGCTCCTGGTGGACTATCGCGACGGGTCCCAGCCGGTCGCGCTGGCCGCCTACGCCTTCTTCGATGACGGCAGCATCCTTTGCGGCGGCGTGGTGCCCCAAGGCGCCCTTCTGTCTTTGGGGGAGATAGATTCGCAGGGAATCCTCGAGACCGCACAGACAAGCCTCGACAAGCTGCTTGCATGTTCGGACAAGAGCGGGTTCCTCATGTGCCCTTGCATCACCCGCTTTATCATGCTTGCTCCTCGGCAGGAGGACGAGATGGCAGGCGTCATCGAAAGGCTCGAAGGGAAGGCCCCGTACATGTTGGGTTACTCGGGCGGCGAGCTTTGCCCGGTAAAGGCCGAAGACGGCAGCTGGCACAACCGGTTCCATAACTTCACGTTTACGGCCTGTGCCCTTTAGGGAGTGCGGCGTGTGAGATATCGGGCACGAAAACGGAAGACCTGATGGATCGCGATGCATCGACAGAGTCGCAGATACCCTCATCGGCAGAACCGCTGACGGCTGAGGACAGCGGACTCCTGGACCAGGTCAAGGAACTTCAGAAGGCGAACAGGAAGGCCGAGCGTGAGATCGGTCGCCTGATAAAGGCACTCGACCAGGAAAAGACCATCGCTGTGTCCCGTGCCAACCAGCAGGTGGCACGCACGCAGGCGCAACGCGAGAGCGCCCGCTACCTCAAGCTGTTGCTCACGAGCTCCCAGAGCAGCATACTGCTGCTCGATCGTGGCGAGAGGCTTACCTATTTCACGGACTATTTTCTCCGCATAACCGGGCTCACCAGGGACGAGGTGAACATGCAGCCCGTCCGCGACGTGCTCGCCAAGTTCCTCGACGGCGATGCCTGCCATGTGATGGAGGAGATACTCGACGAGGCCGCCCAAAAGAACGCCACCTTTGTGAAGGACCTGTGGGTCGACGGGGGCGATGCCGGTACACGGCAGAAATACGTGGTGAACATCTCTCCCATGTTCAGTGACGCAGGCGAGAACGAGGGCATGTTGCTTCTGTTCCACGACGTCACCGACCTCGAGCATGCGCGGGAAGAGGCAGAGGCCGCCAACCGGGCCAAAAGCGAGTTCCTCTCGAACATGAGCCATGAGATACGCACGCCGATGAACGCCATCACCGGCATGACGGCCATCGGCCTGAATGCGACCACGCTGGAGCGCAAGAACTATGCCTTCGACAAAGTCAAAGATGCTTCGGTGCATCTGCTCGGGGTCATCAACGACGTGTTGGACATGTCGAAGATAGAGGCCAACAAGTTCGAGCTCGCCCCTACGGATTACCTGTTCAGGGGCATGGTGCAACGGGTGAGCGACCTCATGAGCTTCAAGGCCAACGAGCGTGACCAGCACTTCACCGTTCGGGTGGATGACCGCATACCTGCCTTGGTCTTCGGGGACGAACAGCGTCTTTCCCAGGTCTTGGTCAACCTGCTGTCGAATGCCGTCAAGTTCACGCCGGAAGGGGGCACCGTATCCCTTGAGGCGGATCTGGTCGAAGCGACGGGTGCAGGGGACGGCGGTGCCGGAAAGGGCGGCGTGGACGGTGCGGATGCCGCAGACAGCGCGGGCGACGCGGGCGGCGAGGCTGGCGAGGAGAGCGGCAAGACCTGCGTTCTGAGCTTCAGGGTCTCCGATACGGGCATAGGCATCACGCCCGAGCAACAGGCACGGCTTTTCCAGGCGTTCTCACAGGCAGAAAGCAGCACGTCACGTAAATACGGAGGCACTGGCCTCGGGCTTGCCATATCGAAAAGCATCATCGAACTGATGGGAGGTTCCATCAGCGTCGAGTCGCAAGAGAGCAAGGGTTCAACATTCTCATTTAGCGTCAAGATACTGGAGAGGGACGAGACGCTTGCGGCAGGGCTGTTGCCCGAAGACGATGCAATCGAGCAAACGGACCTGAGTTCTTATCAGGTCCTGCTCGCTGAGGACGTGGAGATCAACCGCGAGATCGTCTATGCGCTGTTCGAGCCGACCGGGCTACGCCTGCAAGATGCCGAGAACGGGGTCGAGGCCGTGGGCCTGTTCGTAGCCGAGCCACGGGCATTCGACCTCATTTTCATGGATATGCAGATGCCTGAGATGGACGGGCTTGAGGCGACCCGTCGCATAAGGGCGCTCGATGACCCGTGGGCCAAAGAGGTGCCCATCATCGCCATGACGGCCAACGTGTTCAAGGAGGACATCGAGCGCTGTCTTGCCGCCGGCATGAACGACCACGTAGGAAAGCCGATCGACTTCAAAGAGGTGCTCCAAAAGCTCCACGAGTACCTGCCCCTTGCTGTCTGAGGGATCCTAGAGGCCCATGGGGGTTCTTGGGCCCATGACCCCGTTGACCCCGTTTTGCCCGCACCCTCCTAAACGTAATAAACGCCCCAGCGGCGACTCGGCTCACGCTAGGGCGTTTATTGCAAAGAATGGTGGGCCCGATTGGATTCGAACCAATGACCTCACGGTTATCAGCCGTGCGCTCTAACCAACTGAGCTACGGGCCCGTAGCGCAGGAAAGCGCTCGACTACTCTATAACAGTATGCCGTTTTTGTCCAATAAAATCCAGAGGTTTTCCTCCTAATGGGAGTTTATTCGTTACGGTTCACACCCCCCACTGTCTACACCCCCCACTGTCACCCCGAGCCTGCCGAGGGATCCTCGACCGCGCCAGCGGTCGACTGCGGCCAGAGGGCGCCTCGACCCGCAGTCGGCTGCTCCGCGTCCCGTGGGCCTGTCGGTTCCATGGGCTCACCCGTTCAGGGCCTCATGCGCTCAGGGGCTCACCCGCTCAGGGGCTCCCCCGCTGCTTCGCAGCTTCGCCCGGAAACAGCCCACCGGGCTGTTTCCCAGTCCGCCGGACTGTCGCGCCGTCCTCGCTGAGAACGCGGTGCGTTTTCCGGGCGCTCGAAGTCCGTGGGCCTGTCGGCCCGTTCTCGCTGAAAACAGCCCACTGGACTGTTTTCCGGGCGCTCGAACCCAAGGATCCCTCGGCAGGCTCGGGATGACAGTGGGACTCGGGATGACAGTGGGACTCGGGATGACAGTGGGACTCGGGATGACAGTGGGACTCGGGATGACAGTGGGACTCGGGATGACAGTGGGACTCGGGATGACAGTGGGGGTGTGGACAGTAACGTTTATTCAGAGAATCGTATCTCAAATCCCCTAAGGACACTCGATATGGTCGGGTTGACAGGATTTGAACCTGCGGCCCCTTGACCCCCAGTCAAGTGCGCTACCAAGCTGCGCCACAACCCGACATAAGATTCGACCGTTTGCGTGCGTCA
>JAISGJ010000060.1 GCA_031263105.1 Coriobacteriales bacterium
CGGACCTGTTCAGTGCTCGGAGCTGCCAACTCAACCGCCTCCTTATGACAGGGCCTCACCGGCCCTCTCGGAAATAGGATTATCGTGCGAAAACACATGGGTATCACTATAACAAAAAAGCCCCGCCAATAAAGTGACAAAGGAGACGGAGCAGGACGGGGGCTACTGAAGGTCACGGTTCACACTATGCCGTCATGCTGCGATTCGGCTGTGCCGAATCGCAGCATCCACGTGGGTGTTAACTGCTCAAAGGGACTTAAGCTATGGAGCCTGTGCTACGCGCAGCCGCAATGCTTCGCTCCGCGCAGACGGAATGAGAATAAGGTGGTCTAATGGTCGACGCCTACCATGACTGAGGTCGCCTTGATGATCGCGTAGGCTTCCATGCCGGGTTTGAGTTCGAGGTCATCGACGGCTGCGTTCGAAATCGTCGCCGTGATGGTGTTGCCAGAGACATCAAGCGTGACGATGCTTGAGATTGCACCCTTCTCAACCTTTGTTATCGTTCCCTTAAGCTGATTACGTGCCGATATTTTCATGATAGTTCCTTCCTCTCGTGGTCTTGAGCGTCGCTCGGCAGCAAACCGTGCGACTGTCGGCCAACGCCCTATAACCCATTATACCCCTGCCCTCCCGCCCCCGTCCCCTTTTTGTCCGTTGTCCGCAGCCCCAACCCCGTTCACGCTGAGCCTCGAGGGGTGCGCGTGTTTTTTCTTACTCAGAGCGCCCAACACCCCCACATTCGGGTCGTGATATGCCCTTGTTGTCATGATAAGGTGATTTCAATAACCCCTTTCGAATGATGTTCATTTAACACTAATAGGTTGATTCGGGGATTTACGGGCGGGTTTCAGGGGCGGATTATACATGATGATACGGATTGCATTGTGAGGAAGGAGAGGGAGTACAAGGAGTACTGGGAACGGAAGTGGTTAGGGAGTCCACGCAGTTTCACTAATCAAAAGCAATAAGAATCCAAGAACAGAAAAGAGGAAGAATATGTCAGAAACGAAAGGTTTATCGCGTCGCGATTTTCTCAAAGGTGCGGCCGTTGCTGGCGCCGGAGCAGCCGCTCTCGGCTTGGTCGCCTGCGACACCCCTGCCACCGGTGACAGCGGCAGTGGTTCTGAAATCGTCACTTTACCGCATGTAGACAAGTGGGATTATGAGGCTGATGTCGTGGTTTGCGGCTTCGGCTTCGCCGGCCAGGGTGCCGCGGTGGAAGCCAACAACCTCGGCAACAGTGTCTTTGTGGTCGACAGGGCGCCGCGGGAGCATTGCGGCGGCAGCAGCGCATCAAAGAGGATTTACACTTCTGGGTTGCTCGGCCCGGATGTAGAGACCAACATCAAGTATGTGACTTCAGAGTGCTGGGGCTCTACCGATGCAGAGACGATTCGCGCACAGATTGAGATGAATCACAAGGTTCCGGAGTGGATTGAATCAATCGGTGGCACCGTCACATGGCAGCCGACGGGTATATCGTATCTTGCCATCCCCGGTGGCCCGGAAATGGTGAATGCTGGGACGGGGCCTGAGAACGGGTTTGTGGGTCATCCGCCAGCACCGTACGAGGACAACTTCCCTCAGGAGTCATTCAAGCCGCCGTGGACGGAGTGGATGCTTGACATGATGGCGGAGCGGGACATCCCCGTGAAGCACGCCACCGCGCTCGTCGAGCTGATTCAGAACGGCGAGACTGGTGAGGTTCTTGGCATCAAGGCCGGCGAAGGGATAACATTTGCCAAGGGCTTTGAGCAGAATTCGGAAGGGACGCCTATCTACATCAAGGCCAAGAAAGCCGTATTCATCGCTACGGGCGGTTATGAGCATAACGAAGAATTGCTCAAACAATTCGCCCCCCATGCCCACTCTGCCTTTGTGACCATGTACGGCTCCCCCTACTCCGATGGTTCAGGTATGATAGCGGCAATGAAAGCCGGCGCCGCGATCTGGCACACGAACAAGAAGGAGATGCACAGCTTTGGTTGTGCCCCTCTCAGCAAAGAGCTTGGCGTGGGAGTAACCGTGAGTGCCTGGGCCACCAACATCGGCAGAGAACCGGGCATCGTCGTCAACCGGTACGGCAAGCGCTTCTACAATGAGTACTTCAACGGTGGACATAGCGATAACCGCAGGGAATGGGACAGGTTTGTGCATCATCACCTGCCCGCTGACGATGAAGAATACTGCGACTATCCCAACGTACCCATGTACTTCATCTTTGACGAGACCACAAGGACGGGAAGAAGGATAGGCGGCATCGGCCAGTTCCAGGGTAACCTGGGCGTTTACAAATGGAGCGAGGACAACTCGGCCGAGATAGCTGCGGGCTATATCCTCAAGGCCGACAGCATAGAAGAACTGGCTGGCAAGATTACCAGCACAAACTTCTTCGGTGTGCAAGAGCCCATGGATAAAGCTGCCCTGGCGAAGACGGTGTCCGACTACAACGGTTACTGCGCAACGGGCGTGGACTTGGAGTTTGGCAGGCGGGACTCGACCATGTTTCCGCTGGTCACTCCTCCCTTCTATGCTATGGAGATCTGCGAATGCCAGACCAACACCCAGGGTGGCCCGAAGCATAACGGCGACTGCCAGGTGCTGGATCCTTTCGACAAGCCCATCCCGCGCCTCTATGTGGGAGGCGAGCTGGGTTCGATTTATGGCCATCTGTACAACGGCATGGAGAACATTCCGGAAACGCTTTCCAGTGGTATCCGGGCCGCTCGGCATGCCAATGGCCTGACGGCTTGGGACGCGTAAGCAAGGCTTTTGCCGATAAGGCGGCATAAGACAAAGCAACAAATGAAGTGAGCCGGGGGGCGGGAAGGTCTCGCCCCCCTGTGTTTATTTGTGTGCTTGAAGAACTTGAATTTGTAGAGGAGTGATCGGTGATAGAAGAATTCGACACAGAACAAGTCGACACAGAGCAGGTCGACACAGAGCAGGTCGACACAGGACAAGCTGATGCAGAACAAGTCGATGCAGAACAAATTGACACAGAACAAGTCGATGCAGAGCAGGTCGACACAGAACAGGTCGACACAGAACAAATTGACACAGAGCAAGTCGATGCAGAACAAATTGAAACACACGAGATTACGGTGGCTATATCCCATGTCAATGCGCCTGAAATGACGGAATCTGTAAGTAGCGTTTATACAGGCGATAGGGAAGCTGTCGAGCCACCTCTTCCTCGGGTCTATGCAGGCTCCGATATAGCTCTGCAGGTCAAGGTATCATGTTCTCTGGCCTGTGACTTTCGGGGTGGTATGGTCGAGATTCTGGCTCAAGATGCCGTGTTAACGCAAGTAGAGCTTAGCTCTTTCGATGACGATGATGCAGTCAATCAGACCGATGTGTTTATCTTGGCTGCACCAACAGAGCCGGGGGAATATACCTGGACAGCAGTGTTTGAACCACAAGAAGAGGAGAACACCCCTCATGTGCCGGTCTCGGCGTCGTTCACGTTTATCGTCGAAGCCCACATGCTCACCCTGTCATCCTGGAATGTGCCTTTCCCGGTAATCATGGGCTCGAAATTCACCCTGAAGGCTGGTGCCCGGTGTGTGGGCGACTGCAAGCTGGCAGGCGAGCAGATCATGCTCTATGACCAGCAAGGCGTGTTGCTGGCGACGGGTGTCTTAGGTGAAGAACCCCTCGAGGGCACAGCCGGTGTGTATTGGACTGAGTTGGAGCTGGATGCTCCCGACGAAGCAGGTGTCTATGAATGGGAGCTGAAGTTCTCCCAGCCTGATAGGGCACCGGCGCATGATGACGCTTCCCACGCCGTTGTCTTTCGAGCTGCCCGGCCACCTGAGCATCTGTTGACCATCGAGGTCACTTGCGATTTCGAAAAAATACCGGTCGTGAATGCCTGGGTGGCTGTCACTTCGGAGGGCGTCTCATACCGAGCTGCGTCTGATGATGCCGGAATGGTCAGCTTCAATGTGCCCAAAGGCGAATACCGTCTCTTGATCACGGCTGAGGATCATGTTGCATTGGATTCTAAGGATACGATAGCGGTGGATGGTGATCAAACAGTAAAAATAGTGATGAAGTATGAGTTGGACTCATACAAGTAGTTAGCAAAAGGGGACGGGGGCAGGTGTTCCACTTGCCCCGTCCCTGTTCCAACACCCCTCTGCCTTACATTTGTGGTTAACCACAGTCTTGCGCGCGGTAAAAGCGCGTACAATATACGCTATATATCGTATGGCGGTTATCATATGGCGGTGCGAACATGAATTGGGGACACTCATGTGGCAAAAAGTTGTGCGCTGGGCACAGCGCGAGCGGGGAGAAAATCAGGGGGGGGGGGGGGCATATCCTGTTGCGCTCTGGGTGACCATCGGACTCGGAGCAATGGGCATATGGATGAACCTCGTGGGGTACAGTTCCGCCTTTGCCCCTCTCCCGGCGACCCAGGAAGCGCTTGCTCAGCCGGAGTTGAGCAGGTACGCGTTCTACGTTGGCCTGTTTGCGTGCGGCGTGCTTCTTATCACGCTGGATAAGAGGATTCCCCCGATAAAGACCTATCTTGATTTTGGGATGGGCGTCCTGATGTGCATGGGGACCGCCTCCTTTGGCATAGCGTATCAACAAAACCTGTATAGTCCTGTGGTCCTCGCGACGATAGGCTGCTTTTGCTCCGGTGTGGGCTATGCCTGGTTTGTCCGCTCCTTCTACCTGCTGCTCGCGACGAGGGAGAGTTTTAAGGTCGCCATCATAGCCATCACCGCAAGCCTCCTTGTCGAAAGCATAGCCGCGATGCTGCTCAATATCATGTTGCCTCGGGTCGCCCAGGTTGTTGTGGGGACGCTCATGCCTCCCGTCGCCTGTATCATCCTCATTGTGACGACATCGCGAACGCAGGGGCTCGTTCGCTCTGAACCAAAATTCACCGGTAAGCAGGCGCGCTATCAGGTTCAGATACTTGCCGTTGCCGTGCTGAGTCTCCTGGTCATCCGCGCCGTTACGACCGTGGGTCTCTGGGGCAATGTCCGCGAAGACCTCTCCCAGTTCTCCGCTCAGGCGGTGTTTGAGCAGGTCGGGTCATGCCTGGTGCTTGTGGTACTCGCCTTTTTTGTGCTCATACGGCGCAGCGAGGCCCCTCTGCACTCTCGCTACCAGATACCGCTTCTGGTCATCGTCGCGGGATGTCTCGCCTATCTCATCAATGAGTACGCCCTCCCGCTTGCACATCCTTCAGAACGCATCGTCATAGAGGCCATCGAGCTTTTTGGTCATCTCGTCATGTGGACGATTGTCATCGCAAGCATCAAGTGGCTTTCCACCTCCCCCTTCCGCATTATGGGAGGGATGGCGGTCATGTACAGCATACTGGCGATTGCCTGGATGTATTTCTTTGAGGGCTCATCGAACCCTATCTCCGCGTTTGTGCTTATCGTGGTCTATATTGTGGCGTTCTTCCTGGCAATCATGCCTTTAGGCATCCAGGAGACAGCGCGGGCCGTGCCGGAGGACATCTATGGGTCGATTGTCGAGCGCTATGGTCTGACGCAGCGCGAGCGCGAGATACTGACGTTTCTGGCGCAGGGGAGAAACCGACCCTACATCCAGCAGAAACTGCATCTCGCGGATGGGACCGTCAAGACGCATACGTCACACATCTATGCGAAGCTGGGTATCCACACCAAGCAGGAGTTGATCGACCTCATCGAGCGCTCAGCCGCGGACGAACAGCACAACGGCCAGTGAGCTGCGCGTGTTTCTCCGCGTCGGCGAGGTGCCCGGCGGAATAGGTGGCATCTAAAAGATGTACCCACTAAACCGATGGTTTCCCCGTGCGCCTGTGCCTGCCCTTCTCAATCCCCGGCGTTTGAGCATATAATACCCACAGAGGCATACGTGCTGGATGCCGCTGCGCGAAGAATGGGGCTTCGCGGTTTTCGCGTTGTCCCTTTCCAGGAAGAACCAGTCCGTAAGGGAACACGAAAAAAGGAGGAAACATGAACGAGAGAAAAACAACAGCGCTGTTCGACAGGCTCGACAGGCTCGGTGGGGCTGGCGGGGGTGACCGGCCCGGCGGATTCGACGTCATCGACACGGCCGCTACCGCCGGCATCTCACGTCGAGGCTTCCTGAAGGGGGCTGCCGTCTCGACACTGGCGGCCGGGGTGCTGGGTGCAGCGGGAGCGGCCCTGACCGGCTGCACGCCCAGCGATTCCGGGCCCTCGGGCAGCCCGTCAGGAGGAGGCTCGTCCACCGGCGGTGGCGCCGCGACCGGTGGCGCGCTCAATCCGCAGGACTACAGCTACACGACCAACTCCATCACCAATTTTGCCAGCAGCGCCTTTTTCACGCCGTGGCAGATTGGCCCGCACACCATCGAGAACCGCATGGTCAAATCGGCGGCCTTTCAGCTGGCGTTCATGCGCAACATCAAAGACGAGTACATCGGCTACTACCAGCGCATGGCAGAGGGCGGCGTGGGGATGATTTGGATTGAGGACTGCGCCAATCTCTGGGACTTCACCGCCAGCCCCATGAAGCAGCCCTTCGACGCCTACGACATGCCAGGGCTGCTCGATGCCCTGCACGGCGCCGGCGCCAAGGTCGGCTACCAGTTCGACACCATGGGCTCGCCCGTCGGCCCGCTGGACTTCACCATGCCCTTCCTGGGAGAGTATTCCATCGACGACGTCAAGGGCTGGGTGCAGGCCGTCATCGACATCGGCAAGAAGCTCAAGGAGACCGGCTTCGACGCCTACGAGCTCAACTTCGCCGCCAACAACCTCGGCCAGTCGTTCTTCTCGCGCGCGCGCAACAACCGCACCGACGAGTACGGGCCGCAGACCCTGGAGAGCCGCACCAAGTTCATGGTGGAGTGCATCACCGGCATCAAGGAGGCCTGCGGCGAGGACTTCGTAGTCCAGCTGCTGATCAACGGCATCGAGGAGAACGACGCCCACCTCGGGGACAGCTCGCTTTACACCGGCCTGGAGGAGACCAAGGCCATCGCCAAGACGGCGGAAGACGCAGGCGCGGACTCCATCCATCTGCGCATCGGCCCGGCCGGCATGCATGTGGCCCAGTTCGCCTCCGAACTCTACTTCGCCCCTCGCGGCCTGGAGGGCCAGAGCGGCTACGGCTCGCGCTTCGACTTCTCGCGCCACTTCGGCGGCATCCTGCGCGCCAGCCACTCGGGCTGCGGCCTCAACCTCGACATGGCCGCCGCCGTCAAGGAGGCCGTCTCCATTCCGGTCGGCGCCGCCTCGTACATGGATCCCGCCCAGGCCCCGGACTACTTCGAGGCCGCGCTCTCGGAGGGCAAGATCGACTTCTTGGTGATGAACCGCCCCTTCTGCGTCGACCCCGGCTATGTGAACAAGCTGCGCGAGGGCAAGCTGGACGAGATCGCGCCCTGCACCCGCTGCCTGCACTGCTTCTACGACGCAGACCTGAAGGGCACGGCCCTGATGGAGCACTGCCGTGTCAACGCCGCCAACTGGCGGGCCTATGGCGAGGCCATGCCCGAGGGCTACGAGCCCTTGCCCGCGACGGGCGACAAGAAGGTCATGGTCGTGGGGGGAGGCCCCGCCGGTTGCGAGGCCGCCCGCATCGCCGCCCAGCGTGGGTACGCGGTCACGCTGTATGAGAAGAGCACGGCCCTGGGCGGGATGCTCTCGACCGCCGAGGCCATCAAGGGGCCCCACGAGAACCTCTCACGTCTGGCGGCCTACCTTGCCAAGCAGCAGGAGCTGGCCGGCGTCGAGGTGGTCACCGGGACCGAGGTCGACGCCGCCCTCATCACGAGCGAGGCCCCCGACGTCCTCATACTGGCTGTCGGCGGCACGCGCACGTCGCTCGGCCTCACAGCCTCCGGCTCCACCGCCGTCTACGACATCGCCAGCTTCCTCGGTGCCGATCTAGGGGAGAAGGTCGTGGTTTGGGGCGGCAACTGCCAGGCCGTCGATGTCGCCGTCTACCTCGCGGGAGAAGGCTACCAGGTGGACATCGTGGCCCCGGACGACTTCGTCGTCCCCTCGATGTTCGGGATGCCGCCGGGAACCGACCCGCTGAAGGTCTTCGACAAGGGCCACTCCGCGAACATGCGGGAGTTCCTCTTGCCGGCGCTGACCGCCACCGGCTGCCATATATGGGCCAGCGCCCAGATAGACGCGGTCGGCGAGGGCTCCATCGAGATCACCACGGAGTCCGGCCTCAAGCAGACGATCGCCTGCGACTCCGTGGTCGACGTCAGCGACATGCTGCCGAACAAGGACCTGCTCGACGGCCTGGGCAGCATCGAGGCCTACGCGGTGGGCGACTGCGACACCCCCTACAACATCGCAGAGGCCATCGCCGCCGGCAACCTGACGGCCCGCATGATATAGGCTCGCACCCTATAGGCTCGCACCCGACACGCCGGTGCATGCGCGTGCGTGCGCCGGCGCGTCGGGAGGTTCGTGACGCCCGGGCTGCGGCCGAGCGCGGGACGAAGCATTGTCCGGGTGCGGTCGACCGCTGGCGCGGTCGAGGATCCCTCGGCAGGCTCGGGATGACAGTGGGGGGCCGGGATGACAGTGGGGGGCCGGGACGGCAGTGGGGGGCCGGGACGGCGGTGGGGGCCGGGACGGCGGTGGGGGGTTATGCGGCGGGGTATGAGCCGAGGGACTTGACTTCGCGCAGTTTGAGGCGCAGGCAGTCGAGGGCGGTCTTGACGTGGATGTCGTCGGTGTGGCCGTCTATGTCTATCCAGAACATGTAGTCGCCCAAGGCACGCTTCGTCGGGCGCGACTGGATCTTTGTGAGGTTCAGCCCTGCGTAGGCGAACTCCTCGAGGATCATGAGCAGGGTGCCGGGGCGGTCCTGGCGCATGAAGAGCGCCAGCGAGGTCTTGTAGCCCGTCGTGTCGCGAGGCGTGGGCAGAGGGTCGTTCCCGATGAGGACGAAGCGGGTCTGGTTGCCGAGATGGTCCTCGATCTGCTCCGCCAGCACCTCTCCCCCAAAGAGTCGGGCGGCAAGCCCGGCACCGATGGCCGCGAGCCGTGGGTCGGCGACGGCCATGCGCACGGCCTCGGCCGTGGAGGTGGTGGCGAGCGTATGTGCAGTCGGCAGGTGATGCTGCAACCAGCGACGCGACTGCGCGAGCGCCTGCGGATGGGAGGCCACGGTGTCGATCTGCGCGAGGGCCGTGCCCGGCTGCACGACAAGGTTGTGATGGATGTCGACGACGACCTCGCCGAGGATCTGGGCCCCCGAGGTGAACGCGAACGCGTCGAGCGTCTCGTTGACGCTGCCCTCGAGCGCGTTCTCTATGGGCACGACGCCGAAACGGGCGCGCCCACGATCGACCAGCTCGAATATCTCGGAGATGGTGGCACACTCGAAAAGCCCGTCGGGGGCGGAGGCGGAGCTCGCGGCACCGGGGGCGGGGGCGGCGTCGGGGGCGGGGGCGGCGTCGGGGGCGGAGCTCGCGGCATCCGACCGTGCGAACAGGCGGGCCGCCTCATGGCTGAATGTCCCCTCGGGACCAAGGTAGGCATACCTGTTGTCTATGGGCACTATTCTCCCCCTCCATCGGACAGTTGCGCTTGGTTCAAGCTCTTGGCATCCAGATGCCGGTAACTTTGGATTGCGCGATCTATCGAGAGTTCGGGGTCAATCGTCTCATCAACCCGCTCGCTGCCCACCTTTGCCAGCCACAGCTTGAACGGCTCGGCCTTCTTGCTGGGGATGGACTGGACAAGGCGAAATATCTGCTCGGTGTCGGCGACATCGGTTTTTCGCATCTTGCCATCAGATGCCTGCATCTTCAAACCGTGACAATTTGTCACGGTTTCGTTTCCCTCGGCGAGCAAGCGCTGCTTAAGCTTGCGCCAGTAGGCGGAGGCATCTGTGCTTTCTGTGAGAACGGCTACCACGTCCACGATTGATAGCCACCACTTTTCGTTATCCTCATCCCATTCAGCACGGACGTGACGCCCCTCAAAGAGCTTTATCTTATTATTGGCTTCACTCATTGGTCATATGCTCCCAAAGTTTCTTATAGCTCGCGACCATATCGGCTCACCTCTTTGCGTTGCGGAAACCGGCTTCGTGTATGTTTATTATATCACAATAGTGTTTGCCTTTACTGCATAGTTCCCGATTCCGTCGGGGGGGGGGGGGGGGGGGTCGTTACAGGTACAGGCCACACCCCCCACTGTCATCCCGAGCGGAGGAGGTCAAGGTCAGAAGGAACGGCAAGACGTACATGTCACAGGCCACACCCCCCACTGTCATCCCGAGCGGAGGGGGCGAAGCCCCCGCAGCCGAGGGATCCTTGGGTCCGAGCGCCCGGAAAACGCACCGCGTTCTCAGCGAGGACGGCGCGGCAGGCCAGTGGACTGGGAAACAGCCCAGTGGGCTGTTTCCGGGCGAAGCTGCGAAGCAGCGGGTGAGCCCATGGAACCGGCAGGCCCACGGGACGCGAAGCAGCCAACCCATGCCAAGAGCCCGCGCAGCGGGCGACACACTGTTTCGACTGCGGGGCAGCCAACCGCAGGCAGAGGCGCCTTCCGGCCGCAGTCGACCGCTGGCGCGGTCGAAGATTCCTCGGCAAGCTCGGAATGACAGTGGGGGGTGTGGCCTGTAACAGGGGTGTGGCCTGTAACAGGGGGGGGGGGGGGTCAGCTGATGCGGCCCTGCTGGCCCTGTGAGCCCTGTGAGCCTTGTGTGCCTTGCGGGCCTTGGGAGAGGCCGCCTTGGGAGGAGGTGGTGCCGTCGGGGGCCTCGAAGTCCTGGGACTGGCCGCCTGGGAACGACTGGTTGGGGACGAAGTTCGCCCCGTTCGCCCCGCCGCGCATTCCCACGGGCATGACCTGCAAGACGAGGCCGACGGAGCTGACCACGAGCGTCAGCGCGAGAAGGATGATGACGATCCAAGCGTGCAGCGCCCTCACCCCGCCCGCCTGCGGAGGCGCCGACAGCGGCGCGGGCATCGGAGCGTGCGCCTGCGCCGAGGGCTGCGCCGACCCCAGGCCCGGTGCCAGGCCCGGTGCCGGTGCCGGTGCCGGAGCGGGCACCTGCCCTGATGCCGCCGCTTGGCTCCCCCTGTTTGTGTGCTCTTGTTCGTACATGATCGGTCCTTTCTCTTCCAATACGATACTGCCGTTACTCAATGCTGCCCCGGGGCGACGGCGCCCCGTTCACGATGCCCTCATTCGTATCTCAGGGCTTCGATCGGGTGCATCCGGGCCGCCTTGTTGGCGGGATACAGGCCGAAGACCATGCCGATAACCGTGGAGAAGACCACTGCCACGACGATGACCGTCCCGGAGAAGCTGTAGGTGGTCGCAGACGTCGTGCCGGAGGCCTCGGCACCGGAGAGGGCGACCATGTTCGCGATGCCCAGCACGATGCCGGAGCCGAGGATGCCGATCGCGCAGCCGATGAGGCAGAGCACCAGCGCCTCCAGCAGGAACTGGGTCATGATGCTCCCTCGGGTGGCGCCGATGGCCTTGCGGATGCCGATCTCGCGCGTGCGCTCGGTGACGGAGACCAGCATGATGTTCATGATGCCGATGCCGCCCACCAGAAGCGAGATGCCCGCGATGCCTCCCAGCAGCAGCGCAAAGGTGTCTTGGACGCTGCTCAGGGTTTCGGAGAGGGTCGCCATGCTCTGCACGTAGTAGGCGTCGGTGTCGCCGCCGAAGCGCAGGGAGAGCCAGGAGTTCAAGGTCAGCTCGGCGTCCTCGATCTGGGAGGGGTCCGCCGCCGTGGCATAGAAGCTGCTGACGTCGCTGGAGCCGGTCGTACGCGCGGTCACCGTGAAGGGCAGGTACACGGAGTAGGACTGCATGCCGCCCGCCGTGACGCTCTCGTTCTCCGCCAGCACGCCCACGACCTGGTACGGCAGGCCGTCCAGCATGATCGACTGCCCGCAGATGTCGCTGATCGGCACCTCCGCGAACAAGGCGGCTGCGGCCTCGTAGCTGAGCACCACGACGTGGGCGAGGTTGTCGAGGTCGGGTTGCAGCAGGAGGCGGCCGGCCGCGAGCGTGCTGCCCATGATCGAGAAGTAGGCGTTGTTGGTCCCCGTGATGCTCACCCGCACCGTGTCCGTGCCCTGCTTCACGCTGCCCGAGCTTTGCAGGTAGGGCGCTGTGAGCCCCAGGCTGTCGTTTGCGGCAAGGGCCTCGATCTCGTCTTGCTTCAAAGGCTCGCCGCCATCGTCGCGGATGCTCACGGTGAAGAGGTCGTTGCCCATCTGTGAGATGCGGTCGGACACGCTGCTGGTCGCGCTCGTGACCAGCGAGACGAGCACGACCAGCGCCATGACGCCGATGATGATGCCGAGCATGGTGAGGAAGGCCCGCATCTTGTTCACGAGGATGGACTTCACGGCCATCTTGATGGACTGGAGGATCATCCGTCGGCCACCCTTCCGTCCTTGATGCGCACCCTGCGCCCCGTCTGGGCCGCCAGGTGGTCGTCGTGCGTGATGAGCACGATGGTGCGCCCGCTGGCGTTGAGCCCGTGGAGAAGCTCGATGATCTCCCCGCCGGTGTGCGAGTCGAGGTTGCCCGTCGGCTCGTCGGCGAGGATCAGCGAGGGCTCCGTCACCAGCGCCCGCGCTATCGCCGCACGCTGCTGCTGGCCGCCGCTGACGCTGTTGGGGGTGTGCCGCCGCCGCTCGAGGAGTCCGACCTTCTCCAGAGCTGCCTCCACGAGGGGCCTGCGCTGGGCGGCCTTCATGCCCTGGTAGACCAAGGGGAGCTCGACGTTCTCCTCGATGCTCATGCGACCGATGAGGTTGAAGTTCTGGAACACGAAGCCGATGTGCCGGTTGCGGATGCGCGCAAGCTCGTTGCTGCCGTAGGACTCGATGGGCACGCCGTCCAGCAGGTACATGCCGGAATCGGCCACGTCCAGCACGCCGATGATGTTCATCAGGGTGCTCTTGCCGCTCCCGGAAGGCCCCACGATCCCCACGAACTCGCCGTCCGCGACGCTCAGGTGCACGTCGTCCAAGGCGTATACCTCGCTGTCGCCCAGGATGTAGGTCTTGGATATGCCGATAAGGTCGATCACTTCCGGACTCCCAAGCGCCGCGTCATTGGCGAGCGGGGCCCTGGCCCCCATCGAAGCTGGGCATCTGCGTCGGCCCGGCGCCCATGCTGAAGCCGCCGCCTGTGCCGAAGTTCTCGCCCATGCCCCTCTGCCCGAAGCTGTCCGTTCCGGTGCTGGCGGCGGAGGAGGTGACGCGCTGCTGGTAATAGACGGTCGTTCCCTCGTCCAGCCCACTGGTCACCTCGACGGCGTCCTCGTCGGAGAGGCCGGTCTCGATTGCGACCTCGCCGCCCAGCTCGCCGTCCTCGCTGGCCGTGGTGTACACGAACAGCTCCTCGCCGCTCTGCTGCACGGCATCGAGGGGGATGAGCACCGCGTCGGTCGCCTGCTCCTTGACGATGGTGGCCGTGGCGGAGAAGCCCGCGTACATGCCCTCGGTCTTGGGGATGGCGATAACCGCGTAATAGCTGCCGCCGGAGGAGGAGACCGAGGCCACGGTCCCTTGGAACACCTGGCCCTCCAACGCGCTCAGCTCCACGGTCGCCTGCTGCCCCGCCTTCACGGCCGCCACGTCCATCTCGTCCAGCTGGATCTGGACCTCCATCTCGCTGTCGGACTTGATCTGGAAGGCTGCGGCCTCCACGCTGTCTATGGCCACCTCCTCCGAGGTGTCGCTCTGGGTGGCGGCGGTGTTGGTGGCGGCGGGGGCGTTGGTGGTGCCGGTGCCGTTGGCCGCGTTGGTGCCGCTGGCGGCGCCCGTGCCGCTGGCGGTGCCGTCGGCCGTGTTGCCGCCGGTGCCGGTGTTGGTGCCGCCGGTGCCGCCGGTGCCGCCGGTGCCGTTGGCGGCGGGGTCGGCGGGGTCGTCGTCCACCACCACATAGGTCGTCTGCGTGGCCTTCGGGTCGTCGGACGAGCTGAAGGTCACGGGGTATATGCCTTTTTTGGCAGCAAAGCTGCCGTAGTCGATGCTGAGGGAGGTCGGCTTGGCGGGGTCGGACGTGCTCCACGCCTTGGCCTTGCAGAGGTCTGCCAGATAGGTCTCGGTGGCCTTTTTCTTGGTGACCTTGGCGGAGGCGACGCAGGCCGCCTTGACCTGGGAGACCGTTGCCGTGGCATAGGGCAGGGCGCTGACCGCGTAGCCGGGGTCCTTGTCGGCATCTTTGTCGGCGTCCTTCTCGGCAGCGCCGCCGTCGGCGTCCTTGTCGGCGTCGCCGGTGCCGCCGGTGCCGCCGGTGCCGGAGCCGTCGGAGCCGGAGGGGTCGGTGCCGGGACTGCCGGAGCCGCCGGTGCCGCCGGTGCCGCCGGTGCCGCCGGAGCCGGAATCGCCGCCGGAGCCCTCCCCATTGCCGGAACCGGAGGAGTCGCCGGAGCCCTCCCCACTCACCGCGACGATGTGCGCATCGCTGGCTGCCAGTGGCCGGTAGTCGGCCGTCATGAGGCTGCTGCCTGCCGCCGTGTAGGACGACGGCATGAGGTTGGAGGCACCGGACGAGCCGGACGACGCGTCGGCGGCGGAGCCGGAGTCAGCGCCTGTGCCGGCCGTTACCGTGTCGCCCTTCTCGACGTTCACGCTGCCGATGGTGCCCGAGGCGCCAGCCCTGAGATACCCCGACGCGTAGAGCGCGTTCAGGTCGTTCGTCAGCTCCCCGTAGGCGGCGACCACGCGGTCGAGGGTCGCCGACCCGCCGAGCGCGGCCGATGCCTCGGCAAGGGCGTCCGTCTCCTCCTGCACCAGGTCGATGGCCTCCTGCACCGATTCGGCGTCCACCGCTGCCAGCACGTCGCCTTCGGCGACCACGTCGCCGGCGCGCACGTAGACATCGGTTATGGTGATGCCGACGGGCACCTCGACGTCGCTGCTTGCCTCCGCCAGGGTGCCGCTGCCGGTGACCGTGGTGGACACGTCGCCGACCTTGGCCGTGGCATAGGCGATGAGCGTGTCGGTGGCCTGGCCCTCCGAGGCAGAAAACAGCCTCGGCACCACCAGCGCGGCCCCGGCCACGACGACGACCGCAATACCAACCGCCACAAACAGCCCTGTCCGTCGGGCCTTCTTTCCCCGCTGCATGAGTCTCCCGTTCCCTCAAGTACCGCACAATCCGACAGCACTCAGGGTATCCCTCTTGCCTGAAA
>JAISGJ010000089.1 GCA_031263105.1 Coriobacteriales bacterium
GCCTGCGCGGCCGTGCCGTCCGTGCCCGCAGGGGCGCCTGCATCGGGTGCGCCTGCATCGCTCTCGCTCTCGCTCCCGCTTTCGTTCTCGCCTGCCGCGTCGGCATCCTCCTCGGTGCCTGCCTCGTCCGTTCCGTCGGTCCGGGCGCCTGTGCCGTCCTCGCCCACATCGGCAACAGGCGCGTCGATGCCCGCAGCTCCGTCGGTGTCCGCAGGCGCGTCGGTCCCGTCAGTCTGGATTGCTTGGGCACCTGCCTCGGATCCGTTGTCGCCCGGCCCCTCGGCAAGGGCTGTGACGGGGGTGCCCGCCATCCCAAGGACGAGAAGCAGGGTGAGCAGTGTGGATACGAGTGGCCGCAGCGCGTTCTTTGGCATGTTCATCGATGTTCCCTTTCAGTGACGTTCCTGTTGCTGTGCCCCGTCTCCGCCCAGGGAGAATGCGGGCAACAACGACCGTTACTGCTCACACCCTCCACGGACACTTCACCGTCATTCCGAGCCCCACCGTCATTCCGAGCCTGCCGAGGAATCTTCGACCGCGCAAGCGGTCGACCGCAGGTCGAGGGTCCCCCCGGCCTACCGTTGGTCGCTTCGCAATCAAGGATTCCTCGACAGGCTCGGAATGACAGTGGGGGTGTGGCCTGTGACCAACGACCTTCGAATTGTAACACGGGGAGCTTACGTTTCTTGTTCCATCTTAGGGAAGCATTTAACCAGCACTTCCTGGGGAACTGTAGTAGGATGGTCAGAGGCGGTGCGCAACATGAGACTGCGTGTGGCATAAGGCTGCATGCGGTACGTGGCGTCGCTCGGGTGAGCCTCTGTTCGGAGAGATGTCTGGAGGGATCAAATCCTGGACGCTACAAGCCACACAAACGCCACAAACGGCACAGACGACACGAGGGATGCCGGCACTTTGGACGGCTTTGCCGACCTGGACTTTGCGCGGGAGGAGCGTTGCGGGTTCCCCGAGGTCGTCTTCGGGGCAGGCAAGACGCCTGCCCAGGTCGCCTCCATCATGCAGGCGCTGGCCGCAGAGCATACCCGCGTGCTTTGCACCCGTGCGTCCGCCGAGCAGGCCGATACGGTGCAGGCGTTGCTGTCCGACGCGCAGTGGGTCTCCTCTTGCAACCTGCTGTATATCGATCGTCGTGCGGACGGGGCGCGGCTGAGGGGGACGACCGCTTCCGAGGTGCTTGTCGGCCCGCAGGGCGAGGGTTGTGTGGTCGTATGCTGCGCGGGTACGAGCGACCTTGCGGTCGCCCAGGAAGCCGCCCTGACCGCACGTCTCATGGGCTCCCACGTGAACCTGCTCACCGATGTGGGCGTCTCGGGCGTGCATCGCGTGCTTGCCCATGCGGACGAGCTGCGCGACGCACGGGCGATAGTCGCCGTCGCCGGCATGGAAGGCGCCCTGCCCTCGTTGGTCGCCGGCATGGTGGACGTGCCGGTCGTCGCCGTGCCGACCTCGGTGGGCTACGGTGCGAGCTTCGGCGGCATCGCCGCACTGCTTGGCATGCTCAACTCCTGTGCGGGCGGCGTGAGCGTCGTCAACATCGACAACGGCTTCGGCGCAGGGGTCACCGCGCATCGCATAAACGTCCCGCCCGCGCGGTTCGCAGGAGCGCCCGCATGAGCTTCCACAGCCGCAGCCACCACCGTGGGGGGCCGCGTTCCCGACGCCCCGACGCTTGCGGTCGCAGCCCCCGCTGCACCCCTGTCCATTGCGGCTTCCAAGAAGGCGACCGTCCATGATCCTTCATTTCGACTTCTCCACGGGGGCCTCGGGAGACAAGGTCCTCGGTGCGCTGCTCGCGGTCGCCGAGCGCCTTGGCTGCGCCACGTTCGAGGAGCTTGAGCGGCTTGCTGGGGCGCTTGTGCCCGCCGTGCGCATCGAACGTCTCCCCATCCTACAGGGCGGCATACAGGCGACGGGCATCCGCGTCACCGAGGACGCGCCCAAGGTGCGCCACTGGCAGGGGATACGTGAGACGATCGAGAAGGCCGGTGCCGAGTGCCTGCTCTCCGAACGGGCCTGCACCCTCGCCCTCGACGCCTTCGGCGCAATAGCCGAGGCCGAGGCGGCCGTTCACGGCTGTGCGGTGGAGAAGGTGCACTTCCATGAGGTCGGGGCGGCGGATTCGATACTCGACATCTGTTGCAGCAGCTTCCTGTTCGACCGCCTGGCGCCGGAGGCGGTCTTTGCCACGCCGCTCGCCCTCGGCTTCGGCAGCTTCGTCTGTTCGCATGGGGAGATGCCCGTGCCCGCCTTTGCCACCGCCCGCCTCGTCGAGGGGCTGCCCGTCTACGCAGGGCCGCACGAGGGAGAGCTTACCACCCCCACGGGCGCGGCGCTCGCACGCGTCTTCGTGGACGCCTTCGAGCCGCTGCCTCGCATGGTGCTGCGGGCGGTGGGCCACGGCGCAGGGAGCCGCAGCATTCCGGGCACCGCGAACGTCGTGCGCGTCCTCGCGGGACAGAGCACAGAGGGACGGTTCTTTTGTGCTGCCACAACGGATTCGGCTCCTCTCCGGGAGCACAAAAGAACCGTCCCTCTGTGCTCTCCTCTGTGCTCTCCTGCGGACGACGGCCTCCTCCTTGAGGGCTGCACGCTGTTGGAGACGAACATCGACCACCTCAGTGCCGAGGCCCTTGCCTTCGCCTGCGAGGAGCTGTTCGGCCTGGGCGCACTCGACGTGTGGCAGGAGCCCATCGTCATGAAGAAGGGACGCCTGGCCGTGCGCCTCAGCGTGCTTGTCCGGGCGGGCGCGGCGCAGGAGCTCGCGGCGCACGTCATGGGAGTCACAGGCAGCCTGGGCGTGCGCACAAGCTCCGTGGAGCGCTTCCTCGTGCCGCGCACCGTCGTTGCCGAACAGACCCGTTTCGGCACGGTGCGCTATAAGACCGCCTGCGTGGCGACGCCCGAGGGCCGCATCCGGTTCCGCCGCCCCGAATACGAGGACGTCGCCCGCATCGCCCGCGAGCAGCAGCTCGGCTTCAACGACCTCTCAGGCGAGCTCATGCAGCCCGGCGAGGCCGCTGTGGTCGAGGCGCGTGCGGTCGGCGAGGTCGAGAGGGCCGAGGCGCGTGCGACCGGGGTGGCCAGGGTGCCCGAGGAGGCCGAAGCGTGACCATGGCCCCCGCCCCCCCGCCCCGCCCCGCCCTCCTCACCGCCTGCCCCGCGCCCCCGCGCCCGCATCGCCGTCGTGACCATGGGCGTCAAGCTCGGAAGCGAGGCGCAGGGCTATACGCGCTTCCTCTCGCTCGCCGAGCAGCTTGCCGCCGCCGGCTACGAGGTCGAGCTCATAACCTCGGCGTTCCAGCATTGGGAGAAACGGCAACGTGCCACCGACGACCCCGCCTTCCACCGGTACCCCTTCAAGGTGGTCTTCATCGACGAACCCGGGTATCGGCGCAACATCGACCTCCGCCGCATTCTCAGCCACCGCAGGGCCGCGCGCAACCTCGCGGCCTACCTTGGGTCCAGTGCCCCCTTCGACCTCGTCTACTGCGAGGTTCCTCCCAACGACGTGGCGCGGCGTGCCTCTGAGTACGCGCACAGCCTCGGCATCCCCTTCATCGTCGACGTCAACGACCTGTGGCCGGAGGCCATGCGCATGGTCCTCGACGTCCCCCTCGTCAGCGACGCCCTGTTCGCGCCCCTCGCACGCGATGCGCGGGTCGTCTATCGAAACGCCACCGCTATCGTAGGGACCTCGGACGAGTACGCGCGCCACCCCTTCCGCTACCGCCCGGACGACATCGAGCACCTGACGGTCTACGTGGGCAACGAGCTCGCGCAGTTCGACGACGCGGTGCGCGAGGAGGCCGTGCGAATCGAGAAGGCCCCCAGCGAGTTCTGGGTCACCTATGCAGGCACCCTGGGCGCGAGCTACGACATAGAGACGATGCTGCGTGCCTCCGCCGAGCTCAGGCGTCGCGGTTATTCAACCATCAAGACCCTCATCATCGGCGGCGGCCCCGACCAGGAGCGGTTTGAGGCCCTCGCGCAGTCCCTCGACGGCAACACGGCCTTCACCGGCTACCTCGACTACCCCCGGATGGCCGCCTGTCTCGCACGCTCCGACGTCCTCGTGAACTCGCTCGTGAGAAAGGCGCCGCAGTCCATCATCAACAAGATCGCGGACTACGTCGCTGCCGGCCGGCCGATGATCAACACGGGAGGCAGCCCGGAGCTCAAGACCCTCGTCGAGCACGAGGGCATCGGCGTGACCATCGAGGCGGAGAACGTCGGCGCACTTGTCGACGCGGTTCTCTCCCTGTTCGAGGACCCCGTGCGCCGCGAGGACATGGGGAGACGCGCCCGCTGCCTCGCCGCAGACCGCTTCGATCGCGCAACGGCCTACCGCCCCATCCTCGACCTCATCGCCCGGCAATGCCAGGAGAGCCCTGTTTGAGCCCAGTCACTGCCGGGTCGACTGTGTAACGTAGAATCTTTCTTTGAGGGTCATAAGGAACTCCAAGTGGTGCAAGCTGTCGCGTTGCCTCGGCTACCCTTGACACCGGATTTTTGAATGCTCACAATGACTAAAGAAAACTAAAAAAGACTAAATTAGAACTTTCCCAATGAGTGAGACTATACCACTTGTTTTCGCGGCCTGCCCCGCTTCCTCTTCGGCGGCTCCTCCGCCTTGGGGATCAGGCCTAGGCTTTGGAGCACGAGCTCATGGGAGGG
>JAISGJ010000106.1 GCA_031263105.1 Coriobacteriales bacterium
GGAGATTGAACCATCAGCACCGTGTTATCTATAAAGTCGACGAATAGGAAAAGTGGGGGAAATACGCGCGGCGTGGACCCCTTATCATAGATAGCCGGAGATGGAACAGACTGCTGCTGCTTTTGCGTCCGTATCCCCTCACGGCGCACCAAAACTTTGTTTTAAGATATGATATAGTATGAAATAGTATGATAAAGAATGATGATGAAGGGACGGTCTCCAGATGGCTACCGCACTGGTTCAGGCAAAGATAGATGCCGATGTCAAAGAGAAAGCAGAGAAGGTGATTAAGCATTATGGCCTTGATACCTCTACGGCTGTGAGGATGTTCCTTACGAAGATTGCCAATACCAACGAGATACCCATCAAGCTCACCGAAGAAGATGAGCTGGGCAGTCTTACCGAGGACGAGCGCCATAACATGCGGGTGTTGGGCATCAGGACGGTTGCCGGTTATCGCAGGTTCGAAGCGGACATGGAGGAAGCGGAAAGGGAGTTCGCTGAGGGCAAATACAGAAGCTATAAGACGGTGGACGAAGCCTTCGCGGATGTCCTGGGTGCTGATTGGAATGCTTGAGCCGGTATTTGAAGATAGATTCACTGAGCAGCTGAAACAACTGCAAAAGAGTAACAAGCGATTGGCAATCAAAACGCATGAGCTGGTTACCGATGCGTGTTTGCACCCGTTCACTGGTCTCGGCAAACCGGAGCCGCTGAAAGGCAACAGGCGCGGACAGTGGTCCAGACGCATCGACCAGAAGAACCGGCTTATCTACCGTGTTATTGAGCCAAATTTAATCTGCATCTCCTGTATCGGCCACTACGATGATTAAGCGAAGATAAACAGGTGCGATGAAATAATCGTCCATCTTTGAAGAGCCCATCGGGCTGCTATATCCTGTACCCGATAGGACTGAAGGACCACCTTACCTTGTTCCCTGTGGTGGATTGTCGATTCATGCATAATGCAGTATAATTACATGAAGTGATTGCCGTTGTTTGTTTTTTTGCCGCGATAAGAGGAGGCGCGTATGCCGGCGTTACAGGTGCGGGATTTCCCGGCCAGTCTCTATGATGAGCTCAAGGCTCGCGCGAAGCGTGAGGGCCGCAGCCTTTCGCAGCAAACCATCGTCGCGGTGCGTGAGCATCTGGCCGTCTCTCCGCTACAGCTACAGCTTCAACCCCAGCTCCCGCCCTCGGATCCCGGATTCCCCGTGCGCGCTGAGGACGAGACGCAGCGCGTCGCGCGTCGCAAGGCGCTGTTTGCGGAAATGGACAAGAGGCCCAGAATCGAGCTTCCGCCCGATTTCCCCAGCTCGGCTGAGATTGTCCGTGAGATACGCGACGCGCGATGATAGTCCTCGACTGCAGCGCTGCCGTAGAGATTGCATTGGGGACCGAGACGGGTCTTTGCCTCCGAACGCTGATGCTCAACGGGGAGCAGGCCATCAGTTCGAGCCTACTCTATGCCGAGGCCGCAAGCGTGTATCGAAAATATGTCAGAGCGAACGTGATGACCCAGAGCGAGGCTCTTGCCGCGCTGAATGCGACCGTCCGATTGGCCGATTGTTACGTCGATGTCGTCGAGAACCATGTCGAGGCTTTTGCCGAATCGCTCCGTTTGGAGCATTCCCCGTATGACCTGCTCTATTTCACCCTTGCTCGCCGCAATGGCGCGACACTTTTCACACTCGACCGCAAGCTCCTTGAACTCTGCGAGCGCGAAGGAGTCGATTGCGTCCATGTTCTGTCTGAGTAGGTGCTTGTGGGGATATAGTGTGCAGATTTCAACTGGAGTGGAAAGGCCATTGTGCAGGTATTTCAATCAAAACAAGAGAGAATCAAGGGCACGTCCTATGGCGTTCTCGTCAAAAGAGCCAGAATGCTGTTTGACGCTGAGGCCAAGAGAACCAAGAGGACTCCCTATATTAGAAGCCCATATTTCGGCAAGGAGAAGATATTCTTGAATCTCTTTTGGGTTCACCTTGGGCAAAAGCCTCAGCGCGAACGCAAGTACCGCCTCAGATATGTTGCCTGTGCCTTTGATCTTTTGCACAACTCCACGGTTGCTCCAGTATCTAAGCTGAACCCTAACAATCCTTTTGAAAAACTGCATCGCTTTGCCGGGGTCTCAAAGGATGGGAACCTGTTCTTTGTCCAAGTCAAAGAGGAGCTAAAGAGCAAAAGAAAGTATTTCATGTCCGTATTTTCGCCAAAATAGGGAAACCCCGCATGTGTAGTGTATAAACTACGCGCTGGGTTTCCTACGACAAGCTCTTGGCTTCGTCTTTGATTATAGTATCAGATAAGCAGGTTTTTGGGAACCAGTATTTGAGCGTGGGATAATGCCGGCGCTGCCAAAATAGGGAAACCCCGCATGTGTAGTGTATGAACTACGGGCCGGGTTTCCTGCGACAAGCTCTTGGCTTCGTCTTTGGTTATAGTATCAGATAAGCGAGGTATTGGGAATCTCGCGTCCTAAAGTGCCGTGGGTGATGGTTCGGGGGCGGGGTTTGGTTTAGAATAGTACGGTTGGGTGACCGATGCTATAGATGAGCAAATACGCGCGAATACTGCGTGCGGACAGAAGCAAAGAGCAGCGTGCGTCAGAAAGGATAGACGTGGCACAGGATTATAAGAATACGATGAACCTCCCGCAGACCGACTTCCCCATGCGGGCCGGGCTGCCGGTAAACGAGCCAAAGCGCCTGGAAAAGTGGGCGCGGATGGACCTCTATCACCGCGTCCTTGAGCAGAACCGGGGCAACAGCTCCTACATCCTGCACGATGGGCCGCCGTACGCGAACGGCCCCATCCACATTGGGCACGCCTTCAACAAGGTGCTCAAGGACATCATCGTGAAGTACAAGTCGCAGCGCGGCTTCTTCTCGCCGTATGTGCCCGGCTGGGACTGCCACGGGCAGCCCATCGAGCACATGGTTGAGACGAGGCTCGGCCCTGAGAAGATGGCGAGGATCGACCAGCCGACGCTCAGGCGCCTGTGCCGCGACTGGGCCCGCGAGAACATCGACCTGCAGCGCGAGGGCTTCAAGCGCCTCGGCGTGCTCGGCGAGTGGGACGACCCCTACCTCACCTACAGGCCCTCCTACGAGGCCGGCAACGTGCGGGTCTTCAAGGCGATGTACGAGGACGGCGCGATCTACCGGGGCCGCAAGCCCATCCATTGGTGCCGTCACTGCCACACGGCGCTCGCAGAGGCGGAGATCGAGTACGGCGACGAGGTCTCGCCCTCCGTCTATGTCGCGTTCAGGCTGACGGAGGAGGGCGGGGGCGTCGCGTCCGCTGGCTCTGCCGCTCCTGTCGCCCCCGCAGCCTTCGCCGAGGCGCCCGCTCCTCTCCACATCCTCATCTGGACGACCACGCCTTGGACGCTGCCGGCCAACACGGCGGTGTCGCTCGCGCCCCAGGCCGAGTACGTCGTCGTGCTGGCACAGGGCAGGGCGCTCATCATGGCGCGCGAGCTCGTCGAGAGCGTGGCGGATGCCGTCGGCTGGGCGGGCCACGAACTGCTGCGAGGCTCGGACGGCGAGGTGGCAAGCCTCAAGGGCAGCGAGCTTGCGGGCCTGCACTACGCACATCCCATCCACGACCACATGACGGGCGTCGTCGTCACGGGCGACCACGTGGAGCTTACCACCGGGACCGGCGCCGTGCACACCGCGCCCGGCCACGGCCAGGACGACTACCTCGTCGGCGAGGCCCACGGGCTGCCCATGCTCATGCCCGTCGACGACAACGGGGTCTTCGACGCGGGCGGCGGCCCCTTCGAAGGGCTGGATGTGGACGAGGCGAATCCGCGCATCATCGAATGGCTGAAGGAGCGAGGCACGCTCGTCGCGCGCGCCGACATCACGCACAGCTACCCGCACTGCTGGCGCTGCCACAAGCCGGTCATCTTCCGTGCCACGGACCAGTGGTTCGTGTCGATGGAGGCCACCGGTCTGCGCGATGCGGCCATCGAGGAGATCGGGAAGCTCAACTGGTACCCTGAGTGGGCCTCCAAGCGCCTGCGCCTGATGGTCGAGGGGCGGCCCGACTGGTGCATCTCGCGCCAGCGCTCCTGGGGCGTACCCATCCCCGTGTTCAAATGCGCCCACTGCTCGCAGACCGTCGCGACGCCGCAGACCTTCGACGCGGTCATCGCCCTCTTCGAGCGCGAGGGCGCCGACGCCTGGTTCACGAAGGCGCCCGCCGACTACCTCCCCGAAGGCACATGCTGCGGGCACTGCGGCTCAACGGAGCTGCTCCCCGAGAAGGACATTCTCGACGTCTGGTGGGAGAGCGGCGTCTCGCACACGAGCGTGCTGGACGCCTATGCCGACCTCGCCCGCCCCGCCGACCTCTACCTCGAGGGCTCCGACCAGCACCGGGGCTGGTTCCAGAGCTCCCTGCTCACGAGCGTGGGCGCCTATGGGACGGCGCCCTACCGGGGCGTGATGAGCTGTGGCTTCACAGTGGACGAGAACGGCGAGAAGATGTCGAAGTCCCGGGGCAACGGCGTCGATCCGGCCGACGTCATAGCCAAGTACGGGGCCGACGTGCTGCGCCTGTGGGTGGGCAGCGTCGACAGCTCGCAGGACGTGGGCATAGGCGCGAACATCCTCGAGCGCACCGCCGACGCCTACCGGCGCTTCCGCAACACCTTCCGCTTCCTGCTGAGCAACCTCTACGACTTCGACGCGTCCTGTGGGCCCGTGGGCTGGGAGGAGCTTACGGTCGTCGACCGCTGGGCGCTGGCGCGCCTGCGTCAGGTCGCCCGCGAGGTGGACGCCGCCTACGAGGCCTTCCGCTTCCATCAGGCCTACCACGCGCTGTACGACTACGTGGTGAGCGATCTGAGCGCCGTGTACATGGACGCCCTCAAGGACCGCCTGTATTCGGACGCAGCCACGAGCACGGAGCGTCGTGCGGCCCAGACCGTGCTGCTCAACATCCTTGAGGTGCTCGTGCGCCAGCTCGCTCCCATCCTGAGCTTCACCTGCGACGAGGTCCTTGAGCACTACCCCGAAGGGCTGCGCCACGAGGGCTTCCCCGAGGCGGCGGCGCTCGCAGGCTGGCCTGTGGACGGCGACTACGTCCCTGCCGCCCCTGCCGGGGAGGCCGAGCGCATCCTGGAGGACTTCGCCGTGGTGCTCGGGGTGCGCGACGTGGTGACGAAGGCGTTGGAGGAGGCACGTGGCGCAAAGGTCGTCGGCAAGAGCCAGGAGGCGCAGGTCTCCCTCACCGTCTCGCCCGAGGCCGCCGAGACCCTGTCGGCCCTGCCCGCAGGCACGCTCGAGGAGCTGCTCATCGTCGCCAAGGTGGAGCTTGCCGTCGCAGACGGCCTGCCCGCGCCGCAGGTTGAGGTCACGAAGGCGGCAGGGGAGAAGTGCCCCCGCTGCTGGAACATCCGAGAACTGGGGGAGGATCCCGCCCATCCGGCGGTCTGCGCCCGCTGCGCCGCAGTGCTGGCGTCCCGGGGCCACAGGGGAGAGGGCGCCTCGTGAGGAGGCGCCACGTGCGCACGGTGTCGCTTGTCGTCTTCGCGGTGGGGGCCTGCATGGTGGTCGTGCTGGACAGGGTGACCAAGTCGCTTGCGGAGGCTGCGCTGTCGGGCGGGGGAGCGCAGCCCTTCCTGCCCGGCATCATCGACTTCCGCCTCGTCTACAACACGGGCGCGGCCTGGGGCATGTTCGAGGGCGCGCGCGCGCTCTTCCTCGTCATCGCCCTTGTCGCGCTCGCGGCGATGCTGCTGTACCTGCTCTCCGCCCGCCGTCATGCGCTCCTTGAGCTGCTGGGGCTCGCCCTCGTCGCAGGCGGTGCCGTCGGCAACGCCATCGACCGCGCCCAGAGCGGCAGGGTGGTCGATTTCATCCACCCCCTCTTCGTCGAGTTCCCCTTGTTCAACCTTGCGGACTCGGCGATAACCGTGGGCGCCGTGCTCTTCGTGGCCTACCTGCTCTTCGGTGGGAGAGGGGCGGAGGGTGTTGGGGGTGCAACCGGGAGTATGGCTGGGGAGCAAGGCGAAGGGCAGGCAGGAGGGTCGTTTGCATTAAGCGCTATGCAGCCGCATAACCACCCCGACGCTTCGCACCACCCCTCCGAAGGAGGGGAATTAGAGACAGGGATATCGTCAGGGATTCCGCTCGCAAGGCAGGGGAGCGCAGTCGAGAAGCAGCACGAGGAGCAGGGCGATGCCCCGCATTGAGCATGTGGTCACCGCTTCCGAGCAGGGGAGCCGCCTCGACGTGCTGCTCGCCCGCATCAAGGGCGTTCCCAGCCGCTCCGTTGCCGTGCGGCTCGTCGATGCGGGCGCGGTGAGCGTCAACGGCATGCCTGCGACCAAGAAGCGCGTCCTCGTCGAGGGCGACCTGCTCGTCTGCGACATCGTCGTGCCGGTCCCTGCAGGGCTTGTCGCCGAGGACATCCCCCTCGACATACGCTACGAGGACGAGGACCTCATCGTGCTCTCCAAGCAGGCGGGGCTCGTCTGCCATCCCTCGCGCGGCCATGAGACGGGCACCCTCGTCAACGCCCTCATCGCGCACTGCGGCTACGAGGGGCTCGCGCGCCTGCAGGGCGACGAGCGTCCGGGCATCGTCCACCGCCTCGACCAGGACACGACGGGGCTCATGCTCGTCGCCAAGACCGACGAGGCCGGCACCGTGCTGCAGGAGGGGATACGGGCCAAGGCCATCGACCGCCGCTACCTCGCCTTGGTGCACGGCTACATCGCACCCGACACGGGCCTCATCGACGCGCCCATCGCCCGCGGGCAGGGCGACCGCCAGCGCATGGTCGTCTCGGAGGGGGCGGGCGCGCGTCCGAGCGTGACGACCTTCACGGTCCTCGAGCGCTTCGACGCGGGACGTTTCGACGACGGCTATACCCTGATGGAGTGTAAGCTGTTCACGGGCCGCACCCACCAGATACGCGTGCACCTCGACCACATCCGCCACCCCTGCGTCGGCGACCCGCTCTACGGCCCGCAGAACCGCCCCAAGGCGCAGCTGGGCCTCACGCGGCAGTTCCTGCACTCCTGGCGCCTGAGCCTCGACCACCCGCTCTCCGGTGCGCCCCTGAGCCTCCTCGACCCACTGCCCGACGACCTCGCCTCCGCCCTCGCCTCCCTTGAGGAGAGGTCTTTGGGCCGCACGGAGGCAGGGGAGGGGTGCTTGCCTGGCTTGCCTGTCATGGCTACGTGAATGCAGCGGGCAGCGGGCCGGTCGCCTTCAGAGGGCCGGTCCATGATGTGCGCTCCTCTCCGTCAGCGTGTGAGCGGGGTCAGCCTTGTCTGGTTCGTTGTCTGGTTCATCGCGAGGCAGGAGGGCATCCTCCGGTCACAGCTGCGCTTCGACGATTCCCCTCAGGGCCTCGACGTGGGCGGGGGACTCGTTCAGGCAGGGGATGTAGCCGAAGCGGCCGTCGGGGAAGTCGCCCTCCAGCTCGCCTCTGAGGCGCTTCTCGATGTCGTAGAGGGTCTCGGTGCAATCGACGGAGAAGCCGGGGCAGACGATGCGGAGGTTCTCGACGCCCTGCGCCTTCAGCTCCTCTATCCGCGTATGGAGGAAAGGCCCCAGCCAGCGCTGGGTGTCGTCGAACTGGGACTGGTAGGCCACGCTGAAGCTGCCTTCCGGCAAGCCGAGGACGTCGGCGACGGCACGGGCGCCCTCCTCGACCTGCCGGGGGTAGGGGTCCCCCCTGCGCACATCCTTCAGCGGGACGGAATGGAACGAGAGCAGCAGGTGGGCCTTCGAGGGATCCTGGGGCAGATGGGGACGGATGGAGCCCGCAAGCGCGTGGAGCCAGGCGGGGTCGTCGAAGTAGTCCCATACGAAACTGACGTCAGGGCCGTACGAGAGGCGAGGGAGCAGCCGCATGAGCTCGTCATGGACGCTGTGCGTCGTCGGGAAGGCCTGCTGCGGGTAGAGCGGCAGGACGACGAGGCGGCCTATTCCCTGCTGCTGGAACTCGCGCAGCCCGTCTGCCATGGAGGGGCTGCCGTAGCGATGCGTCATCCGCACCAGTGCCCGGACGTCCCCCTTCTCCGCGAACGAGCGCGCGAGCGCGCGCTCCAAGGCCTCGGAGTGGAGGGTGTAGGGCGAGCCTTCTGGCGTCCAGATGCGCTGATAGATGCCCACGGTCTTTGCGGGGCGTATCCGTAAGACGATGCCGTTCAGCACCGGCCTCCACAGAAGGACGGGCAGGTTCACGATGCGCCGATCCATGAGGAAGCGGCGCAGGTAGCCGACCACCGCGTCCTTGGTGGGGGCTTCAGGGGTGCCCGTGTTAACGAGAAGTATGCCGATGGAGAGTTTGGAGTCCATAACCCTCTCAGTTTAGCGCATAGGGGAGGGGATTGCGACGGTATGCGGCATAATGGATGCACTATACTGATTGACGGTTACTGTTCACACCCCCACTGTCATCCCGAGCCTGCCGAGGGATCCTCGGCCGCGCAAGCGGCCGACCGCAGGCCGGAGGGCCCCCTGGCCCGCCGTTGGACACTGCGTGTCCAAAGATTCCTCGGCGGGGCTCGGAATGACAGTGGGGGTGTGAACAGTAACGATTGGCGGCAGTGCCCGGCGGGTTCGGCGGGCCGGACGGGCCCGCATGCGGGTCGGAAGGAGTCATGGTGGCACAGGGTCCGTTGAAGGTCACGTTCCCGGAGAGGGGCGTCAGCGTCGCGGCCGAACGGGGCGACAACCTGCTTGCGCTCATCCGTGAGGCGGGCCTCCCCCTCGACGCAGACTGTGGAGGCACCGGTCGCTGCGGGAAGTGCAGGGCCCTTCTCAACGGGGAGCCGTGCCTTGCCTGCACGGCCTACATCACAGGCGACAGCGAGGTGCGCATCCCCTTCGCCCCTGCGGAGCGTGCGGCCCGTGCCGGCGAGGGCTATGCCATACTCGACGACTGGGTGCCGACGGCGGGCGCGGATGCGGAGGCTGCCTTGGGAGCTGCCGCAGGGGTTGCTCCGGATGCGGCGGCCCGTCCTTCCTCGGGCGGCTGTGCGCTGGCAATCGACATCGGGACGACCACGGTGGCGGCACGGCTCGTCGACCGTGCGAGCGGCCGCGAGGCCGGCTCCTTCGCCCTGCTCAACGCCCAGACGGCCTACGGGGCCGACGTCCTCTCACGCATCGAGGCGTCCCTTGACGACTCCTCGGTCCTCTCGGCGCTCATAACGGCACAGCTGGACACCGCCGTGGCGGCCCTGCTCAAGGAGCGCCGTATCGCCCGGGAGCAGGTGGAGAAGGTCGTCATTGCAGCCAACACCGCCATGTCCTATATCTTGTTGGGCCTGCCGTGCCGCTCGCTGGGCCTTGCCCCTTTCGAACCCGCGTTCCCTCCGGGGGGGCCGTACCCCTACCCGGAGGTGTTCGGATCCGACACCCTTGCCTGCGACTGTGACGTGCTGCCCTTCATCTCTGCCTATGTCGGCGGCGACCTCGTCGCAGGGCTCTGCGCACTGCACGGCGAGGACGACTTCGTCCTCATGGACATGGGGACGAACGGGGAGCTGCTGTTCAAGCGCGGCGAGCGGCTGCTCTGCACCGCGACCGCCGCCGGCCCGGCCTTCGAGGGGGGCAGCATCGAATGCGGCAGCGGCAGCGTGCAGGGGGCCGTGTCGTCCGTGAGCTGCGAGGGAGGCGGCTTCCGGCTCAAGACCATAGGGGCCGCCCCGCCGATCAGCATCTGCGGCTCAGGGATACTCGACCTCATGGCCGTCCTGTTGCGAGAGGGCCTTGTGGATAGGACCGGGCTTCTCTCCGAACGCGTTGCGGACGGCAGGGTCGTGCTCTGGGAGGGCACGGGCCCTGCCGCCGAGGAATCCGGTGCCGAGAGGCACGGTGCCGAGGGGGAGGTGTCCTTCACGCAGAAGGACGTGCGACAGTTCCAGCTTGCGAAGGGGGCGGTGCGCGCGGGGCTTGCCGTCCTCATCGAGGAGATGGGCGCAGGGCCTCCCTCCCAGGTCTTCCTGGCAGGCGGCTTCGGGCAGGCCCTCGACCCGGGAAGCGCCGTCGCGGTCGGTCTTCTCCCCAGGGAGTTCGAGGGCCGTGTGCATGCGATAGGCAACAGCAGCCTGGGCGGCGCCGTCAAGGTCTGCCTGAACGACACGGTGCGCTCGGAGGTCGTCTCGTCCATAGCGCATGCCCAAGAGGTCAACCTGGCCACCCATCGGCGCTTCAACGACCTGTTCATGGAGCACATGCTGTTCTGACTCCTGCGCCCTGCGCATCGTCCGCTCTCTGTTCGTCCCCGCCCTGCCCTGCAGCGGGCCGCATCACAGGACGCGCCCTGCCTGCCCCGCCTCTGTGCGCGTCAGCGTCCGCAGGCATCCTCCGCCTTGCCTGCTGCGGCGACGACATGCTTGACGAGGACGCTGGTCGTCACCGTGCCCACGCCGCCGGGCACCGGGGTGAGGGCGGCGGCCTTGGCCTGGGCTGCCGCGAAGTCCACGTCGCCGACCAATGTGCCGTCTGCGGCGACGTTGATGCCCACGTCCATGACGACCTGGCCCTCGGAGAGGCAGCTGCCGCCTATCATCCGGGCGCGCCCGACACAGGCGACGACGATGTCTGCCTCCCGGACGAGGGCGGGAAGGTCCCGTGTGCGGGAATGGGCGATGTCCACGGTCGCGTGGCGGCCGAGCAGCATCATGGCGAGCGGCCTTCCCACGACGAGGCTGCGCCCGATCACCACGGCGCGCCTGCCCTCGCACGTTATGCGGTAATGGTCGAGCATCTCCAGACAGGCGGCGGCCGTGCAGGGAGGGAAGCCGGTCGTTCCGCCCGTGAAGACGGACGCAAGCGACAGGTCGGTGATGCCGTCGACGTCCTTCTCGGGGGCCAGGGCGTTGCGGACGGCGTGCTCGTCGACATGCGAGGGAAGGGGATGGAGCACCAGCACCCCATGGACGGAGTCGTCGCGGTTCAGCCCGGTGACGGCATCCATGAGCCCTTCGGTCGTGACCTCGGAGGGGAGGTGCATGCTTCGGGGCCTGACGCCGACCTCCCGGGCGCGCCTCGTCGCGCTGCGCTCGTAGGAGACGGCGTCCTCCCGCTCCCCGACGCGCACGATGGCGAGCGTCGGTGTGACCCCTCGGGCCTCAAGCGCCGAGACCGCAGGGGCCAGGTCCCTGCTCAGGGCCGCGACGACCTCCGACCCCCGTAAGAGCTCCGCCATGTCGGTTCCCTTCCTTGTCCCTATGCGGACGGCGCGGCAAGGCGCACGGAGACCTCTGCGAAGAGCGCGTCGGCACGGGGCACGTACTCCTCAAGGAGCGCACGGGCCTCCCGGTCGACCTCCTCGGCATGGCTGCGGTTCTGCATCAGGGCGGTGTTGGCAAGGACGTTCAGGCTCGCTGCCTGAAGCGCCGCCTTGCAGCAGACGGCCCCGCAACCCACATCGCTTATGGCAAGGGCGGCGCCCTTGGCGGCGAACTGCTCGTGCAGGCCTATCGCCTCGCAGCACTTCTCCATGATCTGGAGCGGGACGGCGCAGCACGTGCACAGGCACTCCTCCATGACCTCGGTCCTGTGCGTGCGCTCGGCATCGTTGCCCTTGGGAAGCCCGTAGGCGCGCGAGAGCGGCAGGAAGGCCTCGGCATCCTGCTCGACGAGGGAGAGAAGGGCGTCCTGGAGGGCGTCCGTCTGCTCCTTGAGGAGAGCGACGTCCTGCTCGACGTCGGCGTACCGGGGCTTCCCGATGGTCAGGGATCCCACCATGTTGCCGAGTGCGGCCCCTATCGCCCCCACGAGCGCCGCCGCGCCGCCGCCGCCCGGGACGGGCGCCTTGGAGGCCAGAGCCTCGACGAAGCCGTCGCAGGGCAGCGCCGCGAGGCTTGGGGGGGTTCCTGCGGATGCCCTCGCGTCCGTGCCCCTGTCCGTGTCTGCCGCGCCCATCAGAACAGCCCGCTTATCCTGCCGGAGGCGTCCACGTCGATCCTCTCGGCCGCCGGTGCCTTGGGGAGCCCCGGCATCGTCATGATGTCCCCGGTCAGCGCCACGACGAAGCCCGCCCCCGCCGACACCTTGAGCTCGCGCACCGTGACGCGGAAGCCCTCGGGCGCCCCGAGCAGGGCGGGGTCGTCGGAGAAGGAGTACTGCGTCTTGGCGACGCAGACCGGCAGGCCGCCGAAGCCCAGCTCCTCCAGCGCCTTGGCCTGCGCCTTGGCCTGCGGCGTCAGGTCGACGCCGTCCGCGCGGTAGACCCTCGTCGCGACCGCATGCAGCTTCTCCTCTATCGGGAGTTCGTCCGGGTAGCTGAACGCAAAGCTGTTTGGGCGATTTGCGAGACGCACGACCTCCTCCGCAAGTGCCAAGCCGCCTTCGCCGCCTTTGGCCCAGACCTCGGATTGGGCGACGTTGACCCCCAGCTCACGACATCTGTCTTCCACAAGCCTCAGCTCGGCAGGCGTGTCGGTGGGAAACTGGTTGACGGCGACCACACAGGGCAGTCGGTAGACCTCTGTGATGTTTCCGACGTGTCGGAGCAGGTTGGGAAGCCCAGCTTCCAAGGCATCGAGGTCTTCTGTGCCCAATTGGTCTTTTGCCGCGCCGCCGTGCATCTTCAGGGCGCGCACGGTGGCGACCACGACGACGGCATCGGGCTTGAGCCCTGCAACGCGGCACTTGATGTCCAGGAACTTCTCTGCGCCAAGGTCCGCGCCGAAGCCCGCCTCGGTGATCGCATAGTCGCCCAAGGACAGCGCCATGCGCGTGGCGATGACGGAGTTGCAGCCGTGCGCGATGTTGGCGAAGGGGCCGCCGTGGACGAATGCGGGGGTGCCCTCCAGCGTCTGCACGAGGTTGGGCCTCAGGGCGTCCTTCAGCAGCGCCGTCATCGCGCCCTGGGCATTCAGGTCGCCTGCGGTGATGGGTTCGCCCGTGCGCGAATAGGCGACGATGATCCTGGACAGGCGCGCCTTGAGGTCGGCGACCGATGTCGCAAGGCAAAATATCGCCATGACCTCGGAGGCCACCGTGATGTCGAAGCCGTCCTCCCGTGGCAGGCCGTTCGTTCTTCCGCCAAGGCCGTCCACGACGGAGCGCAGCTGGCGGTCGTTCATGTCCACGCAGCGCCGCCAGGTGACGTTGCGGGTGTCGACGTCCAGCGCGTTCCCCTGGTGGATGTGGTTGTCGAGCATCGCTGCCAAGAGGTTGTTGGCCGCGCCTATGGCGTGGAAGTCGCCCGTGAAGTGCAGGTTTATGTCCTCCATGGGAACCACCTGGGCGTACCCTCCGCCTGCCGCCCCTCCCTTGACGCCGAAAACCGGCCCGAGCGAGGGCTCGCGCAGGGCGACGACGACGCTCTTGCCGAGGCGGGCCAGCCCGTCCGCGAGCCCCACGGTCGTGGTGGTCTTGCCCTCGCCTGCCGGCGTGGGCGTGATTGCCGTGACCAGGACGAGCTTCCCGTCGGCCTTCCCCGCCTTTTCCTCGAGGACGTCGTGGTCGACCTTGGCCTTGTAACGGCCGTAGGGCTCAAGGCGCTCCGATCCTATCCCCAGCCTCCTGGCGATCTCCGCGATTGGGCGGGGGGTGACGGATTGTGCGATCTCGATGTCCGATGGGAGGCTCATGTCCTTTTCCTTTCCTGTCCAGGTCTCATGCGGTTGTTTGCCCTGTGCGGGCCTTTCATTGCGGCGCGTCCTGTCGGGGCCCCTGCGTGCCGTCCTTGTCCTTTGCCCCGTCTGCATCCCCGCCCCTGCGCCCGCCGGGCCGCGCCCGTTCCCCTTGGGGAGGCAGGTACTGGCGGTGCGCCGCGTTGTCCCTGCCGTGCGTGTAGTTGCTCCAAGCCGAGGTCTCGAAGAGCTCCCAGTTGTTGGGCGGCGTGATGCAGCGGTCGAGCTTGGAGAGCTCGCCGTGCTTCCTCAGACGGTAATAGGCCTTGAAGTGGATGCAGAAGCGTTCCTGCGGGTAGACCTCGCACCAGCCGTCCTTGCTTCCCCCGCACGGCCCGTTGCGCTGGCATTTGGGGCATTGGGCCATCGGGCAGCTGTAGCCCGCCGACTCGAGCCCGCAGTCCCCGCAGTCCACGCAGCCGTACAGCGCGGTCTTCCCCAAGTGCTCCAGGCCATGATGGCGGTGGGGGCCCTTCTTGCGCTCGCGCCTGTCCATGACGCGCATCAGGAGCCGGAAGCCGCGTTTGCCCTTGGTGAGGACCCAGTAATGGAAGAAGCGCGATACCCCGTAGCCTCGGAATATCCTGCGGTCGTGGGGCGCCTCGGCGGGAGGGGAGGGGAGAGGCGCGCCAAGGGCACGTGTGCCGTCCTTTCCATCGTCCGTCTGCCGGTACAGGTAGAAGCCTCCGGGCCTTCCGTGGGCTATCTCTTCCGCCCACTCGCGCCATCGGCCCTGCATCTCCTCGGCGTCGTCGAGGACCTGTCCGACGATCTCGGAAGTGAGGCCCGTGCCGCCGATATGGACGCCTGCATAGCCGAGGCCACGGGCCACGGCTATCATCTTCGCGGCCCTGAGACAGCGTGCCCCAAGGCCCTTGTCTGTGGCCTTCGCCTCGTCCCTCAGCGTCGTCAGCAGCCCCTCGCCCACATAGGCGCCGGGGACGTTTCCCTCGCTCATATAGCGTGCGGCCCCGGCCGTCAGGAGGTAGACGTTCGCTATCACAGGCGTGCCGTAGCCGCGCGCGCGCAGATAGGCCATGAGCTCTTCCATCTTGCGGGCGTCGTAGCCCAGCTGCGAGACGACGAACCGGGCGCCGCCGGCGATCTTCTTCTCGAGCTTGAGGTACTGGGTGACGGTCTCGCCCTCGGTCCACTTGAAGGGGCTGACCACCGCGCCTGGGAAGAAGCTGGCAGGGACCTCCCTGGCGTCTCCGCGCGGCGTCGCCTGCGTCAGGCCCGTGTTCATGTCCTGTATCATCTGGAGCGTGTGGATGGGGTCGAGGTCGAACACGGGGCGCGGCCTGCCTCCCCAGCCGGACTGCACGTAGTCGCCGCTCATGACGAGGAGGTTCTCCATGCCACGCCGCTGCAGCGCGTAGAGCTGGCTTTGCATCTGGTTGCGGTTGCGGTCCTTGCAGGTGAAGTGCAGGAGCGTCGTGATGCCCTTCTCGTGGAGCTCCTCTGCAACGGCATCTGCCAAGAGCGCAGGGTTGCCCCCCGGGTTGTCCGTTATCGAGATGGCATGGACGCGCCCGCCCGCATATATGCGCTCGGCCTCCTCGATCTCCCGTAACTGGGCGGCCTCGTTCGCGCCGCGCCCGGGTATCGTCTCGACCGTGACGACGAACTCGCCGCGCCCCAGCGCCTCTCTCAATCGGTTCGACACGAACAGGGCCTCCTTATCGACCTGTCGTCCTGCCCCTTAAGGCATGCCCTGCCGTCGGGCATCGCCATGCAGTCCGGCGCCTCCTTCTTGCCGCATGCATCGCCACGGTCGGCGCTGCCTTGCAGTTGTGCGGTGCCCGTCGTCACGCTAGAATGGCCTTCCCATGGACAAGGCAGGCACAAAGCAGATGCTCCGGGACACGCTGCTCGCCAGACGCGACGGGCTGCCCCCTGCCGAGCGCCGGCGTCTGAGCGGCCGTATCGTCGCGCGCCTGACCGGCGATGTGCGCGTTCGCGACGCGACGACGGTGCTCTCGTACCAGCCCTTCGGCAGCGAGGTCGACGTCGGCGCCTTCAACGACTGGGCGGTCCTGCACGGCAAGACGCTCGCCTTCCCTTTCTGCCACGGCGCAGGCATCATGGAGGCGCTCGTTCCCAGCAGCATCGATGCGCTTGTGAAAGGCCGCTATGGCATCGTCGCGCCCGACCCGGAACGTTCGCGTACCATCATACCTGAAGCGCTCGACCTTATCCTCGTGCCCTGCGTGGGATTCGACGAGGGGCTCGTGCGTCTGGGGATGGGCGGCGGCTTCTATGACCGCTACTTGCTCCAGTGCACGAAGGCCGTCAAGCTGGGGGTGGCCTTCCTGTCACAGAAGGTGCCAAAGGTCGCACGTGAGCCCTGGGACGCCGTCTTGGACGAGGTGGTCTGCGCGTAGGCCTGTGCGCAGCCGCATTGCCGCGATGCCGTTGTCCGGCCCTTATCGGCCCCTTGCCTTGACGACGACCTGCGCGCCGCCGCGCACGACCTCATGGCCGTCCTGGTTGCAGGCGCTGAGGGAGATGTCCACCAGTCCGTTGTAGGGGTTGCGCCTCTCGGTCCTGTCCACCGTCACCTTCCCGTACAGAACGTCGCCGGGATAGGTGGGGCGCGGCCACGACATATGGTTGGAGCGCCCCGCGACAAGCTCGTCCCCGAAGAGGTCGTGCTCCTTCACGAAGGTGCTCCAGACGAGCATGAACGACATGACCCCCGACGAGATAAGGCCCTCGAAGCGCGTCGTCTGCGCATAGCCCTCATCGAGGTGGAACGGGAGGGGGTCGTAGTCTTTGGCAAATGCCAGGACCTGCTCCTTCGTTATGGCGACAGGCGGAACCTCAAAGGCCTGTCCGACCTCGAACTCCTCGAAATACATGGCAGTCGTTTCTCTGTGCAGGCAGCACCGGGCGGTAGCTTCACCCATAGGATAACGCATCATGCGCCATCAGGGGAAGGGAGGGCGTAAAAGCCGCTTCTCAGGGAGGGGAATTATTGCGCAAGCGATCACCCCCTTCAAGGCACTGGGAAAACCAAAGGCTGTGCCACAGCCAATGCCCTTGGTCATCCCGCGATATTAAATATTACATAACATGCATTATCAGACTTTTATGTATCGCCTTCACCGGGGAACACTGATAACCGAATTGCTGTGGTGCGGGAAGATCTCACGCAGGATGTTGTAGGTCATACGCTCACCGCTTGAGCCGGTATCCTTATACTCGCCGGTTCCCCTGACGCTATCGACAACCCAATCGCCTGCATCGAAGATATGATCCACACGCTTGGTATACTCGATTTTTATACGATCGAGAAACCTCGGCTTCTTCACAGTGAGCTCCTTGTCGCAGTGGCCCCTATCTGCGAAGTATAGCACATACGACTATAAACTTTTTCAAATATAGAAAACCTTCGGAAGATAACATAATTACAGGCTGCCATGTTGAACAATGGGCGGCATCAAGCAGCATCAAGGTTACACGTCGCACCCCCACTGTCATTCCGAGCTCCGCCGAGGAATCCTTGGACACGCAGTGTCCAACGGTGGGTCGGGGGGCCCTTCGACCTGCGGTCGACCGCTTGCGCGGTCGAAGATTCCTCGGCAGGCTCGGGATGACAGTGGGGCCGGGATGACAGTGGGGCCGGGATGACAGTGGGGCCGGGATGACAGTGGGGCCGGGATGACAGTGGGGGTGTGACGTGTAACGCATCGAGCCTCCCCTATCAGTTCTTATCTCAAGGTTTGTTGGTCGCAGGCACATAAATATCGATATACTGGTACGGGCAAGCAATGCGTCTCAATGAGACATCCTGCAAAGATAACTGGCGAAGGGGGCATGCAGCCATGGACAACAACGACAAAGGCTACGTCTACATCCTCACCAATCCGAGCTTCAAGGACGACTGGGTGAAAATCGGCAAGAGCGCTCGGAAGGTGAACGTGCGGAGCAAGGAGCTTGACAACACGGCGGTGCCGCTCCCGTTCAGCATCTTTGCCACGCTCAACACCGCCAAATACAATGCAGCAGAGAAGTTCATCCACAAGATGATTGACATGGTTGCTCCTGACATCCGTATCAGGAAGAGCCGTGAGTTCTTCAACATCACGCCAGTCAAGGCGTATGAGATATTGAAGCTCTGTGCCGAGCAGTACGACGACTCGGAGATCGAGGTCTATGACGATGACCTCCTCGCGGAAATAAGCGCAGGCAGCACGGGCGGCAAAAGCAAGCGGACACCACGTGCGGGGCGACTGACCTTTGAAATGCTCGGCATACCCGTGGGCACAGACCTCGCCTTTTGCTCGCACGAGGACGTCACGGTCACGGTGGTGGACAAGGGCAGCACAGTCAGGATCGACGACCTCGAACTGTCGCTGTCTGCTGCCGCCCGCTACATCAGCGAGAAGCTGGGCACCGTCAATCAAAGTGGCTCCTATCAGGGCGGGCTATACTTCAAGTGCGACGGCGAGACGCTAACCGACATGAGAAAGCGGCTCGAACGGTAGGGTATTTCTTGAACTGCTCTCAACCTTATTTACTACACCAATCCCAGATACTTCTCAAAGAACGCCAGCAACTTCTCTATGATGCCTTGCTTCTTAGCCGCCCGGTTGTCGCCGCCGAAGCGTGAGGTGGGCGGCATTATCCTGTCGATGTCTGTGCCGGTTGTCTTCAAGGAGCCGTCGCGGAACGCCCTCTCGATGAGCTGGCGCGTCGCGTCGTCCTTGAGGTTGTCGCCCTTGATGAGCGCGGTCAGGTCTTCCTCTTTGCGCTTCTGGATGAACCGCCGCCAGTCCTCGTCAACCTTGGTGTCGATGTTCACCTGCTCGATGAAATGCTCGATAAGCTCCTTCTTGCTGCGTAGCTCGATGCTGGAGCCGATGGCCTTGTCGATGGCCGTGAGGATGCACTGGTGAAGGAGACATAGAGAGGTGCCGAGGAGAAAGCGGAGGGACGCATGGCCGTATATCTGATTGATTACGAGAATGTGCACAAGAGCGACCTCGCTGGGATGCAGAAGCTCTCTGACAGCGACACCGTTATCGTGTTCGTTGGAAGCAAGATAGGCAACAGGCCGAAGGAGACAGTGCGCCAACGGCGGCCTCCACGACCCCTCCAAGGCTTGACGACGCGACGAGGGCAACAATACGCAGGATTGTGAAAGGCGAGCAGTTAAGCCCTCAGAGCTACACGGGCATATACAACCTGTTTTGAATGAGGGCGAGAAGCAGGTTACCGTTCAGACCCACTGTCATTCCGAGCCTGCCGAGGAATCCTCGACCGCACCAGCGGTCGACCGCAGGTCGAGGGGCCTCTGACCTGCCGTTGGACACTGCGTGTCCAAAGATTCCTCGGCGGAGCTCGGAATGACAGTGAGGGTGTGAACGGTAACAGAAGCAGGGACTCCACTCCGGGCTTGTGCGGCTGTTCAAGCAAGAGTGAGGCAGGCATCTATACGATTTGCTAAAGGACACCTTCGAGCAGCATAAAGCGTGAGAACAGGCAATGCGGTAAGCAAAAACGACGAGTGTCGGCTATTGCACGTCGGCTATTGTGCACACCATATGTTTTGCCTACGGCACCGCGAAGCCGAATCCGGGCAGGTGGCATTCGTTGCAGTAGAGGGATGAGTCGGCGTGGTTGCTGTGGCAGAGGGTGCATCGTGGCGTTCCAGCGTGCGAGTCGTGGGGGTTCTGCAGGCCTTGGGTCGGGTCGTCGTAGTCAGCGGTGCTGGCGATCACGTCCTCTTGGGCGTGGCATGAGAGGCAGGTTTTCTCTGCGGGCATGGCGTAGTCCTCGTCGGACGAGACCTGTCCGTGGCATGTCGTGCATGCCACGCCGTCCTCGACGTGCTTGTTCATGGCGGTGGCGTCGGCCACGGTGAGCTTGGTCTGCGCAAGCTCGACCGTCTGCGCATCGTCGACCGACTGTTCCTGCGGAGCGGGGCTGCAGGCAACGAGGATGGCCGCAACGAATGCCACGCAGAAACCGCTTATGCAGAGCTTCTTGGACTGCTTGTGCCATAATTCAGCAAGCCGTCTGTTCATGGGTGCTCCTTCCTCCCTTATGGCCCTACTCAAAGATCTCTTCGATGGCACGGCGGGCGGCGAGCCTGCCTCCGGTGAGGGCGAAGCCCACGCTTGCGAGCAGGCTGCCCGTCTCCCCTGCCACGAAAAGCCCCGGTATCGCGTGTCCCTCGGCATCCGTCACATGGAAGTCCTCGTCAGCGACCAAGCCGCCCCAGGTGTTGAAGGCGCTGGCGCCGACCTGCTTGACCGCATAGAAGGGAGGCGTGAGTATCGGGACCATGAACGGGGGTTCCTTGAAGAAGTCCTCGTCGTAGCCCTTCTCGCACAGCTCGTTGTACCTGTCGACGGTCTTCTGGAGCTGAGGGGCATCGACCTCCATCAAGGCGGCGAGATCCTGTATGGTGTCCGCCTTCATGATGGTGCCGTCGGCCAACGACTCCTCGAACTGCTTGTCGAACCAAGGGACGGGGTACTCGCAGAAGACCGGCATGAAGCGCTCGATGAGGTCTTCCTTTCTGATGCAGTCGGCATCGAAGAGCGTGAAGGAGGTCGCGTCGGGCTGGTGGATGTTCATCGCGGCCTGGTAGGAGAACAGGTAGCCTGCGTACCTGCTTTCGGTGAAATAGCGCTTGGCCAGTTTGTTGACCGAGAGCGACTTCTGGCGTACCAACTGGTTCGCTGCCGTGTAGACGCCGAATGCGCCCAGCTCCCGTTTCGCGCCGCCGTCCCAAAGCTCGATCTCGTGCATGTTGACGGTTGCGGCACCGACCCCTTGCGCCATGCGGATGCCCTCACCCATCGCAGAGGGCATCCCCCACGACCTCACCGCCCGTACGGCGTCTCCCGGGTAATACTTGTCCAGCATCGCCCGGTTAGAGGCGAAGCCACCGGTGCAGAGCAGCACCCGCCGCCCCTTGACGAAGACGTCGTTGCCGCTGAAGTCCCTACAGGCGACCCCGACCACTGCATCGCCTTCTTGCACGAGGGCATATGCCGGATGCTCTGTAAGCACGGTGGCGTTCTCAAGCTCTAACGAGGTCTGATACAGCGCCTCGGTGAATCCCCGCGCAGTGTTCGGATGCCAGTAGTACCAGTCCCCCTCCTCAAGATCCGGGCAGGTCGGCATGTGCGCCGCTCCGGGAGGCAGGCCCCCCGCTGCTTGGCGCGAGTACTTCACACCGCACTCTGCGAGCCATTCGCACGCCTCTGCTTGCGCCGCAAGGAGCTTGCGCGTGAGCACGGCGTTGCGGCCCGACTGCACGTTCGGCGACAGCGCGGCATTGTCATCGCTCCAGAAACGCTCCTCTAGGCTCAAGGACGGCATGCCCATCGACAGCTGAAACGAGTCCCCGATGGTGCCAGCAAAGACTATGGCGAGAGAGGTGTCGCCTCCGGTGAAGGGATTCTTCTCTACCAGGACGGCACGCTTGCCCGCTTGGGCGCATGTCACCAGTGCGGACAGGCCAGCCCCGCCGCCGCCGACTATGACCAGATCGGCCTCATGATCCCATGTCTCAGGTGCGCCGACAGGCGGCATCGGCTCTGCCGTGGCGTCCTGCGTCTTGGGGTAGGTCTCCCCGCCCTTCTCCGGAACAGGGATTCCTTCGGATGCGCGGGCCACGCTTGGGATTATCGCCGACAACGCTGCCGCCCCCACCCCCGATGCCGCTACCTTGAAGAAGCCCCTGCGACTGACATTGAGACTTGCGTTCCTCTCCATATGCCTTCCCTCCTGCTCTCTGTCGCGCCTGCATCTGCGCCTGGCTTGTTGCCAGGGAGTGTCCGGGGAACCCGTCACCCCGTATGCATCCTCACTCGAATTCGGCTTGTTGTCTTGTTCGGGTTGCCTCATTCCACATTTTGCCTCGCCTGTCCCAATTTGAGTTCCTGCATTTCAAATACTTAGTCTACAAGCTATCTCGGCAAGGCGGAAGCGAATTATTGTGCCGCTTGATGTAAACTATTCGTTGCGTTCATAATTCTGAGGAGGCCTATATGAACAGCAGGCAACTGGAGTACTTCGTCACGCTCTGTAGGACGGGCAATGTCACCTCGGCCAGCGAAGAGCTGTTCTTGACCAGGCAGGCCCTCTCGAAGAGCCTTCGTGCCCTTGAGGAGGAGGTCGGATCACGACTCTTCGTCAGAAAGAGCAACGGGGTCGAACTGACCGAGGCGGGGCACACGGTCAGGGACAGCGCCCAGCAGATACTGCTCATGTGGAACCATGCGCTCGACAGGGTGTCCATGAGGGAGGTCGAGCGGATCATCAGACTGGGTGTGCATATGACCCATATCACCGACGAGGCCATAGACTTCTGCATGGCGTATCAGGACAAGGCCTCGAACGTGAGAATCGAATTGTATGACAACGAGGACTACACGTCGTTGTTCAAACTGCTGCGCGAGAACAGGCTCGATATCGCCAACGTCAGGAAGCGGCCGGAAAACGAGGACCTGAAGTGGTTCAAGACCAGGGACTGCATCGTCTATCTCATGGTGCACAAGGACAATCCTTTGGCCGAACTCGACAGCGTCGATTTCATGAGAGACCTCAAAGGATGCCGGAGCTATGTCGTGTCCCGGGACACGATAGCGGAGATGACCCCTTATGCCAACGAGGCAGGCATCGTCCTGGAGTACATGACGCCGTCCCTTCTCGCCTTGCGCGTCGCTCTCAACCACAACAGGGGCGTGTTCTTCTCGCCTGACATCTCCGCGAAGATGCTGGCAAGCGAGACCATCGTCGCCCGAAGGGTCGATGCTTTTCCCTTGGAGACCGTGAATTATTTCGTGTATCGGCCCAACCCATCGGCACTCATCGTCGAGTACCTGGATTACCTGCAAGGATTCTCTTCATTGCCCGTGCATTGCTTGAACGGACAGCCTGCCTGTCGTCGGCCTTGAGGCAGAGAACCTCGCAACGACTGTCCTTCTGCGCCTTCGCAGGCCGAGGGGAGACCTAAGAACGCCCCCCCCCCCCCCCCCCCCCCCCGCCCCCACCACAGTGGGGGGGTGGGAGGGGGGGCGGGGGCGCCCCCGCCCCCCCACCAGCGCCCCCCCCCCCCCCCCCCCCCGGGGGC
>JAISGJ010000063.1 GCA_031263105.1 Coriobacteriales bacterium
GCTCATACGTGTCCCAGGGTCCGCCGCCCGCGGTGTCGGGACTTCCTGGGGGGAGCCGGGGGGGGGGGGGGGGGGGGGCAGTGGGGTGCGGACGGCAACAAAGAGAGGGCACCCGTGGGTGCCCTCTCTGTCTTGTCGGGGGGCCTTCCGGGCCCGGGCGGGTTGAGCCGCGCCATGGGGCCCTTGGCCCCAGAGGAGGCTCCGATCGATTCATCGGTCGCCACCTGGCGCATAGGCAACCGGTCGGTGCTTCCCTAGGCCGCAAGCGGCTCCCTGTCCTGCGGGGTGCCCGACGTCCGGTCGTCGTCCCTGCGGCGCACGACGGTGCAGGCGGCGACGATGCCGAGTGCCAGCAGTGCGGCGAACAGCACCGAGAACACGTCGAACACGACCATCGAGGCGCTCATGTCCTGGGTGACGAGGAAGAGCACGACCATGACGACGCAGAGAACGGGGGCGGCTATGAGCGCCGACAGGCGCAGGCCGGCGTTGCCGTCCGAGGCGTCGCCGTAGGAGGTGCTGCGGGAGGCGGCCTCGGCGCTGCCCCCGGCGGAGGCCCCGGCAGCCTGCGTCCTGTCCCGGCGGCGGCGCAAGAGGCCGCGCAGGGCGGTGACGGCAAGCGCCAGGACGCCTGCGACGGTGGCGATGAGGTCGAACAGCGACCAGGTGGCCGCGCTGCCTTCGGGCGCCGCGAGGGGGACAGGGGAATCGAAGCTCTCGATCACCGGGAGGTCCTCCGCTCCGGCGGCCTCAGGGGCGGGCGGGCTGTCCGCAGGGGCAGGCGTCGCCGTTGCGGTCGTCCCCGGGGCGGTCGCGGAGACGGGGGAGGGGGTCACCGGTGTCGTCGGCGCGGCGGGCGTCGGCGTCGGCGTCGGCGTGGCCGGGATGTCCGGCGCGGCCGGCGTCGTCGGCGGGGCAGGCGGGGCCGGAGGAGCAGGCGGGGCCGGAGGGATCTCGCGCCAGGTGGCCGTGAGCGTCACGTCCTCGTCGGGCATGGTGAAGCTGCTGCCCGGCCTGAGCGTGCCCCCCAGAGAGGAGCGGTAGCCCTCGAAGCTGTAGCCCTCCCGCTGCGGCGCGGGCCCCACCGTGACGGTCGTGGCGAAGTCCACCCCGGTCCTGCCCGTCGGCAGGCCGGTCACTGCGGTCCCGCCCGTGGCGGGCAGCCCTGCGTCGTAGACGACGTCGTGGCTGTTCACCGACCACACCGCGTAAAGGGCCAGGTGCCCGGTCATGGTGTGGAGTGCGCCCGTGCGGAAGGAGACCGTCGCAGACGTGGGGCTCAAGGACCAGCCTTGGAAGCTGTGGCCCTTGTAGGCGAGGGTGCCCGGACCCGCTATCGTGGCCGTCTCCCCATAGCGGTGCCCGCTTTGGGCAGGGGCGGAGCCGGAGTCGTGCCTTTGGGAGAAGTAGCTTACATAGTAGGTGTTGGTGTCCACGAGGGTCACCTGTATGGTGGCGGACGCGCCGGCCCCGTTGTAGAAGGTGAGGGGCAGGCTGAGCATCTGGTGGGCGTTCTGGGCGTTCACGAGGGCGACGAGCTGCGCGTTGTCGACGGCGATGGACGGCTGGGCGATGCGGTGCCCGTTCCCGTCGGTCGCCTCGGAGGCGGAGAGCGTGCGGGCGATGAGGGCGTCGAGGGTCGCCTGCGTTATCTCGTAGGTGAAGTCGTTGGCCGTCACGTGCCCGTCCGCGCCCCTGCCGCCTCCGCCTCCGGCATCCTTGACGGTGACCGTGACGACGGCAGAGACGGGCCCGGGACCCGTGAAGGTGAGCGGGAAGGCCTGGCCGGCCGTCGTCGCCGCGTTTATGGCGGCGAGCTCGGAGGCGTCGACGGCGATGAGCGCGGGGCTCAAGGGCAGCCCGGTCGCGTCGCGCAGGTCTGCGGCCGCGAAGGCGATGGCCTGGGCGTCCGCTATGGCAAGCTCGCTAAGCCCCACATAGAAGTCGTTGGCCGCGATGTGGTTGTTGCCTGCGGGGGAGTTCGGGCCGCCGTGGTCGCGCAGCGTCACGGTGACGCTCGTCGCGACGCCGTCAGGCGTGGTGAAGGTCAAAGGATGGAAGCCCCGCTCGTTGGCGTGCTGGGCGGCGACGATCGCTGTGAGCTCGGCGGCGTCGACGGCGATGGTTGTCGTCGCCACCGGCAGGCCGTCCCCGTCGCGGGCGGTCACAAAGCTGAGGAGGCGCGCGAGCGCCTCGTCGAGGTCCGCCTCGTCGCAGCCGTAGGAGAAGTCGTAGGCGTTGATGACCGAGAGGCCTGCCACAGGCGCAGCGGGCCCGCCGTGGTCGTAGAGGCGCACGTTTATGGTGACGGTCTTGTGCCCGAGGGGCTCCTCGAAGGTCAAGGGCAGCGTGTCCGGCACTCCGGAGGCCTTCTGGGCGTTGATCGCCGCGAGCTCGGTGGGATCCACCACGATGCCGGAGGTCGCCTGCGGAAGGCCGTCGGTGTCGCGGGCGACGACGTGCGACAGGAGCAGCGCGAGCGCCTCGTCGATGTCTGCCTGGTCAAGGCCGTACTCGAAGTCCGACGCCGCTATGTAGGTCGAGCCCGGGGCGGGCGGCCCGGTCGGGACCACGTCGAACAGGCGCACCCTGACGGCGACGGACTTGCCCCCGTCGGACTCGGTGAAGGTCAGGTCGAAGAAGCCCACCGTCCCGGTGCCGACGGCCGCGTTTATGGCGGCCAGCTCGCCGCCGTCCGCCGTGACGTTGCCCGCAGGCTGCGGGATGCCGTCCGTGTCGCGGGCGAAGGCGTGGGACAGCTGCCGGGCCAGCGCCTGGCCGAGCGGGGCGGCGGGGGAGCCGTCGGACTGGCGGATGCCGTACTCGAAGTCGTCTGCGGCGATGAAGGTCGTGCCCGCAGGGGGTACGGGGGGCTGGGGCGGGGCGGGGGCATAGATGCGCACGTTCACCTCGACGGAATAGGTCTGTGCGTTCTCGCTGATGCTGAAGGTGAGCTTCCTCATCGCCGACGCCCCTGCGCTCTGGACGGCCTGGATGGCGCCGAGCTGGGTGGGATCGACGCTGATGAAGGAGGCCGCTATCGCCCCGCCCGTGTCGTTCTTGGCCTGGACGGAGGAAAGCCGCTTGGCGGTCGCATTGTCAAGGGGCGCCCACCCGGCGAACACCTCGAAGTCGTTGGCCGCTATCCAGGGGGAGCCCGCCGGGGGCGTCACGGGGCCGAGGTGGTCGAAGAGGCGCACCTTCACCGTGACCCGCCTGTACCCCAAAGGCTCCTCGAAGGTCAGGTCGAAGATGCCGAGCGTGCCTGCGGAGATGGCGGTGTTGATGATGCCGAGCTGGCCCGAATCCACCGCTATGGTGCCGGTCTGTACGCTGCCGTCGGTCTCAAAGGCGATGACGCGGGAGAGCTGGCGGGCCAGGTCGTCGCCGATGGCGTCCGCCGTGGAGCCGTCCAGCTTCTTGATGCCGTAGGAGAAGTTGTTGGCGAAGACGGACGTGGTGTTGTAGGAGGGGCCGTCGGGCCCTGCGCCCTGGTCGTACAGGGTCGCGGAGACCCTGATCTCGTTCTGGGTGTTCACGTTCGGGAAGACGGGATTGTTGCCCAGGCTGGGCGTCCTGATGGTCAGGGGCCATGAGGTGCCGGCGGCCCCGGCCGTGATGGCGTCGTTGATGTCGCCGAGCTCCTGGATCGGGTCATAGAGGAAGAGCGCCCCGGGAGCATAGAGGTCCTCCAAGGGGATGTTCCCTCCGCCGTACCAGGTGCCGAAGGCGCGCGCGAGGTGCTTGGCAAGGTCGTTGGAGCCGACGGTGCCCTGGTTGATGCCTCGGGAGAAGTGCAGGGCGGCCAGCTCGTCGAGTCCCGCATAGTTGAGGTGCGTGAACTGCATGGTGGCCGCAGAGGTGTTGCCCGCGAAGTCGGTGACGGTCGCCCAGACGTCGTAGTAAAGGATGGTGTTGGGTATCGAGGCCGAGGCAAGGGGCACGTAGTCGCCTGCAGAAGGGGTGGTCCCGATGGGCACGACGGCCACCTGGGTCTTGGAGCCGTCGATGCCGGACATGACGTTGGCCAGGTCCGAGACGTCCTCCGCATAGGAGCCGCCGGAGAGCCTGACGGCCTCCGACTCCGCACTGTCGGCAGGGCGCACGTCGCGCGAGGGCGCGTCCGAGAACGTGCGTATGTCCGGCAGGGCGAGCTCCAGTCTGGCGACCGGCGCGGTCTTGTCGATCTTGGCCACATAGGAGCTGCGGGCGGAAAGCTCGGTCGCTGCCGCGGTGCTCCCATCTGTCATGACGCCGTAGGCGGTGACGATGCCCTCTGCGCTGTAGCCCCTTGAGACGGGGGCGGCCTGAGGGGGCGGCGTGACGGCCGAGGGCGAGGCGCCGGCACCGTACCAGACGGGCGTGCCGGGGGCCGCCAGGTCGTCGAGGTAGGCAAGCCAGTGCGCGCCGGGCACCGCCGAGTAGTCGGTCACCTGCACGAAGACGTCCGTGTTGGTCCAGGTGTCCGAGGCGAGCGTGTTGGCCGGTATGGCCGCGCTGCCGGTGTAGCCGGTGATGACGGGCGTGAGCGAGGAGGTGACGAGGATGTCCTTCACGCCCGCAGGCAGGGCCACCGCGCTGTTGCCGGCGTTGTCCCAGGCCCGCACCCACACGTCGTAGCGGCCCGGCGCGGCGATCGTGGCCGAGGCGAAGTCGGTCCAGCCCGCCGCCGCCGCCGCGAGGGCGGCGCCTGAGGGGTCGTCCGCATAGGTGCCGTTAGGCACGATGAGCAGCTGGTCCGTCGTGCTGGAGGAGAAGAGCCAGGGGTTGGCGTCCGCAGAGGGCGCAAGGCCCCAGGAGCCGGAGAGCGCATCGGTGGAGGTGTCGGTGAAGCTGCCGTTGCTGTAGCTCGCATCCGGCACCGGCGCGACCTTGTCGATGCGCACGGTCTGCGCGGCGGTGCGCGCGGAGAGCTCGGTAGTGCCTACGGTGTCGATCAGCACGCCGTAGACGTCGATGCCGACGTCCGTGGTCTCCGTGGCGTAGCCCTTCGTCGCGCTGGCCGCAGTGCCCGCAGTGTAGGTGCCGTCGTACACCGCGTTCCTGAACGAGCCCGTGATGCCGTTGGGCGTGACTGCGGCCGTGAGGCCTTGGTTCGTCCATGAGCCGGAGGGGTAGGGGTCGCCTGCGATGGAAGCGCCCCCTGGGTCGTCGGCGCCGACGGCGTAGGTGATGTCGAGGAGGGGGGTGTTGGCGCTCTTGACGGTTATGGTGCGATTGGTGTCCGTGGTGGTGGAGTCGGTGTTGTCGGTTGCTCGGAGCGTCTGGGTGTATATGCCGACGTCCGTGGCGGTCGCGCCGAGCCCGCCGGCGTTGATGATGGCAACCGAGCCGTCATAGTTGCCGCCGTAGCCGCCTTTGAACTTGTCGTTGCTGTGGCCGGACCTTGCCTCGACGCCGTCTGTCTGCTCCTTTCCGGGGACGGGCTGGCCCACGGTTATGGTTTTGTTCTCGGCGCTGATGATGGGTGGAACATTGCTGCTGCCAGTGCGCTGGTACCTTTGCTCCACGACATAGTAGCCATAGCCGTTGGTGTAGTCGAAGATAAGGGTGTCGTCACTATTGAATGCATACTCCTGATAGCGTGTATATCCGCCCGTAAGGTAACTCGGCCCCAAGTCTGTGTACCAATTTATCACCTGAAGAGGATTGCTTATTGCGGGACTCGACAGAGTGTAGCTGACGGACGGGTAACGGGGGGCTATGGTGCTGCCGTCCAGCTCGATGTTCCCGTAGCGGTCCGCCGTAGAGCCGGTAAGGGTTCCGCTGTCGGAATACGCAGGCAGCGAGATCGTCAACGGATTGAGTCCCACGGGAACCAAGCGATCTGCGGCCCATTCGTACGCGCCACCTAGAACTTGATAATAATGTGGAGGTTGAGTCCACGTAATCTCGTATTGATTGACGGTGGGCCAACCGGAGTAGCTGCTTTTGCTCTTGGGCTCTTGCCGTGCTGGAATGAGGGCGGGTATGCCGTAATTTTCTGCATACCTGTAGAGCGGATCTCCTCCGGTACTTACCAAAGACCACCCAGCTCCAGAGGGGGCGGAAACTGCATTGCCGGTGAGAAAACTGTCACTGCTGTCGCTTTGGCCGACGAGGGTCGTCTTGTAGGTCCAGTACCACTCGTACCCATCGCTCGCGACAGTAAATTCGTCTATAATTGGAGCAGGACGCGTTATGGGGTTATACGGTGTCGCCAGATCGCTCTTGGCAAAAATCTCTCTCGCATAATAGCCGTATCCCACTTGTGTCACATCTTCTCCCTGACCTTGAAAATATGCCACTATCGCTTCCCGCTGCGGTACGTTCCAGTAAAGGGTCGCGTGTGAATTCCGATAAAAGCCACTGGAAGTACCAACTTCCGCTACTACATCAGAGTAGGAATTGGTACCGGTAATATCGAACCTATAAAGGCTGTATACCGATTCGGTCTCTATGCCGGACGGCACGACTTCGGCCTCGGCCGGCGTGGTGCCTCCGGGCAGCAGCGGCATCAGGGTGAAGGCAAGGAGGAGCGACAGGGCAAAGGAGAGTGCGCGGTGCGCCGTGTCTCTAAGGCTGTGAAGGCTTAAGGTTGCGGCACCCCCCCCCCCCCCCCCCCGCAGATCTACTCGTCCGCTGTGCGGGAGCAGGGCTGCGCCCTGTGGTGCCGCTCGAAGGTCTCGACATGTGCGTGTGCATGGTAGGGCCCCTCTCTTCGTGCATGTGCCGACAGTCCGATTCGGAGGTTATATGCTCCTAAAATGATAGCGTTTAACCTCACTCGTGCTATGACATTCCAGCCAATTCTATCCTTTGGGCGCAGTTGCCGCAATCGCCCGTTCGCCCGGGCGAACGGCACACAGCACAGGGCCTACTCGCCGCACCCCCGCCGCAGGGCCTGCCCGTCGCACCCCCGCCGCAGGGCCCACCAGCCGCACCCCCGCCGCAGGCCCTGCCCGTCGCACCCCTGTCACAGGCCCTGCCCGTCGCACCCCACTGTCATTCCGAACCGAGGGCGAAGCCCGAGCGTGAGGAACCTTTGGCTGCGAAGCGGCCAACCGGCCCGGCTGAGCGCTAAGGCGCTCAAAGATTCCTCGGTTCCGGGGCTGGCGCCCCTGCCCTCGGAATGACAGTGGGGGGGAGCGGCCCGTAACGCGCAGGCCCTGCCCGCCGCACCCCCGCCGCAGGGCCTGTCCGCGATGACAGGCAGGACGACGTTTCTGGCGCCCCGGCGCTTCCCTGGTCACGGAATCGCGTGCCTGGTCTGCTATACTGCGGAAGACATGCAAGACATGGCTTTGCGCCGCTTCATGTTGGGACGCGCTTTGGCACAGACGAGACGAAGGGGCGAGAATGGGATACGGGAGAGGCCTGAGGCGCACGGCGCACAGGGCTGCCTTGGCGGCTCTGGTGCTCTGTCTTGCGGCATCCGCCTTCGGGGGATGGGGGAGGCCGGGGAGCGCGGCAGCTGCGGAGGCTCCGGTGCCGGTCGCAGGGGACGTCGAGGCTGCTTTGGCACAGGGAGGCCCCGGGACGTCCGGCCTCATTGGGCCGCTGGCCACGGGCGCCTTCACGGTGACGGGCGGCGCGGAGGGCGTGGACTACAGCTACTCGGGCGGCGTCCTCACGATACAGACCTCCATGCCACTGACCATATCCATGGCGAGCGGCTCGGCCACGTCGGACAGGATAGCCGTGGCCGTCGGCGTGGCGGCCGCCTTGACGCTCAGCGGCGTCTCGATCGATGTGTCGGGCGCAGCCGGCGCTGCGGCCCTTAATGTGGAAGGCGGCTCGCTCGCGCTCACGTTGGTGGGCGAGAACGTGCTGGAGAGCGGGGACGGCTATGCAGGGCTCCAGCTCTGGGGCCTGTCAAGCCTTGCCATAACGGCAAAGGACGAGGGCCAGACCCTCACGGCCAAGGCCGGCGGCCTCTACGGGGCGGGCATAGGGGCCGGGGACAGAACCGGGGCGCCGGGAGACGTCGAGCGCATCGAGATATCCGGCGGCACCGTCACGGCTGTGGGCGGCGAGGGCGGCGGCGCGGGCATAGGGGGCGGCTATCAAAGCGGGGTGGACCTCATCGAGATATCCGGCGGCACCGTCACGGCTGTGGGCGGCGCGGGCGGCGGCGCGGGCATAGGATGCGGCGTCGAGAGCGGCGTGCGCGTCGTCGAGGTATCCGGCGGCACCGTCGTCGCGACCGGAGGCCGTCATGGCGCCGGCATAGGGGGCGGTTTCGAAGGCAGCGAGGTGGGCGACATAGCGATCTCCGGCGGCACCGTCACGGCCACGGGCGGCGGCGGCGCGGGCATAGGGGGCGGATATGCCCACAGCCCGGCGCACGTCGTCGAGGTATCCGGCGGCACCGTCACGGCCACGGGCGCCTGGATCGGCGGCGCGGGCATAGGGGGCGGCGCCCAAAGCCCTGTCGGCGACATAGCGATATCGGGCGGCGTGGTCGTGGCCGTCGGCGGCGCATCCAAAGACAAGGACGTCGGCGGCGGCGCGGGCATAGGAGGCGGATTCTTCGACAGTGAGGCCGGCGACATAGCGATATCCGGCGGCGAGGTCACGGCCGCTGGCAGCGCTTTGGGCGGCGCGGGCATAGGCGGCGGCTCCGGCAGCCAGGCCGGCGACATAGCGATATCCGGCGGCACTGTTGCCGCCACAGGCGGTGCCGTCGACCTGTCGGGCATAGGCGGCGGCGCGGGCATAGGCGGCGGCGCGGGCTTGAGCTGGGTGGGCGGCAGCCAGGCGGGCGGCATACGGCTCACGGGCGGCACGGTGCATGCATCCTCTCGCATCGAAGGATCGCAGGACATCGGAAACGGCCCCGGCGAAAGCTGCGCCGCCTCCATCGTCGTGGACGGCGGCTCCATTCAGGCGGGGCACGGTGCGATGGCATACGGGAACCCGGCGTCCGTCGAGGTGAGGAACTCCGCTGCATCGCCTGTGCGGGTCTATCCCAACACGCTTGTGCTCGGCTCCGGGACCGCAGGGGCCCAGGCGGCCGTCACCGCCGGCATCATCGACGGGGTGCCCTGCGAGGCGACCCCTGACCCCACGGGCGGCGTCTACGGGATACGGGACGTGGCCACCGACGGCTCCGGGCGGGTGTGCCTGTGGCTGCCGGAGGCCGCGAGCGGCTCGGTCGGCCTTATGGCGGGCCCCGTGGGCTTCGAGTTCTCCTACGGACGTTCGGCAGGCCCTGTGGCAGCGACGCTTGCCGCGCCCGCCTTGGCGTCGGCCTCCCCCTCCGGTGCGGGCGCTGCCACGGAGGGCGCCTTGGTGCTGGCCTTCAGCGTCCCGATGGACGTGTTTGCGGGCACGGTCGTGCTGCGCCCCGTCTCAGGGCAGGCCGTGACGCTCGGCGCAGGGACGTGGAGCGCAGACGGTGCCGTCTACACCGTCGCCTACTCGGGGCTCGCCCACGGGGCCGCCTACACCGTGGAGGCCTCCGGCTTCAGGACCGCCGTGCTGGGCATCGAGCCTTCGGGCGGCTCCGCACAGAGCTTCGTGACGCAGGCGGACGGCAGTGACGACGGCGGCGGCGACAGCAACGGCGGCGGCGACAGCAACGGCGGCGGCAACGGCGCCGGCGGCAACGGCGACAGCAACGGCGACAGCGACAGCGGCGGCAAGGGCGGCGACGGCACCAACGGCAACGGCACCAACGGCACCGGCGGCGCCGGCGGCGGCACCGGCGGCGATGTCAACGGCGACAAGGGCGGAAGCGCCCTCCCCGCCACCGGCGACTCCCCGCTGCCGACCCTGGCCGCAGCGCTCCTAGCCGCGCTGGCCTTGGTCGTGCTGGGCGTGACCTCCCTCAGCCGTGCGGCGCGGCTCCGCCGCTTCTCAGTACTTAACGGAGCACTGGGCCTTTTGCAATGGTGCGACGAGCCGTGCGACGGTCTCCACGTGCCAGGTCTGGGGGAAGAGGTCGAGGGGCACGGCCTTCACGAGGCGGTAGCCCCGTGCGGCGAGCCGCTGCACGTCGCGGGCGAGCGTCGCGGGGTCGCATGACACATAGACGACGGTGCGCGGGGCGGCATCGGCGAGGGCATCGAGCGCGTCGGGGCCGAGGCCGCTGCGCGGGGGGTCCACGACGATGCCGTCCTTTTTGCCAAGCTTGGGAAGCACCCACTCGACGCTTCCTGCATGCACCTCGGCGTCCAAGCCGTGGGCGGAGAGGTTGCGTCGCAGGTCGCGGATGCTGCTTCCCGCCGTCTCGACGGCATCGAGCGTGCGGGCATGCCGTGCGAGCGGCAAGGTGAAGGTTCCGACCCCGCTGTAGAGGTCGGCGACGCGCGCCGTGTCCTCCCCCAGGCCTTCGAGCACCTCTGCGACGAGGGTGCCGGACACGGCGCTGTTCACCTGGAAGAACGAGGGCGCGCTCACGCGGTAGCGGAGGCCCCCGACGTCCTCCCTCCAGTGCCCCCTCCCTGACAGGACCTCGACGTTCTTCACCTCGCGCCTTCCCTTGTCCCCCGCAGCGAGGACCCGGACGAGGCTCGTGGCCTTCAGGGCGTCGGCGAGCACCTTTGCGACGAAGCTGCGGTTGCAGGGGCCAGGCTCCGTCCAGAGTGCGAGCTCCACGTCGCCGCTCGTGCGCGAGACGCGCACGCCGACACGCCTCAGGGGGGCGTCGGCGTCCTTCAGGGCGAAGCCCAGGGCCCCGGCAAGCCGGGAGGGCAGCCCCTCGTGGCCCGCAGGGAGGAGCAGGCAGCGCTGTATCGGGACGACCTCGCCGGCGCCCTTCGCGTGGAGTCCCAGGGCCAGCTTCCCCTTCACGCGGCAGGGCTCCAGCTCCACCTTGTTGCGGTAGCCCCATACGACGGGCGAGGCGACCGTGTTCGCCACCAGCCCCTCGGCGTCGTCGATGCGCCCGATGCGCTCCAGGGCCTCGACGACGAAGGCCCGCTTGTGGCGCAGCTGGGCCGCATAGGACAGGTGCTGCAGCCCGCAGCCCCCGCACTGTGCGTGGTACGGGCAGCGCGCATCGACGCGCTCGGGGGAGGCCTCGACGACCTCCTCTATCCGGGCACGGGCGACCTTCCTGCGCTCGTCGGTCGTCCGCACACGGACGAGGTCGCCGACGGCCGTCGCCTCGACGAGGACGACCTTGCCGTCCTTGCGGCGGGCGATGCCCTCGCCGCCATAGGCAAGCGCCGTTATCCTCACGTTCTCATGCCCGTCCATACAGACGTTCCTGTCGTCCTTCCTTCGGAAGACGCCGTTGACCGATACTATGGGCAGGCTCAGTTAGTGCCGGGCAGCGTCTTTGTGTGCCTTTGCGTATAGTTTATCAGGAATGCTGGAACAATTTAAACGTTCTGTCCGCTAGGGGAGTGCCGATTCATTCATTGTGCGCCAGATGGCGAGTCAATTTGCCTCTGCTCAAGGCGGAGACGACAGACACTACTGGACGTACTGTCTGTCGTCTCCAACGCAGAGCAGGGGCAAATTGGCCGCCAGATGGTGTGCAATGAATGAATCGGCACTCCCCAAAAGGGCAGAAGAAGGAGGATCAGGACATGGCTGTTTCCATAGACAGTGACATCTGTACCGGGTGCGGGACCTGCGTCGACAGTTGCCCTCTCGAGCTCATCGAGATGTGCGACGCCATTGCGACCCTCAACGACCCGGATTCCTGCATCGAATGCGGCTCCTGCGTCGACGCCTGCGCCTTCTCGGCCATAACCGAGCCTTAGGCGCCTCCTCCTGTTACCACCTCAGTTGTTACTGAGGTCACACCCCACTGTCATTCCGAGCCCCGCCGAGGAATCCTTGGACACGCAGTGTCCAACGGCAGGTCGCAGGGCCCTTCGACCTGCGGTCGACCGCTGGCGCGGTCGAGGATTCCTCGGCAGGCTCGGAATGACAGCGGGGGGTGTGACCTGTAACCCGCCTCCTCCATAGCGGCAAGCCTGCGCGGCTCGAAGAGGCATTCTGCGGCGAACTGGTGTAGAATGCTTCTGTGCCGTTTCAGGCATATGCGCGCGCCCTCTTAGCTCAGGGGATAGAGCGTCTGCCTCCGGAGCAGAAGGCCGTAGGTTCGAATCCTACAGAGGGCGCCAGACCGACAGCCGGTATCGATCAGGAGGACATATGGGAGTCTATACGCCACAGTACCAGCCGAATGGCGACGAGGTCGCCGTCATCGAGACCGGCAAGGGCACCATACGCGTCAAGCTTGCCGGCAAGGATGCGCCCATCCATGTCGCGAACTTCGTCGAGTTGGCGCGCAAGGGCTTCTACGACGGGCTGAAGTTCCATCGCCACGAACCGAACTTCGTCATCCAGGGAGGCTGCCCCAACACCCGCGAGCTGACCTGCGAGCAGGTGCGGGCGGGCGGCACCTATCCGCCTCCGGGCACCGGCGGCCCCGGCTACCAGATCAAGGGCGAGTGGACGGTCAACCCCCACAACACGCACAAGGACGGCACCCTCGCGATGGCCCGCTCGCAACAGCCCGACTCCGCCGGGTCGCAGTTCTACTTCTGCCTCGGCACGCAGTCCTTTCTTGACGGGAACTACACAGTATTCGGGGATCCTGTCGACGATGCGTCCGTCGCTGTGATACATTCGCTGGAGAAGGGCGACGAGATACGCTCCATTGCCATAGAGAACGGTGACTGAGGGACCAGAGGAATCAGAGGACGCAGGTTGAAGAGCACACACTACGATCAGGCGACCGTTTCCTACAATGCGGGAGACTATCCCCAGGCGCTCAAGGGCTACTATCGGTGCCTGAAAGAGGACTGGGACGGCTTCGGGGCGGGCGATGCCGGCCTCCTCTACCATCGTATCGGCAACTGCCTCATCAAGATGCGCAACCTCAAGGAGGCCGTCGTCAGCTACCAGAAGGCGCTCCAGGACGACGGGTACCCTGAGAAGACGAGCATCCAGGTGAACCTCGGCACCACGTTCAACGGCATCGGGGCGCACGAGGACGCCATCACCTGCTTCAACAAGGCGCTGGCCGACGCGACCTACGCGACGCCCTACCGCGCCCACATGGGGCTGGGGAACGCCTACACGAAGCTGGGCCAGCACGTCGAGGCCGGCATGGCCTTCCGGGACGCCGCGCTCGACGGGGGCAACCCGAACCCCGTCAAGGCCCTGACGGGCCTTGCCTCCACCTTCATGGTGCTGGGGCGTCCCGACGACGCGGTCGAGGCATACCGCGCGGTCCTCGACTTCCCCGTCGCCGACGACACGAGGCGCACCCTGCTGGAGTGCCTCGCGCGGGCCTATGTCGCCGCCGGGCGCCATCAGGAAGGGCTCGACGCGTTCGAGGGCGCGCTTGCCATGGGCGGCGCGGCGCTCACGCGCGAGGGCCTGGAGGACTACCTGAAGGCGCGAACGGCGGTCGGCCCCGCCTCCGAGGAGGCCTCCGCCCCGCCCGCCCCGGCCGAGGCCGCCGACCCCTTTGCGGGCCTCGACCTTTCCGTGCAGTCCCCGTCCGGCCCGTCCGTCCCGGTCTCCATCGGCTCCGAGGGCGCATACGGCCAGGGCGTGGGCACCATCCCGCATCCGGGGGACACGGGCTTCTTCACGCTGAGCGACGCCGACCTCATCGCGACAGGCAAGCGCCAGATGCGCAAGGAGCGCAAGTTGCGCCATACGGGGCTGTGGGCCTTCCTCGTGATCCTGGTGCTGCTCGTCGCCGTGCTGGGGGCCGGCGTCGCCGCGTACACCCAAGGCGTCGGCATACCGTCGCAGGAGAAGGTCATCACGGACTTCTTCGCCGCCCATGCGGGCACGGAGCCGGTCGAGGGCTACTGGATCGACACCGCCGCCGAGGACCGCTCGACGTTCACGCGTCTGCTCGACGGGGTCGCGCGCACCTCAGACGTGCGCATCCTGAGCATCGACTCCAAGGCGATGGCGTCCCAGGCGCTGGTCGACGCGAAGCTGGCCGAAGGGGGGATGCTCCATTACCGCATCGACCTCGTGCGGGACGTCCTGGGGTGGAAGATAAGCGGGATAGAGATGGTGTTCGCATCGACCCTGTGACCTCCCGCGCTGTCTGGGGCCGCGGGACACCACAGCCATGACATCCCAGAGACGACAAGAAAGGACTGCCATGTCGCAGAGAACGTACCTCATGCTGAAGCCGGACGCGGTCGCCGGAGGGCACATCGGCGAGATCGTCGCACGCATCGAGCGTGTCGGCTTGACGATAGAGCGCCTCGAGCTCGGCAGGGTCACCCCCGAGCAGGCTGCGGAGAACTACGTGGAGCATGAGGGAAAGCCCTTCTACCAGGGCCTGATCGACTATATCACCTCGGGCCCGGTGGTGAAGATGGTCGTCAGCGGGCCCTGCGCGGTCGCGGTCGCGCGCAAGCTCATGGGGGCGACCGACCCCAAGGAGGCGGCCCCCGGCACCATCAGAGGGGACTTCGGCCTCGTGATGGACGCCAACGTCATGCACGGCTCCGACTCGCCCGCCTCGGCCGAGCGGGAGATAGGGATATTCTTCCCGGCCCGGGCCGGGACCATGGGGGACTGAGCGCCGATGTCGTTCTTCGATAACCTCTTCAGCCAATGGAGCTACGACATGGCCATCGACCTGGGCACGGCCAATACCCTGGTCGCGATAGCAGGCAGGGGCATCGTCTTGAACGAGCCCTCGGTCGTCGCCATAGACAACGAGGCGAACCGCGTCCTGTCGGTCGGCACGGAGGCCCGTGCGATGATCGGGCGCAACCCGGGCAACATCTCGGTCGAGCTCCCCTTGTCGGACGGCGTGATAGCCGACTACGACGTCACCGAGGCCATGCTCTCGTACTTCATCCGCAAGGCCAATCCCAAGACGCGCCTGTGGCAGCCCAAGCCCCGCATCGTCATCTGCATACCCTGCGGGGTCACCTCGGTCGAGAAGCGCGCGGTGTTCGAGGCGACCATCCAGGCGGGCGCGCGCCAGGCCTTCCTGATAGAGGAGCCCATGGCGGCCGCCATAGGGGCGGGGCTTCCCGTCGAGGAGCCGACGGGCTCGATGGTCGTCGACATCGGCGGCGGCACCACGGAGATAGCGGTCATCTCGCTCGGGGGCATCGTGACCTTTCGCTCCCTGCGCATAGCCGGCAACGAGTTCGACGAGGCCGTGGCCCGTCATGTCCGCGAGGTCTACGGGCTCAACATCGGGGCACGGACCGCAGAGGACATCAAGGTGGCCATCGGCTCCGCCATGCCCATCTCGACCGGCGAGCTCGATATGGAGATATCCGGGCGCGACCTCACGAGCAACCTCCCGCGCACCGAGACCATCCAGTCCGAGGACGTGCGCGAGGGCATCAAGGCCCCCCTGCAGGACATCCTCATCGCCATCAAGGAGACCTTCCTTGAGACCGACCCCGACCTCGCCGCCGACATCATCCGCAACGGCGTCCTGCTCACAGGCGGCGGCGGCCAGCTCAAGATGCTCGACTCCTTCCTGACCCGCGAGCTCGAGGTGCCGGTCATGATGTCGGACACCGCCATGACGAACGTCGTCGTCGGCTGTGCGCGGGCCCTCGAGAACCCTGCCGCCCTCCAACGTTCCTACACGCAGCGATAGCCCCTGATGGCGTTCGTCCCGAACAGGCCCCGCAGACTCTCCGGGGGAGTGCTCCTGATACTTCTCTGCGTGCTCTCGGTGGCGCTCATGACCCTTTGGGCGCGGGAGGGCGCGACCGGGCCGCTCCATCGGGTGAAGGCCGGGATAGAGACCGTCACCATGCCGCTGAGGAGCGCCGGCGGGGTCGTCACGGCCCCGCTTGCCGGGCTGGCGGGCTTCTTCGAGGACGTCGCGACCGACTCCATGACCGTGGACGCCCTGCGCACGCAGAACGAGGAGCTTCAGTCCCAGGTGATACGCATGGAGGAGTACCGGCAGGAGAACGAGCGCCTCTCCGAGCTGCTCGAGCTCAAGGACGCCTACAACCTCGCCTCCGTCGGTGCCCGCGTCATCAGCACGAGCAGCGACTCGTGGAACCGGGTGCTCACCATCAACAAGGGCTCCACGGCGGGGCTTTCCGTCGGCATGCCGGTCCTGAGCGTCAACGGCCTCGTCGGGCAGATCGAGAGCGTCGCCCCCTCGAGCTCGGTGGTGCGCCTCATCACGGACGCGAGCAGCGGCGTCTCCGCCTTCCTGCAGGCGGGGCGCGACGAAGGCGTGCTGTCCGGCTCGGTGGACGGCATCCTGCACCTCGACTTCGTCCCGCTCGGCATCGAGGTCGTGCCCGGCGACGCCGTCATAACCTCGGGCGCCGGCGGCGTCTACCCCAAGGGCATTCCCATCGGCGAGGTCGCGACCGTGAGCAGCGTCCCCTCAGACGTCTATCAGACCATCACCGTCAAGCCCATCACGCGCGTCGCGGCCTATGAGGAGGTGCTCGTCCTCATCGGCAGCGAGGCGGAGATAGAGGCGTCCGCCCAGGGCCAGGGCGCGGCGCAGGGAGCGGGCCAGGATGCGGAACAGGGCGCTGCCCAGGGCGAGGGCGCGGCGCAGGGCGAGGGCCAGGGCGAGGGCGCGGCGCAGGGCCAGGATGTGGGCCAGGGCCAGGCGTCCGGGGGGGAGGCGGGGCGATGAACACCGATGCGCCCTCTGCGCCCCCCCTGTTCACGGCCGTAGGCGCCCTCGTCGCCTTCCTCCTTCAGCTGATGCTTGCGCCCAACATCGCGATCCTCGACGCCGTGCCGAACTTCATCCTGGGCTTCGTCATCCTTAACGCGATGCGCTGCAACACCGTCCGCTCGACCCTGCTCGGCTTCCTGCTCGGCCTGCTGTACGACCTCATGGCCCAAGGCCCGCTCGGCATCCTGTCCTTCGTCGGTGCGCTTGTGGGCTACAGCACAAGCTCGCTCGGCCGCGACCTCGTCTCGCAGGCCTGGCCCGTCCGGGCCTTCGCCCTCCTGCTCGCGGCCTTCGTCGGCGAGCTGCTCCATGCCGCCCTTCTCGCCCTCCTCGGCTACGACCCCGACTTCCTGCTGTCCCTTGGCATGCGCGTGGTGCCGGGTGCCCTGTACCTGGGCGTGTTCGGCCTCGTCACGTTCCTGCTCATGCATCTCGTCGAGGAGCGCAGCAGGAAGAACCCAGGGGCGCTCAAGGGCAAGTTCGACTGACATGGATCCCGTCGCCCTTACAGCCGTCATCGCTGCGGCGGCGTTCGTCGTCGTGTTCTCCGCGCTGCTCGCCGTGCGCGCCCTCCGCCGCCGTGCGCGCAAGGGGCTGTTTGTGCGGGAAGGGTTCGGACGCCATGCCGTGCCGGCCGGCGTCGGCGGAGGCGACGTGCGCAAGCCCGACGTCGCCGCCAGGAAGGAGCGCAAGGAGCGGCATGGCCGCCTGTATGCGCTCGGCATCGTCGTGGCAGGGATATTCGGCACTCTCGCCATGAGGCTCTGGTCCCTGCAGATGATCTCCGGCTCGTCCTATCAGAGGCAGGCCGAGCAGAACATGACCTCCGAGGCGTCCATTCCCGCCCCCCGTGGGCGCATCCTCGACAGGAACGGCGAGGTGCTCGTCGGGAACCGGCCCTTCCTGTGCGTGATGGCGCCCAAGAGCGCTCTGGACGACCCGGTGCTCGTGGGCCTTCTCTCGCTGGTGCTCGGCATACCGAAGGGCGTGGTGAGGGGCAAGCTGCGCAACGACAGCCTGGGCGTGCAGGCGAACCGGGTCCTTGCCACCGACGTGTCGATGGAGATGGTCGCCTTCATACGGGAGCACCAGCGGATATTCCCGGGGGTGGAGGTCGTCGAGCGCACGGTCAGGACCTACCCCCACGGCAGGCTCGCCGCCCATTCCCTGGGCTACATCGGGCCGGTCTCCGAGGCCGACCTCCGTCTTCCCAACCCCTCCATCGCCTATGAGGGGGACGACTACGTCGGCAAGAGCGGTGCGGAGTTCGCCTTCGAGGGCGTCCTGCAGGGCACGCGCGGCACGCGCACCTACCGCGTCGACGTCGAGGGCAACCCCGTCGCCCTGCTCAGCGAGTCGCCGCCGCAGGGCGGCTCGGACGTCTGCCTCACCATCGACCTCGAGCTCCAGAAGGCGACCGACCGCATCATCGGGGAGGTGCTCGTCTCCTCCCATCAGAAAGGCTTCGTCCACGCGAACGCCGGGGCGCTCGTCTGCCTCGACATAGAGGACGGGGGCGTCCTCGCCTCGTCGAGCTACCCCAGCTACGACCCCGGCGAACTGGCCACCGGCATCTCCGACGAGCTCTGGGAGGAGCTGACCCGCGAGGGTTCCGGCTATCCGTTGAACGACCGGGTCATCGCAGGGCTGTACCCCGCCGCGTCCACCTTCAAGGCGTTCATGGCCCTTGCAGGGCTTGCGCACGGCGTCATCGGGGGAGGCACGCAGGCGACCTGCACCGGCCTGTGGGAGGGCTACGGCGAGAAGTGGCCGCAGAAGTGCTGGATATGGCCCAGCGGCCATGGCACCCTCGGCCTCGAAGAGGCGATCAACCAGTCCTGCGACGTGTTCTTCTACGAGGTCGGGGCGGCGTTCTACGAGCGCTGGGAGGAGGCCTCCGACGAGGAGCGGACCGACGAGCTCCAGGACTTCCTCAAGACCTGGGGCTTCGGGTCCGTGACCGGTGTGGACATTCCCGGCGAGGCGGAGGGGCGGGTGCCGGACGCCGACTGGAAGCGCGCGGCCTTCTCGGCGACGCCGGAGGGCGCACAGTGGCAGCCCGGGGACATGAGCAACATGAGCATCGGCCAGGGCGACCTCCTCATCACCCCCCTGCAGCTGGCGAACGGCTATGCGGGCATCGCACGCAGGAAGATGCTCAGGCCGCATCTCTTCCACCGGGTCCTCAACGACGAGGGGGAGCTCGTCGTCGCGGGCGCCCCCGAGGAGAGCGAGGTGCAGCCCGTCATCGACGATGCGGCGATCGCCCGTGTCGAGGACGGCCTGCGCCGCGTCATCGCCCGGACGGGAGGGGCCTTCGACCTGCTGCCCGTCCAGGTGGCGGGAAAGACGGGAACGGCGGAGGTCGCGGCCGCGCAGGCCGACTTCTCCTGGTTCGTGGGCTTTGCCCCTGCCGAGGCGCCCAAATACTGCGTCGCCTGTCTCGTCGAGCAGGCCGGGGACGGCTCGTCGGCGGCGGTGCTGGGCGTCCAGCACACGCTCGCTGCGATCTACGGGGTCGATGCGGGGGAGATAGTCGTGACCGAGGGAAGCCGGGAGCGCTGAGGACGACATGCCGGTACAGCCCAAGATAGTCTCCCCCCAGGGCCCTGCCGCCTTGAGCGTGGCACGCAAGGCGGTGCGGCGCGTCCTTGCGGTCGTCAACCTCCCGCTGCTGCTCGCGCTCGTCGCGTTGGTCGCCTACGGCCTGCTCGTCGTCAACAGCGCGACCGTCGGCAGCGAGCGCTTCTCCTTCAACCGTCAGCTGCTGGGCGTCGGGATCGGCGTGGTGGCCGGGGCCGTGCTCTGGCGCGTCGACTACCATCGTCTCGCCGTCCTCGTCGTGCCGCTGCTCGTCCTCGACTTCCTCCTCATCCTCTCCCCGCTGCTGCCCGTCATCGGCGTGACGGTCAACGGGGCGCGAAGCTGGATAGAGCTGTTCGGCCAGCGGTTCCAGCCGGGCGAGACGGCGAAGATAGTGACCATCGTCGTCATGGCGGCACTCGTCGCGCGCTACCGCGGCAGGCTCGACTCCGGCAAGGAGTACCTGAAGTGCCTCGGCATCCTTTTGGCCCTGCTGCTGGCCGTCATGCTGCAGCCCGACATGGGGACCGGCCTGGTGTTCTTCGCCATCGGCGTCACGGTGCTCTTCGCAGGAGGGGCGAGCTGGAAGTGGCTGCTCGTCACGTTCGTCGCCGTGGCCGGCGCCGTCGCCCTCGTCATCTGGCTCGACCCCTTCCTCGACGAGGCGTTCGGCTCCGACGTGCTGCTCAAGGACTACCAGATGAACCGGCTGCTCGTCTTCCTCGACGAGGACCTGGACCCGACCGGGGTGGGGTATAATCTCTCCCAGGCGAAGATAGCCATCGGCTCCGGGGGGATGTTCGGGAAGGGCCTGCACCAGGCGACCCAGTCGACGCTCGGCTTCCTCCCCGAGGCACCGACGGACTTCATCTTCTGCGTGCTGGCGGAGGAGCTCGGCTTCATGGGCTGCGTCCTTCTGCTGGGGCTGTACGCGGCGCTTGTCGGCATCGGCCTCTGGGTCGCCGTGAAGGCGGACGACCCCTTCGGCACCCTGATCGTCATGGGCTGCGTGGGCATGTGGGTGTTCCAGGTCCTGGAGAACATCGGCATGACCTGCGGGCTGATGCCCATCACGGGCATCCCGCTCCCCTTCGTGAGCTACGGGTCGTCGTTCATGCTCACGAACTTCATGGCAGTGGGGCTGCTCATGTCCATTTGGGCGCATCGCGCCGCACGGAAGGCCAGATGAGGCGCCGTGGTTGCAAGGAAGGCGGTCGTCGATGAGTAGTCATCGTCTCCCCAGGAAGCGAAGGGCGCGTGCGCTCCCGGTCAGCCCTTCGGGGCTTCTGGAGGCCATCGGCCTCGTCGAGGAGCAGGGCGCACAGCCGTGCAGGCTCACGGTCCTCGTGGACAGCTCGATAGACCCGGGGCTCCTCTCCTTTGCCCGGCAGGCCTTCCGCCCCCAGGCCGACAACCTCGCCGTCGAGGTGACGCCCTATTTCGATGCCGTGCCCCCCATCGCCGAAGACAGCACCCTCGCCGTGGTGCTGGCGGCCGAGGCCCCCGTGACAGGGCAGCTCCTCGTCCAGGCGCTCAGGCAGCAGGTGCCCGCCGCCGTGGTGACGCTCGACGCCGTGCGCCTCCAGCGCCTTGCGCGCGACCGCTACAACGAGATAGACCCCCTCTCCATCGTGACCGTGGAGGAGCGCGGGGCGGGGCGCAGGGCGTCCCGGGAGGAGCGCGGGGCAGTGCAGGGCGCGGGGCGCGGGGCGCAGGGCGCGGAGCGCGGGGCGGGGCCCAAGGCGCAGGGGCGCTTCGAGCGGCTGTTCGACGCGCTCGGGGCCTGGGTCGTCCGCAGGCTCCCGGACGAGCAGCTTGCCCTGGCGCGCGCCCTCGGATTCGTGCGCGGGCCGTTCGTGAGGAACGCCGTCCAGGCGGTCGCCCTGCAGAACGCGGCGATAGCGGCCGTCTTCTTCCTCCCCGGTGCCGACATGCCGCTTCTGACCTTGAACCAGATGAGGCTCTTCCTCAGGATAGCGGCGGCCTATGACGTGGCGTTCGACCGCCAGCGCATCTACGAGCTCGCCGTCCTTCTGCTCTCGGGCCTCGGCTTCCGCACGTTGGCCCGTCGGCTCGTCGGCATGGTGCCGGTGCTGGGCTGGGCCGTCCGTGGGGGAGTCGGCTATACCGGCACCTTGGCGATAGGCGCGGCGGCACAGGAGTACTTCGAGAGGGGCGGGGACCTGCGCTCCCTTCTCGCGCGCCCGCAGGGCCGGTCGCAGCCGGACGCGGGGCCGTCGGACGCGGGGCAGCCGGATGAGGGGCAGCCGGATACCGAGCAGCCGGACGCGGGGCCGTCGGACGCGAAGGCCGGTGTGCGCCCTTGAGCGAGGACGTCTCCTTGTGGGAGAGGATAGAGCCGCTGCTGGCGAAGGTCGAGCGGCCCTCCCGCTACCTCGACCACGAGTACCGCGCGGCGCGGCCGCGCAAGGCAGCCTACCGCGCGGCGCTGCTGTATCCCGACACCTACGAGCTGGGGCAGTCGAACCAGGCGATAGCCATCCTGTACAGCATCATAAACGGCCTCGACGGCTGTGCGGCCGAGCGCGTGTACCTGCCCTGGGTCGACATGATCGCCCTCATGCGCACGGAGGGCATACCCCTGTTCACGCTCGAGGGCACTGCGCCCGTCGCCTCGTTCGACCTGTTGGGCGTCACCTTGCCCCACGAGCTGGCGGCAACGAACATCCTCGAGGCGCTCGACCTGGCGGGCCTGCCCCTGCACAGCGCCGAGCGCGACGCGCGCCACCCCCTGGTCCTCGGCGGCGGGCCGGGAGCGTTCAACCCCGAGCCGCTGGCGCCGTTCTTCGACGCCTTCGTCGTCGGCGAGGGCGAGGAGGTCATAGCCGAGGTCGTCGCGGCCCATCGTGCGCAGCTCGAGGGCGGCGGGGCCCGCGGGGGCCATGACGTCCGCGCCGCCCGCGAGTCCCACGAGTCCCGCGAGGCCCAGGGTGCCCGCGAGTCCCGCGAGGTCCAGGATCTCCGCGAGGCCCGTGCCGCCCGCGAGGCCCTGCTCCTGTCCCTCGCCTCCCTTGAGGGGCTGTACGTCCCCTCCCTGTATGCGCCCTCCTCCTCCGGCCTTGTCCCCCGCCACCCGGCGGCCCCGCCCGTCGTCACCAAGCGCGTCGTGGCGGACTTCGACGCCTGCCCCTCGGTCTGCGACCCCGTGGTCCCCTTTGCCGAGGTCGCCCACGACCGCCTTGCGGTCGAGGTGCTGCGCGGCTGCAGCAGGGGCTGCCGCTTCTGCCAGGCAGGGATGACCTACCGTCCCGTCCGCGAGCGGACGGCCGACACCATCGTCGCCGCCGTTGCGCAGGGACTCGCTGCCACAGGCTTCGACGAAGTCAGCCTCACCTCGCTTTCGACGACCGACCACTCGCAGATAGAGCAGGTGCTCCGCCGCCTCAACCGCCTCCTCGAAGGCACAGGGGTCGGCGTCAGCATACCCTCGCAGCGCCTGGACGCCTTCGGCATCGACATGGCGCGCCTGGTGGCGGGGGAGAAGAAGGCGGGGCTGACCTTTGCGCCCGAGGCGGGCACCCAGCGTCTGCGCGACGCCATCAACAAGAACGTCACCGAGGACGACCTGCTCGATGCCGTCAGGCGCGCCATGGAGGCGGGCTGGCGCCGCTGCAAGCTGTACTTCATGATAGGCCTGCCCGGCGAGACCGACGACGACGTGCAGGGCATCGCCACCCTTGCGAACCGTGCGTTCGCAGCGGCAAAGGACGCGGTCGAGCCAAACAGGCGCGGCGGGGTGCGCATGACCGTCAGCGTCGCCGTCTTCGTTCCCAAGCCCCACACGCCCTTTCAATGGGGAGGCCAGCTCGCCCGCGACGAGGTCGCGCGCCGCATCGCCCTGCTCCGGTCGGCAGGCCTCAGCAAGGGCATCGACCTGCGCTGGCACGACCCTGGGACCTCCCGCATCGAGGCGGCGCTCTCCCGCGCGGGCCGGGAGGCCGCAGCCCTTGTCGAGCAGGCCTGGCGCCAAGGCGCGCTCTTCGATGCCTGGAGCGAGCGCTTCGACGAGGTCCCGTGGGAGGCCGCCGCCGCACACACGGGCCTGGGCCTGTCCGCCCTGGCCGAGCGGGACTACGCCCTTGACGAGGCGCTGCCATGGGGCCACATCCACAGCGGCGTCTCCGTCGGCTTCCTCAAGGAGGAGCTTGCGCGCTCACGTGAGGCCGCGACGCTCGGGGACTGCTCCTTCGGCGGCTGTAGCGCCTGCGGCGTCTGCACGGAGCTTGACGTGCAGGTGCGCCTCGGAGGGGAGTGCCGTGGCTGAGGTGCGCTTCAGGCTCAGGGTCAGGTACCGCAAGCAGGGGCGCCTGCGCTTCCTCTCCCATCTCGAGGTCGTGCGCGCGATGGAGCGCATGGTGCGGCGCGCGCAGCTCCCCTATGCGGTGAGCCAGGGCTTCAACGCCCATATGCGCTATGCGCCCGGCCCCGCCCTGCCGGTCGGCACAGGAGGCCTCGAGGAGTGCTTCGACGTCTGGCTCACCGCCTTCCTGCCCTGCGACGAGGCGCTTGCCCGCCTGCAGGAGGCGGGCGTCGGGGACCTGGACGTCGTCGGCGTCTCCTACGTCGACCCACGTGCGAAGGGCCTGCAGGCGACGCACGTCCACGAGGGCTACGAGGTGCTGCTCGCCTCGAAGGCCCTCACCTGCGCAGGCCTTGACGAGGCCCTGCATGCGCTGAGGGCGCGCGGCGAGATGTCGGTCGTCAGGGGCGGGAAGGAGAAGCGCTACGACCTCACGCAGGCCTTCGACCGTCCGCCGGAGGTGCGTGAGGGCACCGCGCCCGGCCTCATCGAGCTCAGGCTCGCCCTGCGCTCCGTCGAGCAGGGCTCCCTGCGTCCTGCTGCGCTCCTTGGGGCGGCCATCGGAAGCGGCATCGACTGGACCTTGGAGTCGGTGACCCGCGTGCGCCTTTCGGAAGACGAGGTCGAGGGATAGGGGAGGGCATGGCGGGGCTGCACATCGACCTGCTCGCCGTCGGCAGGCTCAAGGAGGACTACTGGGCCGCAGCCTGCGCGGAGTACGCGAGGCGCCTGGGACGTTACGCGCGCATACGGGTATGCGAGGTCCCTGACACGGGCGCACGCTCGTCGCACGACGTGGGCCGTGCGCTTCGTGAGGAGGCCGCGCAGCTGCGCAGGAGGCTGCCGGCCGGCGCCTGCACGGCCATGCTCGACAGCGGGGGCGCGCAGCTTTCGAGCGAGGGGCTCGCCGCGTTCGTAGCCGAAAGGCAGGGCGAGGCCCATGGCGGGCTGTGCTTCGTCATAGGCGGCTCGTGGGGCATCGACGAAGGGCTTAAACGGGAGGCGGACCTGCTCTTGTCCCTCGGTCCGCTCACCCTTCCCCACAACCTTGCACGGGTGGTGCTGCTCGAGCAGCTGTACCGTGCCTTCAAGATTATCAACGGGGAGCCCTACCATAAGTGATATGATGGTGTTTTGCTACGTGACGGAAGGATTGCCCATGCCTGAGAACGCCAAGAGCGCAGGTAACGCCCAGGGCACTGGGAGCACTGGGAGCAGGGAGAACGACGAGGCCTTCTCCTCCATCGAGGGGCTGCGCGCCGAGATAGACGCCCTGGACGCGGCTCTGGTAGGGCTGCTGAACAAGCGCGCCGAGCATGCGCTCGCCATCCGGGCCCTCAAGCCGAAGGCGCAGCTGGGGCTCTTCGACCCCCGGCGCGAGGAGGAGATATTCGAGCGTGTGTCCGCCCTCAACGAGGGGCCGCTGTACGGCGACGACCTCAGGGCGATCTATGAGGCCATCCTTCGGGTGAGCAAGGAGATGCGAGGATGACCTACGTTCCCTATCATAAGAAGGACACGATAACCATGCTCGCGGGCCCCTGCTCCATCGAGGGGCCCGAGCAGCTCGACACGGTCGCCTCCGCATTGAAGGGCGAGGGTCTGACCTGGATACGCGGAGGGGCGTTCAAACCACGGAGCAGCCCGTACTCCTTCCAAGGAATGGGGGTCGAGGGCCTGAGGATCATGGCCGAGGTCGGTGCGCGCTACGGCCTGGGGACGCTTACCGAGGTCGTGGACACCGCGCACGTGGACCTGGTGTCGTCTTACGTGGACGCCTTGCAGATAGGCACGCGCAACATGGCGAACTTCGAGCTCCTGAAGCGCATCGGCTCGGCGACGGCCGTGAACCACAAGCCCATCCTGTTCAAACGGGGGATGGCCGCGACGATAGACGAGTGGCTCTCGGCGGCCGAGTACCTGACGGCCGACGGCAACCCGAACGTCATGCTGTGCGAGCGCGGCCTGCGCACCTTCGAGACCGCGACGCGCTTCACGCTCGACATCTCTGCGGTGCCGGTCATCCACAAGCGCTCGCTGCTGCCTGTCTGCGTGGACGTCTCACATCCCGCCGGACAGGTGGACCTCGTGCCCGCGCTGGCGAAGGCGGCGGTGGCCGCCGGCTGCGACTCGCTCATGATCGAGGTCCACCCCGACCCTCCCCACGCCAAATCGGACGCCTCCCAGCAGCTGACCGTCGAGGACTTCAAGGCCCTGCTCGCGGACCTTCGCACCGTTGCGGCCGCAGTGGGGAAAACGATCGTCTGATGCCGAGCGCCCCCGCTGACGCCCCCGCCGGCACCTCCGCTGGCGCCTCCACCAATGCCTCCGCCCATGCCTCCACCAATGCCTCCGTCGACCTGGAGGCCCTGAACACCGAGCAGCGCGCCGCCGTCTGTTGCACGGAGGGCCCCCTGCTGGTGCTCGCGGGCGCGGGCAGCGGCAAGACCCGTGTGCTCACCTGCCGCATCGCCCACCTCATCGAGGACAAGGGGGTCGCGCCCTACCAGGTCATGGCGATCACCTTCACGAACAAGGCCGCTGCCGAGATGCGCGCACGCCTGGGCGCCCTGCTCTCGTGCGGCATGCGGGGGATGTGGGTCGCGACCTTCCACGCCATGTGCGTGCGCATGCTGCGGGCGGACGCCGAGCGCTGCGGCTATCCGCGCGACTTCACGATATACGACGAGAGCGACTCCCGGCGCCTGATGAAGGACATCCTCGGCGAGCTGAACATCGACCCGAAGCAGCTTCCCCTCAACGTCGTCCGCGAGCGCATCTCGAACGCGAAGAACGAGCTCGTGGGCGCGGCGGACTTCGAGGCCCGCGCATCCAACGGCCACGAGCGGCTCATCGCGCGCGTCTACCTGCTCCTGCAGGAGCGCCTGGGGCGTGCCGGCGCGATGGACTTCGACGACCTGCTGATGAACGCCTGGCTGCTGCTGAGCCGTCATGCCGACGTGCTTGCGGCCTATCAGGAGCGCTTCCGCTACCTCCATATCGACGAGTACCAGGACACGAACCGCGCACAGTACGCCATAGCGCGGCTTCTGGCGGCGGCCCATCACAACATCATGGTCGTCGGCGACGACGACCAGTCCATCTACTCCTGGCGCGGGGCCGACCTCCGCAACATCCTCGAGTTCGAACGGGACTACCCCGAGGCGACCGTCGTCAAGCTCGAGCAGAACTACCGCTCGACCCAGACCATCCTCGAGGCGGCGAACGCCGTCATCGCGAACAACGCGCGCCGCAAGCCCAAGCGCCTGTTCACGGACGGCAGGAAGGGGGAGAAGGTCGCCCTGTACCAGGCCTCCGACGAGCGCGACGAGGGCCGTTGGGTGGCCTCCGAGATAGAGCGCCTGCACCGTGAGGGCCGCCCGTATCGCGACTTCGCCCTGTTCTATCGCACGAACGCCCAGTCCCGGACCCTGGAGGACATGCTGCTGCGTGCCGGCGTCCCCTACCGCATCGTCGGAGGGACCCGTTTCTTCGACCGCGCCGAGATACGCGACGTCATGGCCTACCTCAAGCTCGTCGTGAACCCCGCCGACGAGGTCGCCGCCAAGCGTGTCGTCAACGTGCCGAGGCGCGGGATCGGCAAGACGAGCGTCGAGCAGGTCGAGGCGCTCGCCCGCGAGGAGCGATGCAGCTTCCTCGATGCCGTGAACCTGACGGTGGCCGAAGGCCGTCTCAGGCCGCAGACCTGTGAGGCGCTTGCCCGCTTCTCCCAGCTGACACAGGACGCGCAGCACTATCGCGGCGGGCTGCGGGACATCGTCGAGACGGTCGTCGCCAAGAGCGGCCTGCTGGACGCCCTCCAGGCCGAGCGCACCGACGAGGCGCGCGGGCGCATCGAGAACATCCAGGAGTTCTTCGGCGTCGCCCAGGAGTTCGAAGAGGCCCATATGGATGAGGAGGAGGGCGAGGAGGCCGGGGCCGGCGGAGGGGCCGCCGCCGTCGAGGCCGAGGGCGGGGGAGAGGTGCGGCCTTTTGATGCCCCTGCCGCCCCCCTGCTCGTCCGCTTCATGGAGTGGCTCGCCCTCAGAAGCGACCTCGACTCCCTCGTCGCCGGCGACGACTACCTCGCCCTCATGACGATACACTCGGCCAAGGGCCTCGAGTTTCCCGTGGTGTTCGTGGCGGGGCTCGAGGAGTCGCTGTTCCCCCACGTTGCGTCCTCGGACGGGGCCGAGGGGCTGGAGGAGGAGCGGCGCCTTGCCTATGTCGCCATCACGCGCGCCCGCGAGCTGCTGTACCTCACGCATGCCCAGACGCGCAACCTCTTCGGGAGCATGCGGGCGAACCCCCGTTCGCGCTTCGTCGCCGAGATCGGAGGCGAGCACCTCAGTCTCAGCGGCGTGGGCTCGGCCGGCTATCAGGGGCTCGGTTGGGAGAAGCGCGGCGACCGCCATGGAACCTTCGGCTCCGGCACCTTGCGGGAGCAGGAGGGCGGCCGCGTCTTCGGCTCGGGCAGCGCGGGCGGCTCGTCTGCCGGTGCCGCAGGCGGGCAGCGGGACGCCGCGCTCAAACGGGAGCGGGAGTCGGTCGGCTTCGCCGTCGGCGACGCCGTCGACCACAAGACCTTCGGCAGCGGCGAGGTCGTCTCCGTCGACGGCGACGTCCTCCACATCCTCTTCTCCCGCAGCGGCGAGACCAAGAAGCTCCTCAAGGGCTACGCCCCCCTCGTCAAGACCGGCTGAGCGCCCCTGCACAGATGAGGCCTGGAGCGGGCGCTCTGTGGCCCCGCCGCCCTCTACGCAGGGGTCGCCGTCTCTCTGTCATCCTGAGCGTAATGAGCGCAGCGAATGGAGCGTGAGGATCTTGGCTGCGACTTCGCCGCTTGCGCGATGTGTTCCTGTGCAGATGAGGCCTGGAGCGGGCGGGTAAGCCGGATTCTGTCTCAGATGGCCATTTATCTGGGAGCAGCGTCGCCGCTGCCCTCTCGCGGGCAACCCGAGCGCCGGCCGGGCCGACCGTTCGCGCTCCTATTCGCCCTTGCACCGGATGGGGTTTGCCAAGCCGCCGCGTTACCGCGACGCTGGTGCGCTCTTACCGCACCGTTTCAGCTTTTCTCCCACAACATATGAGCCTCTCCTCCGCTCATTGAGCAGAGGGGGCAAGGGGAGAGTTTTCTTTTCTGTGGCACTTTCCGTCGGGTCGCCCCGCCCAGCCGTTAGCTGGCATCCTGCCCTGTGGAGTCCGGACTTTCCTCACGCCCTCCGTGCCCCAAAGGGGCCAAAAGACGCGCGACCATCCGGCCCGCTCCAGGCTGCCTATTGTACCACCATGCCCTTCGCTGCGCCATGCCCCGTGTCTCATGGCATCCGCCGAAGGAGCGCGGCACATCATCGCGCCGAGGACGAGAGCGCACAGGCAGGAGGCCGAGATATGACAATCTGCTTCTTTCGAGAAAGGAGCAGACGCATGAGAACCTACGGCTACGTCCGCGTGTCGAGCGCGGATCAGAACGCGGACAGGCAGCTCGCCGCCATGAGGGAGGCCGGCGTGCCGCTCGCGCGGGTGTTCACCGACAGGCAGAGCGGCAGGGACTTCGAGAGGGAGGCCTACAAGTCCCTCGTGCGGAGGCTGAGGGCGGGAGACCTGCTCTACGTCCACAGCATCGACCGCCTCGGCAGGGACTACGGCGAGGTGCAGGAGCAGTGGCGGCTCCTCACCAAGGAGCGCGGGGTGGACGTCGCCGTGCTCGACATGCCGCTTTTAGATACGCGCAAAGACAAGGATCTGATGGGCACCTTCATCGCCGACCTCGTGCTCCAGGTGCTCTCGTTCGTCGCCCACAGCGAGCGCGAGTCCATCCGCAAGCGGCAGGCCGAGGGCATCGCCGCCGCCCGTGCCCGCGGCGTCCGCTTCGGCCGTCCCGCCACAAGGCCCCCCGAGGGCTTCGGCGCCTTGGTGCGCGAATGGGAGCGCGGCGAGCTGCCGATCTCCGAGCTGCTTGCGCGCTCGGGCCTGAAGGAGGCCACGTTCTACAGGCGTCTGCGGGAGCTGCGTATGGCGAGAAGGCGATGATGCGCTATCAAAAGGTCTACCTTTTGATAGCGTACCGATGGTACCACAAAATCGGCGAACGCAAGCGCATTCGGCGCGAAAACTGCCCGATTGAGGCAGATCGGAGCAGAAAAGCAGGACTGTGTCCCGAATAACTGACGCAGAACACCCCTGTCAAAAGGTAGACATATTGAGAGTGGGCTAAGAGAAAAGAGGGATGAACTATGAAATACGAATATAAAGTGATTACACCGCAACAATTCAATAAACATGAAGATATTGAGATGATGCATCTAGGCTGGGGTCCAGTAGAAGAAATCGAGAAAGCAATAAATAAACTAGCGAATGAGGGATGGGAATATCTAAATCCGATAGTGTTCCCATATACAACGGATGGTAAGTGGCTAGCGCATACAAGAGTCCACCTAGTATTCAGGCGAGAAAAATCGTAAAACAGCCACGTCTTTGCAACAATCCATGTGCGTAAATAATTTGGCACACCGGAAATTCCATAGAACGTCAATGGCGAGCGGAGCGAAGCAATCCATAATCGCATTGTAAATGGGTTGCCTCGGTGTTTCACGTCACCCAATGAGCTGTCATTGGGAAACGTGAAACAGGGAAGGGCACGGAATAGCAGAGTTCGATTGTCACTGGGAAATAATACTTTGCAGAAGATAAGGATATGCAATGAAAGAACACGACAGCTTTACAGTCTCACCATCCTCTGAAACAGCTGCAATAGAGAGAAAGCAACGTTTTGGATGGGAACTATTTTCAACGCAAGAAGTGAAGATAAAAGATTCCCATCTCGAAGGAGCAGGTGGGAACAGTGTACGTTCTGTTACTGAGACCGAACATTATATAAAATTGTCTTTTCAGCGTGATACCGATATGCCCAACTATACGCAGCTCAAAGCCTTAGAAGGGAGATTTAACGGACTTCACGCACCAGACAAGCCAGCTGAACCTTCCGTCGGGTGTGGGATGATAATTGCAATAATAGTCGGCTTCGCTCTATGGATTGTCCCCGGAGTAATACTTCTTCTGGTATATCTTCTTCATTTTAAGCCAAAAACAAAGGAAAAGCATGCTGTCGAACTCGCTGAATATAATAGGCAATATGAGAGATATTCAAAGGAAGTCAACGATATATATGCACAAGCAGAGGCGCTATTGAGGAAATCATAAATAGTTGACATGAAGACCATCATATCGCACATACTCGCATCAGGTTCCTTGCGTTAAAAATACTGCCAGAATTTAAGTAACACTCGCGTTGCCAATTTTGCCTATGTCACATCCGCCTAGCTATGGAAGATGAAACAAGATGGGGATTATAGAGTCCGAGACGAAATACGTGAGACTGGATTTTGCGGGCGTTAAAGGGGGATTACGCGAGCGTGTCCGACAATCGAGCGTATTTTAAAGGAGCTTAACTATGGGTTTCGTAGATTTTATAGACCGCTTAATAGAGGCATCCCCAATTGTACTACTTGGAATACTGCTTGTAGCTGGTGGAAGTATAATTTTATGTTATGCAGTAAAAAGCGGGTTTAGGTTCGGTTGGGGCGTGTGGCGCCCAGGGTCGCCTTTTAATAGATTGGCTTTGGGAGCAATTCTTATTGTTGGTGGCATATTTTTTCTAGGGCTTGCTGGCCTAATTCATTTCTAGGTTTATTTATCATAGGTATCGGCTTGGTGTTGGTTTTGAGTCCAAAGGGATAGAAGGGACATATGATTGATGAGTTCGCTAATGTGGCTGGCGATGCAGTTATGGATGGCTTTAATGCAGTAAAGCCTGGATTTAATGAGGGAATTGAAGGAATAGTCAGAATCTTCGGCAGTGTTGGGTCGGTTCTAGCGGCAATAATTTTTTGCTATGTCCTGTATCGATTTATACGCAAGTCCGGTTTTGGTATTGGGGCACTCGTGTCATTGGGATTTATGGTTTTCTTTGTAGTAGCAGCTTGGTGGATTTTATTGCCGTAAGCCCTGTTCTCTATCTCCCTGTCATGTATCGGTGTCGTCAGAATCTTGGAAACGGAAGTAAGCTAAAAAATGCCTATCGACGTTGCACAATCGAATCAAGTCAGCAGACTGATTATAGAGAGAAGAAAAGGAGGCTTGATAATCGACCGGAGCACTGTTTGGCCTTGGGACGTATATGTGGATGGTCATCGCATAGACGCACTTTATCAAGCAGGCAGCAGGGTCACCATTGAGAGAGACGGCGGTTTCGTCTGTTTTATCAGATGTGAAAATGGAATATATGAAGAAACTTCTGAAATAAGAATAAATGTCAAGACAGGTCAATCTTTGAAACTGGCATATGTCTATAAAAAGGTATTTGTCGGATGGGATTTCCAAAGGGTGCCTTGGGATAAATCCCCTTGACCTTCACGTTGAGCGATTCTATCAACATCCGTACGATGAGTCAGTAGCACAAGTGTTTTTTGACGGAGGATTCTCCAAGTTGAAGGGAGTCATCACATGTCGTTAATGAAGAAAATTACAAATTCCATTGAATCAGGTATACACAGGAGCCCGCTGGATTCGATAGCTCACAATTTCGACCAACACAATCGGGAGGTGTTCTTCAAAAAGCTCAACGAACTTTCAATCGCAAAAAAGGGCGATCCGGGCGATGACAGCGAGGACATAGAAAGTAAAAAAACACGACGCAGACGGTGAGGCTTCCGGGTGAACGAATGAAACGATATAAGCAGCAAAAGACATTGAGTAATGAATTAGATAAACTAAAGAGAAACACAAGCGGCAATGAGAGTTATAGATTGGGAACGGTTTTGTCTGCCAAAGAGTTAGGCGTTTCTAGAGAGGAAGGGTTGACTGTGAGCACAACTGTTGAAAACAGCTCGTACAGAACAATCGGTTATATAAAAGGCGAAACAATTGAAGACAGCTCGTACCGAACGGTCGGTCGAGTCAAAGGTTTAGACATTCGTCAAGGCGGTGCGGCAGCTTTACTTCTTTTGAACGCACGGTGAAAACTGAGCAGTAGGATATGAGGAGGGGCAATGGCGAATATTTGGCTGCGTTGGGACAATATATCAACCGATGATTTTTTCTCAGAGTTGATTATTCCATTATTGCGAAGCCTTGGTGAGCACAACCTCTATGCGAACCTCAAGCCCACGCTAAACAGAATCTACGAGAACGAGGGCAACTTGGTTTACGCATTATTCCCCGGAGGAACGCTGAGTTTTGTCTTTGCGGTCGGCCCCATCCGCAATACGATTACCGGTGACATCGACGACTCGAAATGGCTGATGGCGGCTATCGGTGACGTGTCCGACAGCATGGGAATCTCTTCTGAAGACACCGATAATGCCCTGCACGACTATCATAGCAAGCTGTTGGAATGTGCCTCTCCAGTATCAGGCGTAAAGATTACCACCGGAGGTTCGTCAGGCCAGTCGGCACCAATCACCCAGCTATGCTTTGAGAGCAGCTACGAGCCACACGTTGTTCTAACCAAGTGGTGGGAGGCTTTTGGATTTGGTCAAGGGTTGGAGCTTCCGGATGCGCAGGGCGATGGCGGTGCATCGACAGGGGGCGGTTACGAAGGTGATCTCTGGATCAACATGGAGGTCTGGAATGAGGATGACTCAAAAGGCTCGATAGTCAGACTTTCTGTACGGCCTGAGCCTTTTGGGGAAGTATCTGTACGCAACACTTTGCAACAGCTCATCGAAAAGATGCGGCCTCCCATGCGTAGAAGCCTGTCACCGATTGCGCTTGCTGCCGATTCCTTCACCTGGATTGGCGGACATGATTGGGTAGATGATGAAGTCCCCCAAAATAAATGGACAATAGCGCAGGTCAATGAGGCAATTGCCCATGCGCCTTCCGGCCTGATTGCGGCGGACGGGACTCTGATTGGAGATGGTTCGAAAAACTGTAGCCTCGGTTTTATTGATGCGCCGCGACGCACAGCTTATTTTGTATACGGATACCTTGGCCTTAACCGGGACGAGCCCAGTATCGAGATAATCGATGGCTGCGGCAGAGTTCCGATTTCGTCGATTCAGGGCATCAGGTTAATGGCGCATGGCATATGTCCATATTGTGTGAATATCTCCACAGATGGCAAAGCATTGGCGATGATTGAGTATTGCGATGACCGTGGTTATATCAGCCTGATAGATGTGGCAAGCGAAGATATCCGCCGCTTGGCTTCTTTCGACCACGCCTACGGAGATGAGAGGATAGCGTTCAGCCCGGATAACAGATGGCTCCTGCTGCCACGCACTCATCATGGTCATGGGGCGACGATCATCGAAGTTCAGACTGGGGCACATCGTGTGTTTGATGTATGCGGTAGTGGGGTTTGCTGGTGGGTCAATGACGGTAGCTTGGGCTTGCTCAGCTTCGGCAGGTTGAATGCTGATACGAATGAGTATGACCCATATCAGGCTGTATTCTTGGACTTTGCGACCGGCAAGAGCGAAGCACTGGTAAAACTGTCTGTGTCGGATGACATGATGTTTCGAAGTTATGGGGGTGTCCGTGATTCTGAGCCATCATGTGATAAGCGCTGTCTGGTGGGGATGAACCTGCCGTCTGTTCGTCAGGATTATGACGTTGATGGAGCCGCAATGATAATCGATATTCAAACAGGAGAAGTCTCTCTCACTATTGACCGGATTGCGGATCCGGATCGTCAAGTCTTTCGCAAGCAAAGCCATTGGCACTGGAACTCACCGTACAACCTTGTAATAGTTAAGGAGCCGTTGGTGCTTAAGAATGGGTTTACACCGGCAGATACATCGGAATGGCACCAGTGCGAAAAGGAGCTCGGAGGAATTCTCTGCATTGACTTCGACAGTCCATTTTTTGGGTGATCAAAAATCAGAATTTAGGAGGTTATTATGGGGCAATGTCCGCACTACAAAGGCAATTTGGTATGCGGGGCGACGAATCAGACCATAAGCAGCTACATAAGGGACAATACCTGTTACAAGAGCTATGACCGCTGCTCGGATTACAAGAAGTCAAGCTCGGGCGGATGCTATTTGACCTCAGCCTGTATGCAGGCGCAGCAGGAGAGCTTCGATGACGACTGCTACGAGCTGACCGAACTCAGGCGCTTTCGCGATGAATACGTAAGGGTTAATCACCCCGATGCCGTAAGTCGCTATTACGAGGTCGCTCCACAGGTGGTTTCGATAATCGACGGGCGTGAGGACAGTGCAGGCATATATCGGTTGATGTACGAGAATATGGTGCTCCCTACCGTCACGCTCTTCCGCAACGGTGAAGTGGAAGAAGCATATCGGGTTTACAAGACATACAGCGATGGCTTGGAAGAGCGGTTTGTTTCGACTGGCGGCGGATTAACGACAGAACATGAATGAGGAAGCCAAGGCAAAGTTCACATATAAAACGATTATACGAAATGCAATGCGCTAGGGGCAAGAAGCTAGGAGGATGGCGTTAAATGACAACAGAGAATTTGAGGCAAACTTATATTAATTGCAAGAAATGACTATGAGATTTCTTCTAACTTTGCAACGATGACCGCATCCGGCATAGCAAAAAAGTATTTAAATACCGCATCACCATCATATTTGGGCGAAATAATATGCTCACTCCTGTCACCTTCCGCTAGCGTAAACGCAGGGCGGATATCGCGAAGGAGCCGCCATTCGTAGATGCGACGCGTGAACCTGTCAAAAGTTGAACACATACACTCTCCGCTTAGTCTGCACAAGCAGGTTTTCCACATATAGAGAAAGCCTGAAACATAAAGGAAGATGAGACTATGAGAAGTAGCAATGTCACCGAACGGGAACAGAGAATATTTGCAAGGGCAGCTCTGATTGCCCAAGAAAAAGGTGTCGGTGGTATGACTGGAGATTACGTGGGGTGTTCGAAATATGAATATGACGATTCCAGAATCAAAATTCTTTATCGTAGCCAGTATGATAAGGACGAGAATTCCTATAACATGGCATATGATTGTTTGATAGAAAAAGGCCAATACATTCGGATTTGGTTTAACGGTTCCAAAGTTTTTGAACACACGCTAAAGTTTCAAGAAAAGTCGCGGTATGGTCCAAGGATGCCATATTCAGGAGAACTGCCTTTGTCGGCAAGTATGAATGAAGAAAACTCTCTCGACATTACAGGAGTTTGGGAAAGTGACGTTGAGAAACTATCTAAAACTATAAAGGAGCATACGGATATATTTGCATCAGAGCGAAGCAATATTAGAAATGTGAGGGCATTTCTAAGTGCGAGTTATTCTCTTTTCTCTGATCTGGGAAAATTAAACGAAGAAAAGGAGAGACTTGAAGCTAAATGGAATAACGGCATTTTGCTTTGGGTACCATATTTTTACCAGGAAAGGGCCATGGGCCCGACAAGGGATGCTCTCGGGGAGTGTATCTATCGTATCAATGAACTATCAAAGAAGTATCTTGGAGGGGGTTTTAAGTACCCCGGAGGTTATATAGTCTCTGGCAAGAAAAGAAAAACTTGGTATCAGACATTTTTCCGATGGTTTTTCATAACGATTTGGATGGACTTGAGGGAAGCCTGTATGGACGTTAGAGACGACGGCTTGATGTTCTTTCTTCTTAGGGTACTTTGGATTCTCTTTCAGCGCTATATTATTTTAGTGATAATAATAGGTTTAATTGTGATGCCGATAATGTTGGCATCAGGGCAGTGATGATTAAATGCATGATGAGTGTTGCCCGTTACACTCGTGAAAGTTTGGTGAACTTCTCGTTGAGCACGTGGCGCATCTCGTTCACTGAATAATCACATACGACGCTGCATCGCCGGGAGTGGCGACAGCTTTCATAAACGCCTGGATGTGACAAGGGGACGTGTGACAAGGGGTGAGGGGGGCGTATAAACTGTCACACACGGCAATGCGGCAGAAGGATGTCTGCCCTGCCTGTCATGCGTGACAGTTTATACGCCCCCCTGTCACGTTTTTACCGAAACCACAGGAAGTTGAGCGTCCCCGCTTGCTCAACGGCATCAAGCTCGTGGTGGTCGGATGTAACGAGTGTCGCTCCGTCGATTCTTGCTTGTGCTATCGCCATCGAGTCCGCAAGCGACATTCGCCTGTGCGCCTGTTTCGCCTTGCCTGCCTCGCGCATCAGTTCGTCGGTGAACCAGTCAGACACGGATATGCCACTGTCCTTCACCATGCCGAGGATGCCCTCTGCAAATTCCTCGCCGTTTGCGACAAGGTAGCCATAGTAGATTTCAAACAGGTTGAACTTATTCATGGTAATGGAGCATTCGCCTGCATCCGCATCCGCAAGAAGGCGCTCTATCACATCCGCGCCGTCCTCGTCGTTGAATAAGGCTATGAGGGCGCAGGCGTCAAAGACGTACCTGTTCATTCGCCAAAGCTCCTGTCGGCGCGACGGCTCTCGAACAGGGACTCGGTGGTGAAGCTGCTGCCTCTGGCGACACCTCGCATCTTGCTTGTCTCTCGCACGGGTGTGAGGCTGATGACCCCGCCGTCCTCGCGCAGCTTGACGCGCTCCGTCGGTATCAGGTGAAGCAGCGTCTCCTGCAATGTGCTTTTGCTCAGTACCATCTCGGTCATCTGCGTACTCCTTTCCTGCAAGGTCCGGCAACGGCGCACTTGCTGCCCACATGGACACAAACCCCGCACACCTGAATGCGAGTCAGGCCGTATTCTCATTATAACGTAGAATCGCGGAACCTCAGCCTGTCCCCTTTGTCTGTCCCACGCGGTCCCCCCTGTCCCCCTGTCACCGTTTGGGAGCCGCACGAAGGCTGCCTCATTCTGCCTGCGTCCCTTTGCGCCTCGTTCTCACGCAGGCAGGACATGGGCGCGGTAGAGCTCCCTGACCGTGTCGGCCAGATGCATGCGGAAGACAGGCTTCGCGACGGTCTCATTGAGGGTTTCCGGCTCAATGAAGCGCTGCATGTTGAAGAGGAAGGCGTCGCTCTCAACGATGCCGGGCAGTTTCTCGCACATGCTCTCGGCTCTTGCCCTGAAGCCGGTGACACGATAGTCGCTGACTTTGCGCGTCACCAAATCGCTGACGTCGGAGAAGTCCGCTCGGGGGTAGAGCGAGATCCAGCGCAGGTCCCAAATGTCCCGGTACCTGACGGCCTTTGCGGTTGCAAGGGACACCAGCTTGTCCGCCAGCAGCTCGCCCGGCGTCTCCACCGGCAGCAGGATGTTCTCGTAACTTGACGGCAGATCCGCATAGTTGCGAATCAGGGGACGGAAGCCTTTCGTGTGGGCAGGAACCAGCGCGACCTCCAGTTTGATGCGCTGATGCGGAATGTCCGGCCTGCCTCCCACGGTTACCACTTGGATTTGCCAACGTTCGACCTGCACCGACGCATCGGAGAGGCCGCTTTCAATCGCAACCAGTTTCGGCTCTTTGACTGTCGCCTGCACGTCATAGCGCTTGGTGACGGATGTCTCCACTACATGCCGCAATGTTGCCATGGAGCCCACGTCGAAATCCGTGCCGCCCGCAAAATCGAGGTCCTCGCTCAGGCGCATCGACCCGTAGCACAGGCGAAGCGAGGTTCCGCCCTGAAAGACGAGCCTGTCCAGAAAGCCGTGCCTTTCCATGGCCGCGAGTATCTCGTAATGCAGGAGTTCCTTTTGGATGACCGGAAGCAGCGCGGGCGCATGCTGCTCTTCGGCGATCCGCGTGGCAAGCTCCATGAAACTCATGCGTGCAGGCATCAGGTCTCCTCCCAGTCCCCGTCGATCAACTCGAGGTTTCGATGCGTGCTGCGCTGGTTCTTCAGTGCCAGACGGGCATTGGCAAAGGGCAGCGGATGGGCAGGGCGCTCTATGGTGTTTGCGACGATCTCTGCGGGGCTTGTCGCGGTATGGGTGAACGAGACGGTGCCGTAGGGCGTGTCGAAGCGGCCCTCCCGCCCGGTCGTGGCAACGGTGATCAGGTTGAAGGGGATCTGCGAGATGATGCCGTGCTCCGCGAGCGCGCTTTCGTAGCTGAGGTAGTTGTACTCCGAGCGGCGCAGGTACTGGGCGATCGACTCCAAGGTGGAGATGCCGATTCGCTTGCTGTATGCAAAGACATACACGCCTTGCGCCGCCCTGACGAGAATCCCGTTTTGCACCAGCCGCTCCACTGTCTTGGCAAAGGCAGCCGCAGGCTCCCCGAAAAGCCGCCTGAGCTCCCGGCGCAGATGGATGTAGGTGCCCGCGTCGTCCATCTCCTTAAGCCTTGCCAGGGCATCAGCCTGAGTCATCGACAATCCTCTACTCTCATTGACTCTACAGTAATGATAAGTATAGGTAGTATTGTCGTAGAGTTCAAGGTTTCGCGTCGTCGGCGCACGGCGGCGCACGGCGGCCTCCCGCCCTCGCGCCCCGCGCAATCTGGTATCATACCTACTCACACCGAACGCACATCCAAGGGAAGGGAACGCCGCAACCATGGAGCCGAACGTCCAAGAGGTCGCGAACCGCATACGCTCGTTGCGCGAGGACCTCGGCCTCGGCATTGAGGCCATGGCCGAGGCCACCGGTCGCAGCGTCGAGGAGTACGTCGCGCAGGAGAGGGGGGAGAAGGACCCCTCCTTCACCTTCCTCTACAAGTGTGCCGCCGCCTTCGGCGTCGACGTCGTCGAGCTGCTCACGGGCGAGGCCCCCCACCTCAAGGGCTACGAGCTGGTGCGCGGGGGCGAGGGCCTCTCCATCAAGCGGCGCGAGGGCTTCGAGTACCTGCACCAGGCGCCCTTCTTCTCCCACAAGCTCTGCGAGCCCTTCATCGTCACCGCGCCCTATGTCCCTGCGGAGCAGGACGCGCCCATCCATCTCTCCTATCACAGGGGCCAGGAGCTCGACTACGTCATCAGCGGTCGGATGCGCTTCGCCTTCGAGGGCCACGTCGAGGAGCTCGGGCCGGGCGACACCCTGTATTACGACTCGGGGCGCGGTCACGGCATGATCGCCATCGGCGGCGGCCCCTGCGTGTTCCTCGCGGTCGTCCTCAAGCCGCAGGAGGCCCCGGCCCCCCAGGACCTCCCGGCCCCTCAGGACCTCCCGGCAGCCCCGGCAGACGGGGGCGCCATCAACATTCCCTAGGCGCTTCCCGCCTTGTGCCAGAAGCGCCGCCGTGCCTTTGCATCCGTCTGACAACCCGGGTGCGCCCCGTCGCGCCCCCTGCCCCGAAGGGTCGAACATGAGGAACATACACAAACGCTACGCGCGGGAGTCCTATGACGCAGACGGCGTCCTCCAGGAGCTCTCGCTCGTATTCCCCGCAGACTACAACTTCTCCTACGACGTGGTGGACGACATCGCCGCCGCCGAGCCCGAGCGCCCGGCTATGGTCTGGTGCAACCCCGAGGGCGAGGAGCACTCCTTCACCTTCGGCGACATGAAGCACTGGTCGGACAAGACCGCGAACTTCCTTGCCGAGCAGGGGGTCGGTTACGGCGACCTCGTCCTGGTGATACTGCGGCGCCACTACCAGTTCTGGTTCGTGGCGCTGGCGCTCGACAAGCTGGGCGCCGTCGTCGTGCCTGCGACCTTCATGCTCAAGGAGCACGACCTCGAGTACCGTGTCAACAGCGCCGGGATACGGACGGTCGTCTGCACCGACGTGGGCGCGATAGCCCAGACCGTCGACGACGCGCTGCCGCTGTGCCCCACGCTTGCGACCCGCATCCTCGTCAACGGCGGGGGCGGCGGCCTGAGCGAGGAGGACGGCAGTCCCTTCTCGGGCCCCGAGGGCGTCTGTGCGCGCCGCGCCGGGCGCGAAGGCTGGCTCGACTTCAACGCCGGCGTCACCGAGGCAAGCCCCGTCTTCGAGCCGCGCGAGACCAAGGCCGCGGACCCCATGATCATGTACTTCTCGAGCGGCACCTCAGGCAACCCCAAGATGGTGCTCCACGACTCCAGCTACTCGCTCGCGCACCTCGGCACCGCGAAGCACTGGCACAACGTGAGAAGCGATGGCGGCATCCACTTCACCATCGCGGACACCGGCTGGGGCAAGGCGGTCTGGGGCAAGCTCTACGGGCAGTGGCTCATGGAGGCCTGCGTGTTCACCTACGACTTCGACCGCTTCGACGCGGCCGAGATATGCGAGCTCATCAAGCGCTATCGCATCACGACCTTCTGCTGCCCGCCCACGATGTACCGCATCATCATGCAGGGCGACACCGCGAGCTACGACCTCTCCTCCCTCGAGTACAGCGTGGCGGCTGGCGAGGCGCTGAACCCCGACATCTTCGCGAACTGGGAGAAGCTGACGGGACTTAGGATATTCGACGGCTTCGGCCAGACCGAGACGCCCCTTACGGTCGCGAACATGGTGAACATGACCCCCCGGCCCGGCTCGATGGGCCGCCCTGTGCCCCTGTACGACACCCGCATCCTCGACGGGGACGGCAGGGAGTGCGCCGTCGGCCAGACGGGCGAGATATGCATCCGCACCGACACCGGCGATCCCGACCAGCCCTATCCGCCGGGCGTCATGCTGGAGTACTACCGCGACCCCGACAAGACCTCCCAGGCGGTGTACGGGGGCTGGTACCACACGGGGGACACCGCGTGGAGGGACGAGGACGGGTACTTCTACTACGTCGGCCGCAACGACGACGTGATAAAGTCCAGCGGCTACCGCATCGGCCCCTTCGAGATCGAGAGCGTCCTGCTCGAGCATCCCGCCGTGCGCGAATGCGCCGTCACCGGCGTGCCCGACGAGGTGCGGGGCACGGCGGTCAAGGCGACCGTCGTGCCGGCGCCGGGCTTTGAGGGAGACGACGGGCTCACCAGGGAGCTCCAGGGCTGGGTGAAGGAGCGGACCGCTCCTTACAAGTACCCGCGCATCGTCTCCTATGTCGAGGCCCTGCCCAAGACCGTCAACGGCAAGGTGCGCCGCGCCGCCATCCGCGCCGCCGACGAGCAAGGCGCCGCAGCTGCCCACGACCGCCCCCCCGAGGAGTTCGGGGGCTAGGCGTCCACCAGTTACTGTTCGCGGGCGGCGCCGCCCCCCCCCCCCCCCCCCCGCCCCCCCCGGGCGTGCGGGGGCATGGCTTCCACCCGTTACGGAGCCCGCCCCCCCCCCCCCCCCCCTGCCCCCTCGGGCCACCTCGGGCCCCACTGTCATCCCGAGCCTGTCGAGGGATCCTCGACCGCGTAAGCGGTCGACTGCGACCGGAAGGTG
>JAISGJ010000084.1 GCA_031263105.1 Coriobacteriales bacterium
GAAGGTTCCTCGGCTGCGGGGCTTCGCCCCTCCGCTCGGAATGACAGTGGGGGGCGAGCTGCGGGCAGAGGCGCCTCCCGGCCACGGTCGGCCGCTTGCGCGGTCGAAGGTTCCTCGGCGGCGGGGCTTCGCCCCTCCGCTCGGAATGACAGTGGGGGGCGAGCTGCGAGTGGGGGGCGAGCTGCAACAGCTCCTTTGTCCGTGTCCGTCGTGTACTCCAAGAGGTCGCCCGGTTGACACTCCAGTTCGCGGCACAGGGCCTCCAGTGTCGAGAAGCGGACGGCCCTGGCCTTGTCGTTCTTCAGTATCGAGAGGTTGGCGGGAGTGATGCCGACGCGTGCGGCAAGCTCGCCGGCGCTTATCCGGCGCTTTGCCATCATCACGTCTATGTGCAGCCTGATTCCCATGCAGCTCCCTGCCTAGATGGTGAGGTCGTTCTCGTCTTGCAGCGCGACGGCGGCGGCGAACAGGTTCTTCACCACGCGGAGCACCACGCCGAAGAACGCGGCGATGATCGCGAGGGCAAAGAAGGTGAGGGAGACGGCACTGCTTGCAAGCAGCACGCCCGCCGCCGCGAAGCACGCCCAGGATATGGTGCGGAGGTAGCGGACGTTGCGCGCACTGAACACCTCGCCGCGTCTGACGGCGACGAGCAGACGGTCGAGGGAGACGAGCGCCGTGTAGGCAGGCACGCAGAACGCGTAGTATGCGGGCATGACGAGCAGGGCGTTCTGTGCCGCGATGAACGCGCGCCCCTCGAAGAAGCCGCCGACGCAAAGGAACGGCAGGGCGATGCCGAGCAGCACGCCCAACAGCATAATAATGCGGGTACAGACCTGCGACAGGGTCACCGACCTGTCCGTGCTCCACGACATAGGCACCTCGCTCCCATGCTCCTGTGCTCTCGTGCTTCCTTGGTGCCGCAAGCCCTGTCGTCGGCAACCAGCCTGCTCATGCAGCGCTGTTCCTACGATACCAAAAGGTATCTCGATTATCAATACAATTTTATTGTTTTTCGATAAATTCTACTGCACCAGCTTCTTTGCCAGGTCGCCGGCGGGGGTGTTGAAGCCGTCGCCGAAGGCGCTCGGCATCACGACGACGCCGCCGTTGTCCTTGACGCTCTCGTAGACCAGGTTCATGGTCCTCAGTTGCAGGGCGACCTCGTCTGCGTTGTAGACCTTGGCCGCGTTGGCGAACATCTCCGAGATGTCCTGCTCGACCTCCGCCAGGATGATGCGTGCGTTGCGGGCGCGCTCGGCCTGCGCCTCCTTGGACATCGCATCCTGGAGTTCCTTGGGGATGAGGATGTCGCGTATCTCGACGCTGATGATCGTGATGCCCCAGGCTTCGGTCTTCTGGCCGATGATGGACTGGAGCTCGTTGTCGAGCTGGTCGCGACGGGTCGCAAGCTCGGCGATGCTCAGGCTGCCGACGGCGTTGCGCATGGTGGTCTGCGCTATCCACGAGACCGCGTTGGGGTAGTCCTCGACCTCGGTGCAGGCCTTCTGCGGGTCCCAGACCATCCAGAACAGGATGGCGTCCACGTCCACCGGCACAAGGTCGGAGGTGAGCGTCTCCTCGGCGTTGAAGGGCGTGGCCATGGTGCGCTGGTCGATGCGGGCGGCGACGAACTCGACAAGCGGTATCGTGAGGAAGAGCCCCGGCCCGACCGTGCGGTTGAGACGACCGAAGCGCATGACCACGCACCTCTCCCAATCCATGGCGATATGGACCATGTTGGACACCACCAGCGCCACCAGAAGGGCCACGAAGATCGCAAGGGCCGTTATGTTGTGGTAGAAGAGCGCCAGCACGGCAGCGAACACGACGCAGAACAAGGCGGCGTATATGAGGTATATGCCGTTGCGACTGGCCTTCCGGTTGCCTCGGGACGGAGGGGCGGCGAGGTTGAAGTCGCTCCGTCTCGCCTGGGGCGGCCCGGCGGAGGCCGACATGCCGGGGCTGTGCTTGGGTCTCATCGGCTTACCTCTTTCCTTTAGGGTCATCGGGGAAGCGGCACTCATGCATTGCGTGCCGCCTTCCGGCCGGTCTGCCTCGTCCCCTTGGTGCCCGAACTGCCCAGACGGGCCTGACGGGCCTTGACCAAAGCCGTGATGTCGGATGCGGTAAGGCCCAGGCTCCTCATTCGTGAGAGGTACTCGTCGGTGATAAGGTCGGCCGTGCTTCCGGGCGTGCCGTCTCCCCTATCCGTGAATTCGGTGACGAAGGTGCCCTGGCCGCGCTTGGAGACGATGTAGCCGTCGCGCTCAAGGCTCTGGTAGACCTTGTTGACCGTGTTGTAGTTTATCTTGAGCAGGACGGCCATCTTGTGCACCGTGGGCAGCTGGTCGCCGACCTGGTAATGGCCGGAGGTGATGAGGAAGAGCAGGCGGTTGCGCAGCTGCACCCAGACGGGAATCCCGCTCTTCTCGTCGATTGCAAAGTCGTCCATGGGCGGTCGCTCTCCTTGCCGTGCCTACAATGCCAGCGATGAGGCAAGTTGCACGTCAGGATGCGTCCCCACCATGAGAAAACAATACCGTATCGCCAGTGTGCCCGCCAGCAGCATGAGCGCGTAGACCGCCGTCAGGCTCCAGGTGGCCTTGCGATGGGTCAGCCACTCGACGCCCAGGGGCACTGCTATGCCGCACGCGACGACTCCGCCCCAGAACGGCAGAAGGTAGTCGCCGGACACCAGTTCCGCAGCAGATTCGGCCGCCGCCGGGGAGCCGTGGAGGGCAAGGGCCACATAGGCCGCCAACAGAAGCGACTCGCAGACAATGAGGGGAAGGTGGGTGCCCGACAGCTGCGCCATCAGCCTGAGCGGCACGCCGTCCGCCTGTCGGAAGAAGCTGATGAGCATCAGCAGCGCGACCCCGCCGGAAAGCGAGCTGAGCACGAGGATCGCCGGCAACAGAGGGGAGTTCCAGAAGTGCACCGAGCGCAGATCCTGCAGGAGGAGGCCGACGTAGAGCATCACGGCAAGCGCACTGAGGGCGCTTGCCCAGCGAACCGCGATGTGGACGACCTTGGGAACACGTTCGGCGAACCGCAGACGCAGCAGCATCTGGAGGGCGGTCAGCGCCAAAAAGAGAGCCAAGAACCAAGCGCCTGTGGCAAGTACCGTCACACTCGGGTCAACAAGGAGTTCGAGCAACCGGTCGACACGACCGAGGTCGAAGACCAGAAACACCGCACCGCATATGACGCAGACGATGCCGACGAGGTGCCCGGGCGCAACGAGCGGACGATACGATGCGTAGAGGTGCGGCCTGAAGCACCTGACGAAGCTGTCGAGGAAAAAGACGACGAAGGACAGGCCGCTCCCCGCCCCGGCAAAGAACATATACCATATGATGTTTACGCTGAACATAGCAGCAGCATACCATATCCGCCCGCCTCCGCCCGACTAAACCTATTTACTTATGAAAATAGAACTATCCCCCCGCACAGCCTGCACACCCCCACTGTCATTCCGAGCTCCGCCGAGGAATCTTTGGACACGCAGTGTCCAACCGCAGGCCAGGGGGTCCTTCGACCTGCGGTCGACCGCTGGCGCGGCCGAGGATCCCTCGGCAGGCTCGGGATGGCAGTGGGGGTCTGTGGAGGGTGTGACCACGTGTGCCTGTAACGCGAAGGCTGCCGCGAAAGCTGCTGGCTCGTGTCGAGCGGCAGCCAGACCCTTGGCGATGCTCAAAGCCATGTTGTCTGAGGAAGCGCCCGACATCCGAATACGCTTTGCGCCTGCCTTCTTCGCCAAAAAGAGAACGAAAGGGAGACGGGGCGAAGGGCTATAATGGTGCCTATGAAGATCGTCCGCTCTCGATATGCCGGTGCCTGTTATGGTGTCGAACGTGCCTTGTCGCTGGTCGATGACGCGGCGGATGCGGCGCGTGTGAGCGGTGCCGCCGTCCATACCCTCGGGCCGCTCATCCACAACCCGCAGGTCGTGGGAGAGCTGCAGCGGCGCGGGGTCGAGGAGGTGCGCGGGGTCGAGGAGGTGGGCGAGGGCATTCTTGTCATCCGCTCGCACGGCGTCGCCCCTGCGGCCATCGAACGGGCGCGCAGCCGAGGGCTGCAGGTCGTCGATGCGACCTGCCCGCATGTCTCCAAGGCGCAGGCGGCGGCGCGGCATCTGCGCGAGCAGGGCTGCCGCGTGGTGGTGGTCGGCGAGCCGGGGCATCCCGAGGTCGAGGGCATCCAGGCCTACGCCGGAAGCGACGCGATCGTGGTGCAGGGGCCCTCCGACCTGCCCGCAGGTCTTGTGGGGGGCGGGGGCGGACGCAAGGGAGTCGGCAGCGAGGACGGCGGGGGCATGATAGGGGTCGTCGTGCAGACCACGCAGACCGCCGAGGTGCTCGACGCGGTCGTCGAGGCGCTCCGTGGACGCGGCATCGCGCCTGTCGTGCGCAACACCATCTGCTTTGCGACCCGGCAGCGCCAGGAGGCCGCCATCGAGCTGGCCGACAGCGTGGACGCCATGGTGGTCGTCGGCGGGCGGAACTCGGGCAACACGACCCGCCTCGCGCAGCTCTGCCAGGCGGTCTGCCCACGGACCCATCACGTCGAGAACGCATCCGAGCTTGTGCCCGCATGGTTCGAGGGCGTCTCCGTGGTGGGGATAACCGCAGGCGCATCCACGCCGGAGGGCCAGATCATCGCCGTCGAGCAGGCACTTCAATGCGCTCGCTTGTAGTCCCTCATGCACCCTTGACAGCCTGTGGGCAAGAGCCTGATAATAAAACAAAGTAAAAAGAAATAAGAAAGAATAAAACGAGCAATCGTCGAAGGAGCCCTGATGTACAACAATCCCTTCACCCCCGTGTTCGGCAGCGAGCCGCTTTACCTTGCAGGGCGCAAGAAGCTGGTCTCCGACGTTTTGAGAGGCTTGGAAAACGGTCCGGGCGACCCCAACAGAACCACCGTTTTTACGGGTGCGCGCGGCAGCGGGAAAACGGTCCTGCTCTCACATATCGCCTCTGCGGCAGAGGGCATGGGGTGGATCGCCGCACAGGTTGCCGCAGGCCCCGACATGCTTCTCGACCTCATGGACCAAGTCGAGAAAAGCGGCAGAGAGTTCTTGCCCGCGCAACCTTCGAGCCGACTTTCCGAGTTGACGCTTGGAGGCTTTGGCGCAGCGCGGGAACTGCAGCCCCCAAAGCAGCTTGGATGGCGGGCACAGATGGAATCCCATCTGGACGCGCTCGATGCCCAAAACGTCGGCCTGCTGTTCACCGTAGACGAAGTGAAGGCGACAGAGCCGGATCTGATCCGGTTTGTCTCGGTGTTCCAGTTCTTTGTCAGAGACAGGCGCAACGTCGCGCTTCTGATGGCCGGGCTTCCGGGAAACGTCGTACAGATGCTCCGGGTGGACTCGATCTCGTTTATGCGGCGAGCCTTCCAGAGGACGCTCGACCCGCTCCAGCAGCCAGAGACCCGTCAACTGATCAGGGACACCGTCGAAGCCACAGGGCGCAGCATCGACGACCGGGCGCTCAGGGCTGCCGCGAATGCCACCAGCGGCCTGCCGTTCCTCATCCAGCTTATCGGCTACCATGCCTTCAACCAGTCGAACAGGGAAACGATCTCGCTGAAGGACACCGAGGCAGGGATCATCGACTCCCGTGAGGACATGAGGAACATGGTCTTGAACGCCACCTTGAACGACCTGTCGGAAGTCGAGAGGCGTTTTCTCCATGCAATGGCGCTGGACGAACGTGAGAGCAGGGTCGCAGATATCGCTGCGAGGCTGGGCGAGAGCAGCCAGTACGTCGGGACGTATCGCCGCCGTCTGATCTCGCAGGGAGTGATAGCACCTGCCGGGCGCGGCAAGCTGACCTTTGCCATGCCGATGCTCAGAGAACTGCTGTTGGAAGACATACAGGAACGAGGAAAAGAAGTATGAAGTTCGTAGCACGTTGGCTTATCTGTGCCGTTGCCGCCGGCATCGCGTTCTGGCTCGTCCCCGGCATCGACGTCGTCGCCTCCCCGCCCTACCTTGCCATCGGCATCCTCGCGCTCTTCCTCGCGCTCATCAACGTCTCCCTCAAGCCGCTTCTCCAGGCAATCGCGCTGCCGTTCACCATACTGACCTTCGGCATCTTCTACCTCGTCGTCAACACCGCCCTGCTCTACCTGGCGGCGTGGCTCGCAGGCGCGCTCTTCGGCGTCAGCCTCGTCATCGCAGGCTTCGGCTCGGCCTTCCTCGCATCCCTCGTCATCAGCATCGTCACCGTGATCCTCAACGCCCTCACAGGTGCCAAGCGGGACCGATGACCCAGGAGCAGGCACCGGAAGCGGAGGCGCAGGGACGCGACGGGGAGGGGCCGTCCCCCGATACGGCCCCGCTGTGCTGCACCGCCTCCTATGCCCCCACCGAGCCGCCCGGCACGCACGGCGCGGTGATCGCAGGCGTCGATCCTGCCTCTCCGGGGGAGAAGGGCGGGCTCGTCGCGGGCATGCGCGTCCTGTCCGTCGAGGGCGTGGTGCCGCGCGACGTCCTCGACTGGATGTGGCTTGCCAGCGACGCGGAGGTGCATCTGACGGCGTGCGGGGGGCCGCAGGCGACGGCGGCGGACGGGGCGGCGAAGGCGGCCGCAGGCCGTGGGGCGGGGGCGGATGCAGGGACGGCCCGCACTTCTCCCCATGCCCACGTGACCGCGCACACGCTCAGGCGCGGCCTGGGGGAGGACTGGGGCGTCACCTTCGCCGACCCGCTGTTCGACGGGCTCATGACCTGCCGCAACAGCTGCGTCTTCTGCTTTATGACGATGCTGCCCAAGGGAATGCGCCCCTCGCTGTACCTGCGCGACGACGACTACCGCCTCTCCTTTTTGCAGGGCAACTTCGTGACGCTGACGAACCTCGGCGAGGACGACGTGCGGCGCATCGTCGACTACCGCCTCTCGCCGCTCCATGTCTCGCTGCACGCCGTCGGTCCCGCCGTGCGCCGCCGCCTCATAGGGGCGAACCACGCCCGTGGCATCGAGGTGCTCGACCGGCTGCTCGACGCCGGCATCGAGGCGCACGCGCAGGTGGTAGTCGTGCCCGGCATCAACGACGGGGCCGAGCTCGACCTGACGCTGGGGTGGGCCGCGCGGCGGCCCGGCATCCTCTCCTTGGGCGTCGTGCCCTACGGCCACACCCGCTTCGCACGCCTGCAGGCCGCGTTTCGCCCTGACGACGCACGGCGCGTGATAGCGCAGCTCGCCCCTTGGCAGGAGCGCTCGCGCGAGGCGGAGGGCGCGACGCGCTTCCAGCTGGCCGACGAGTGGTACCTGCTGGCGGGCGCACCGCCTGCGCCTGCGGAGCACTACGACGGCTACCCCCAGTTCGAGGACGGCATCGGGATGCTCCGGGCCTTCGAGGACGAGTGGGAGGCAGCGGCGGCGGACGATACGAGAGGAACGGGCCGTGCGGAGGGCGCAGGGAGCGCGGAAGCCGAGGGGGGCACGGGCACGGGCACGGGGCACGCGGAAGGCGGCGGAGGTGCTGCGGAAGATGCGGGGGCTGCGGGGAACGCAGGGGCCGAGGGCTCAGGGGCACATCTGCTCCTCGTCACCGGGGAGGCCTTCGCGCCGACCTTGCGACGGCTGGTGACCGCGTCCTTCCCCCACAACACCCCCGAGGTCCGGGCCATACGCAACCGCTTCTTCGGCGGCAACGTGAACGTCACCGGGCTTCTCACCGCGCAGGACGTCGTCGCCCAGCTGAAGGAGCAAGGGACCTCGCCGCACAGCACCGTCGTCCTCCCCTGCGCCCTCTTCAACCCCGACGGCCTGACGCTCGACGACAAGCAGGCCGCAGACATCGCCCGGGCCCTGGGCCGGCGCGTGGTCGTGGCATCCGCCGGCGCAGAGGGGGCCTTCGAGGCCTGCCGCCTCTCGCAGGTTCCGTAAACAAAGACCTTTCGCTGTTAGTCACCCATCTCTTCAGCGAAGTCAGCTACGGACATCGACTGCCTTGGAATCAGGCCGCTCCGCATTTCCTCGATCTCGCGAATCGCCGCCAGCGTCTCCGCGTTCGGTCTGTTCAGCCCGATTTCAAACGGGATCTTCCCTTGTCGTACCGACTGGCGCACAAAGACGTTCAGCGCAGTGGTCATATTCATTCCCAACTCGGAAAAAAGGCCGTCAGCCTGTTCTTTGAGGCTCTTGTCCATGCGGATACTGAGATTTACGGTTTCACCGTTCATTGCGTTAGCTCCTTTCGATTCAATGTGCTTTTATCATACCATATAATATGTGCAATGCCCATGCAACATATATGTCATGCACATATTTTACAAGCTCCGTGTTACTGTTCACACCCTACTGTCATTCCGAGCGCAGCGTAGCGAAGTCGAGGAATCTTTGGGTCCGAGCGCCCGGAAAACGCACAGCGTTTTCAGCGAGGATGGCGCGACAGTCCAGTGGACT